>JAJYZJ010000004.1 GCA_021800035.1 archaeon
CGCTCAACGACGAAGCTGTAACCAATGTGTTCAATGCGTTAAGCAGAGGTTTGCGCTCATGGGTGGAGTTTTCGGAGTTGCTGGCTGGCCCAGAACTTTATACGCTCGTAAGGAAGTTGATCACGGCTGAACGCGAAGGCGTCACAGACGCTCTGCTTGACGTGGGATATGCCGCGAAATCGCTCAGAGACTCGCTGAACGATGAGGCGGCTATTAATCTGGCAAATCTGGTTTCGCAGGCCCTGGCGCTTTGGAAGAATGCTTCACCTCTTCTCCAGACGCTTGAAAACCCCGTTCTGCACAGGGCGGTTAAGGCATTGTCGTCTGATGAACTGGAGTCGAAGCTCGAGCTGGCTAAACCTAGGAGCGGGATATCCATGCTTTCACCCTCAGACCCCGAAGTCAGAAAGGGGTTTGGAGTGTTATTAGAGATTCTTAGGGCGCTCGGCTCTGAGTTCAACGCCGAAAGAGACGAAGTGGATAGACAGAAGTAGTTGTCGCCCTGATGCATTAGGAATCATGCAGCCGTCCGGAGTTTGGGGGGAATCTGCAAAACTCCGGTATTCCAGGGAACCGATACCTGGATTCCCCCCAGCACTTGCCGCAGCGCAGCAAAACATCCGAAATTCCCTGTGTGTTTTGCCAGCGCGACCCCTCTGTTTCTGAGACGGTTGGGATATCACAGACCGGTTCGGAAAAGACTGTTGACCCAATCTTGCCTTGATTCAGCCGTGTCTCCAATTACCAAACGGATTTGTTTTTTCAGTTGCCTGACAAGTGAATTTAGGTCTACAATCACCACGTCTCGAACGCCCTGCCGGTGAAGGGCACTCTCTAAGCAGACTTTCAACGCCCTGTCACAAAGCAGTATTTCTACCCGGTTCCATTTCTTGGCACTCTCAGCAGCTAACGCAACTATTTGCAGGTCTTCCTGTTCTACCATGTGTTCACGCTTCTATGATCTCCGCGCTATGGAGACCCTGACTCTGCCGACAACGGCTGATACGTGGCTGTCTGTATAGTTGGTGGCCCTGATTTCCACCGACCAGCTGCCGAACAGTCCTTCAATCCTAGCGGCGGACTGGTCGAATCCGACGCATCTCGGCTCGCTCACGATCTCTCCATATACTTTCGGAGGGGCGACTGCAGGAGGACCAGAACAGAGAAATCTTTCGAGGGCTACGAGGACTCCTTGACGGTCTGCCGTAATCAGGAGGCTGCTATTAATGACTCGGAGGGTTGGCACGCTCGAAAGGTGGCGGAGTGATGGAGTCTATGTCCTCGAGAAGGAGTTCGACCTCGTATCTTGTGACACCTAGTTTTCTCGCCATCAGTTGCGCCGTAGTCTTGTCTCGCCTATATATATCGTATGACTCGACGGATTTAGCGAACGCCTGCGCGCCGCGGCGCCCGATGAGCATCCGCCCCGCAGGTGTGTGGGCGCCATCAGAGGCCAAGATGTTCCTTGCCGTCAGCTTACAGCCCTCAATGTTCGCCGTATTCATGATTCGGAGGACGAAAACTGGGACCCGTACCAGTTCGGTTCTGCCTGCTTTCTCCTTGGCTACGAGCCCAGTCTTCAGGAGCTCTGTCAGCAGTTTGTAGACAGTCGACCTCGGAATATCGAGATCTTTCTGAATCTCTTCGGGAGTAACCTTGCCCCTCGCATAAGCGTATGCCAGGACTCTGGCGCTCTGTCCGTGAAATACTGGGAATAGCCTTCACAGAGTTTCGGGGCGCTCAATTATCGTTCTATATTCCATAGAATAGAATATGTACTCACTTGAGCGTTTCTGGTTTCGTTAGGGTTCCTCCGCCTTTCTGCTACACGGCGGCGCGGTTTTCCTTGTGAGCGTAGCCCTCATCAGCAGGGACCACCTGTATCACCCTTCCGTAGCGAAACCTGCCATCTGTACAGGAGATTCCTTTTCTAACGCGCTACGGGTGTTCCCTAGGCTATAGCGTATCTCCGCCCCCGAATGACACACGCCTGAACATATCAGAAGCTTGATCATTTGACGGTAACATCTCATCCAAGTGGTCCGACCCTGCAAAGAATAATTTCATTATTGACCCGCAGAACAAGGTGTCCGAGCCATAGGGTCTTTAGATAACGAGATTGTTCCTTATTTGAACAATGTCTGTCCCCATAGCCGGTGGCCCCCGATCCAACCCAGACCGAAGGATCGGAAACCGTCGGCGGATACATGCTGTCAGACGAAATGTTTAAGCTGACGAAGGAAACGTGAATCGCTGCACCCCCGCTACTCTGCCGCGGGTGGCGGAGAATTCACGCCTGTGGAGATGAAGCCTCTACCCCTCTTCAGAGCGGGGCAAGCTGTGTCGCTGAAGCAGGAAGCCCACGTGCCTTAGCCGTGCGAGGACGTCACGAGGTTTGAGACGTTGACTGTTGTGCCGATTAATACGAATGCGACTGTGAGCGCCATCATGCTTGAGATGTTCATGAGTGTGGAGTTGGTTGCGGCTCCCACGCCTCTGTGTCTTGGTTCAGCCGAATTCATGATGGAGGCTAGCTGGGAGAACCGAAGAGTCCTCCTCCGACGCCTGCGAGCGCAAGCACCCCGGAAACGAGTAGGAAGTCGGCGCATGGTCGCCTCCTTCCATGGGGGATATGACTTTTCTGGATTAGACTCGTTATTCAGGACCCTTTAATTGACCAGAATTTACGTTGGGGTCAGTTTGCCTTGAGTGGCTGACCCAATAGAAAGGTCTGAGCCGCAGGTCCAGTTTCTGGGATTGGTGGAGGCGGGGCGGGATTACGGGCTGAACTTCCTAGCCAGTAGGCTTGAGCTCGGGCGGTAGAATTTCGGTCAGTAGAATCGAAGTCTCCTAATTGTTTCCAGAGATTAGTCACTTCCAGCTCTTACCTGATTTCCTTAGCATCACGGTCCTTTCAAATTCCATTACTTGAACTCCATCCTGTTTGTAGCCTTTGGTCTTCAGTGTGATTATGCCCATGTGGGGGTGTGATTTTGACGCTCTCTTCTCGAGTATTTCAGACTCGGCGTAGAGTGTATCCCCTGAGAAAGTGGGGTTAATGATTTTCAGATTCGTAATACCGACCATTATTCCTGATTGGCTTATATCGCCAACTGTCAGCCCAATGACAACCGATAGCACCAAAAGCGAGTTCACTACCAGTCTTCCGTTAAACGGGGGATTTGAGAAGTTTCTTTCAGCGTAGTCTTTGTTGAAATGTATTTGGTTGGTATTGCAGGTTAACAAAGTGAACCAGATGTTGTCGGTATCAGTAATGGTGCGTCCGCGGGAGTGCTTCAACACTTGGCCAATAGAGAAATCCTCATAGAATGGCCCAGGATCCACTTGTGAGTTTTTATTTACCAAATGCAACACCTGATTCAAGTCTTAGGCAACCTGGTATTCAACATTGCGCCAGATTGGCACCCGCCGAAAAATTCAAAATGGCAATCCTAGGAAATACAATCTCCGGCACGATGGTTACGGCCAAAAGGATTCGTGGGTATGCCTTTTATGTGCTTGGTCGGTCCCCTATGGGGGACAGGGCGCCAAAACGCAGAATTCTGTGTGCAATCCTGCGCCTAGAGATTGAACACCCTCACGGCGTTATCCCGTAGAATTTTATTCTTGACTTCGTAGTTCAGGTTCAGACTTTCGAAGCCCCTGAGCCAGCGGCCGGGCGTTAGGAATGGGTAGTCGGTCCCGAACATGAATTTCTCTGGAGCCAGTTTGCTCATGTGTGTTACGAATGTCGGATCAAAGTACTTGGGGGAGTAACCCGAGAGGTCAATGTATGCATTGGACTTGTGCTCTGCTATCGCGAGCTGCGTGTCCACCCATGGGAAGGAGGGGTGCGCCATAACCACAATTAGCTTTGGGAAATCTGCCGCGACGAAGTCGAGATAAACCGGATTCGCGTAGTCGAGCTTGGCCCCCGCTGCTCCCGGCAGTCCTTTCCCCCAGCCGGTAGTGCCAGTGTGAAAGATAACCGGTATATCGAGTTCGACACATTTCTCATAGAGTGGATAGAACCTCGGATCGTTCGGGTAAAACGCCTGTGCAATCGGATGCAATTTCAGACCTCGAAGCCCTAGGTCCTTAACGGAATGTTCGAGTTCCTCCACGGCCAGTTTGCCCTTGTTCGGGTCCACTGAGGCAAAGCCAATCATTCGGTCCGGGTATGATTTGATGAACTCTGCGACGAGCTCATTGCGCACTTTGGGTAGACCCGTGGCAACTTCTGCATCCCAGCCGAGGACAACAATCTTTTCCACTCCACTTTCGTCATATTCCTTTATCATATCTGCGGCCGATATTGAACCGAGTGACGACCCGAACAATTTTGCCGCAGCTTGGTGGTATACCCCACCGGCATCGACCAGATATTCCTTCGCCGGTATGTGTGCGTGAACGTCTACAAAGCCTTTGACCATAGCTCCTCAGGTTGGGGTGCCCATTTATAGAAATCACGCATGCATGGATCCAAGGGCTCTGGGGTTCAGTGTACCCAAATGATACATCTAAATTCAGGCTGTTTGCAGTTCATTTGCACTCGAGTACTACAGGAGACGATTTTCACTGGATGAACCGGTCTAATTCCTGCCAGGACATTTTGGCTGTTTCTGCGGTTCCTGCGCGAGAGCTGGCAAGCGATATTTAGTATTCCAGCGCAAAACTGAGCTCGAAAGCTATATATTCATTTCTGGACAGTTTTGAGCGGCGAAGCGTCATATCTAAAAACGAAACAGAGACAGACCTAGAATACTTCTCGAGGATGTTTGACCTTAAATCTCGAGTGGCGGTCGTGACCGGGGCCACAGGTACGCTAGGAAATTCAATTTGCCTTGCCCTGGCCGCATCCGGTGCCGACCTAGTTATTGCCGGAAGAAAGGAGGACAGACTCCGGGCGGTCAGCGATCAAGTGGCATCTCTTGGTCGCAGGAGGCTGATTGTCCGCGCGGACGTAAGCAAACTCTCTGACGTTCAGGAGTTAGTTGCGCAGGTGCTGAGAGAATTCCGCAGGATTGATATCCTGATCGCGGGGGCAGGCGTGAATGCTCTACATCCTGCGCGCGATTATCCGCTTGGAGACTGGCATAAACTTATGCAAATAAACGCGGAGGGGACATTTCTTTGTAACAGGGAAGTGGGCAAGGTAATGATCGAGCAGAATTATGGCAGAATAGTGAATATCTCATCTATCAGGGGTTGGTTTTCAGCCGCTCAGAACACGGTTGCGTACTCTGCAACAAAAGCGGCAGTGAATATGATAACTAGGACGCTCGCCTGCGAATGGGCAAGATACGGCGTCACGGTGAACGCGGTAGCCCCTGCCATGGTGGCTAGTGGCATGCATATGTCAACACCCGATGGAGAGGTGCAGCAAATGGATCCGAAGGTGCTTGAAGGGATAGCGAAGCGAACCCCAATGAAACGGCTTGCCAGCCCGAGGGACATTTGTGGGCCGGTGGTGTTTCTGGCCTCCGACGCGGCAGGCTTTATGACGGGGCAGATAGTCTACGTGGACGGGGGAGCCTCCGCGTGGGCTGCTTAGAGCTTAGAAGATTATTATTCTTAATTACTGGGGAACGGAAATCCGTAGCCTGCGTTTCACGCTACGTTGCAGCTGCCGCTGCCCTTACGGTCGAGCAGGCACATGTAACCTAAAGCCCCCCGAATTAGCGCAAACTCATTTATCGGAATACTAATGGGCACTGGGGCGAAGGTCCCTAAGCCTCTTTGCCTTGGCGTCTAGGTCTCCCCTGGTAAACCTCGAAAGCGTGTTCGCACCAAGTATTTCGACATTAACCCGGAGCCCCACCGCGAGTGCGAGTTCCTCGGATAGCTTTTTACCGACCTGAGACCAGTGAGACCTTTCCACTGCGGGGTTAACTTCGACTCTAACGAGCATCTCGTCGAGCTCCCCAGTTTTTGTCAGGACTATCTCGTATTCGTTGCCAAGCTCCTTGAACGATCGAATGACCTCTTCTACGGCGCTCGGGTAGACGACCGTGCCACGAATTTTGAGCATGTCGTCCACCCGTCCCAAAAGCCCTCCCATCGCCCTTCCAAATGTCCTACCGCACTCACAGATATCATCGGTGTATTTCATCAGGTCTCCCATTACATACCTGAAAGTTGGGTACGATATGCTCATTAGATTTGTGACAATCGTGATCCCTTTTTCTTCCTTGCCGACGGGCTCATAGGTATCGGGGTCGACTACCTCAACAATGGCCATATCTTCCGAAATGTGGTCGGCGACCGGGCGGTCGTGGTGTTTATCCTCTTCAGCGCAAGAATAACCCAGCGCTCCCCCCATGAACGCTTCTGTATGGCCGAAATAATCATGAGTGGTGGCTGACCAGTCGTCTTCGACCCTCTTCTTGGTTGCGGGAACGCACGCTCCCGGCTCTGCCATCATTATGACATGATTCACTTCGGTGTCTTTTGCAGGGTCGACGCCGGCCTTCCGGGCTTCTTCGGCAAGGTGCATGACGTAAGACGGGACGCCAATTAGTACTGTTGATTTAGTCTCCCTCAGGAAGAATAATCGTCTTTTGGAATCCATTCCTCCTCCAGCGACCACGGGACACTTTATGACATTAGCTCCGTAATGTGTTCCCCACATGCCGGGAAAGGGTCCATATACTGTCGCGTTGAACAGTATGTCTCCAGGTCTAATTCCAAAGGCCCAGAGAGCTCGTGCATAGAGGTAAGTCCAATTGTCCTTGTCCGAGGCGGACACCATAAATATTCTTGGTTTTGCTGTGGTACCGCCGGTGCTTTCAATCATGAATCCGTCTTTCGACCATTCTTCCATGGTCATGCAATGGAAGTCGCCGAAAGGCGGGTGCTCGGTTTCACTGATTGCAAAGTCTTGTTTCACAGTGAGGGGGCCTTTTACGATATCTGCAGTGGTCTTGAAATCCTCGGGCCTAAGTTTCAATTCTTTAAATTTCCTATGATAATATGGACTATTGTCGTAAAGATACCCAACTACCGCGCGAAACTTTTCGTTCCTTACTTCCTCAAGCTCTTTTCGAGGCATCGTCTCGACTCTAGGGTCCCAGTAGTTGCCTGAGCTCGGGCCATACTTGTTGTGAATATAGCTGTTGACCAATCCAGCCCATTCTTGCCTACTAACCATGATTGTCTCCCTAACTACAGGGATATTAGCTTTTTTTACCGACGTTTGCGCTGCGATTCTCTGGTACTAGGGTCGCTCGAAGACAGTAGCAATACCCTGCCCGACTCCGATGCAAAGCGTCGCGAGTCCGTATCTGGAGCTTCTCCTCTTCATCTCGTGAACTAACGTTACGGCCACTCTTGCTCCGCTGCAGCCCACCGGATGGCCAAGGGCAATGGCTCCACCGTTCGGGTTCAATCTTTCTCTCCTGATAGGCAGTTCTTTCAGGACCGAGAGCACTTGGGAAGCGAAGGCCTCATTCAGCTCGACAAGTTCCATTTCTTCGAGACCAAGACCCAGTCTTTGAAGGATCCTTCGAGTTGCAGGCACTGGTCCAATGCCCATGAAGCTAGGGTCAACTCCTGCGACCGCGCTACCTATAATCTTGGCAAGTGGTTTCAAGCCCAGCTGGTCGCATCTTTCTCGAGACATGACCAGAGTGCCTGCAGCCCCGTCCGAAATGGGACTGGAATTCCCAGGCGTGACTGTTCCCCCCGCCCTGAATATAGGCTTCAGTTTGGCCAAGGCTTCAAGGCTGGTATTCTCTCTCGGGCCTTCGTCCTTTTCTACAGTCGCGTCCACATCACCATTGGATACTGCCACGGGTAGAATTTCATCTTTGAGTTTGCCAGATTTTGTTGCTTCAACTGCCTTTCTGTGGCTCTGGAGCGCGAATTCATCTTGCTCCTCTCTAGAAATCCGGTATTTCTCGGCCAAATTTTCCGCGGTTTCGCCCATAGAGAGCGGCGGATATAGTTTGGTCATCTTCGGATTGACAAATCTCCACCCAATAGTGGAATCGAATATCAGTGGAGTTCTTTCGAATGGTCTGGCTGGTTTCGCGAGAACATAAGGAGCTCTTGTCATGCTCTCCACTCCACCGGCTATGGCAATTTCGCAAGAGCCAATCGCAATCGCGTTCGCGGCTTGGTTTATTGCTTCGAGGCCGGAGCCGCAAAGCCTGTTAACGGTGACCCCAGCCACGGAAGTAGGAAGTCCCGATAGCAAGACAGCCATCCTCGCGACATTTCTGTTGTCTTCTCCTGCCTGATTAGTGCAGCCAAAGTAGACGTCGTCAATTAAAGATGAATCTAGGTTGCTTCTTTTGACGAGCCTCTTGATTACCAGGCTCGCGAGGTCGTCTGGTCTTTCGTTTCGAAGTATGCCCCCGTGCTTACCTAGCGGAGTCCGGAGGGCATCCACAATAACGACTTCTCGCAGTTCCACGTGTCTTCACCGCGGTTAGATGTGCCTAAGATATTAACACCGCGAACGTCTCTCCGAAACATGGATAACGATACACACTTATTGTAAGGCCTGATACCCCCTCGATGCAAGATGTACTACGAAGATTTTGGCCCGGATTACCACGGCGAGACCAAAGGAAGAACAGTGACGGAAACCGATATCGTATTATTTGCGACAATGACAGGTGCACTGAATTCCGCATTTCTTAATGAACAATTCGCGAAGAGTACGCAGTTCGGTGGAAGAATTGCTCCCGGTTTTCTTACAGCATCGATTGCAACTGGCCTAATTTATCAGCTTCCAAGCTCTCCGTTCGAAGGGGGTTTTGTGGCTTTGTTAAATGCCACGCTGGCGGCGCAAAAGGCCGTAAAAATAGGCGACACTTTGAGCTGTCGTGTATCAGTTAGGAAAAAGATGGACAAGGGAACTCGGGGAATTGTAGTGCTTCACACTGAAGTGCTCAATCAGTCAAATGAGAAAGTAATGGAAATTGATCATGTAATCATGGTGAATAAAAGATAGTTCTGGGGCCCGCCGGACAAGTTTTTAGTGTCTTATTGCTCGTAGGGCCTTGGCCAGATTTTTGGCCGGGCAGACGGAGCCAAGTACTACGGCTGCTAACAGGGTCCTCGTTCAGGAACGTATAAGAATCTCCGGCAAGTCAGGAATTTAGCAGATGGGTATGGTAAAGGGAGCTCTGGAGGGACTAAGAGTCCTAGAGAGTACAGTGCAGATTGCCGGTCCTTACTGCGGAAGACTGCTTGGAGAACTTGGGGCAGAGGTGATAAAAGTCGAGCCGCTTTCAGGGGAAGCTAGCCGCCGAAGTCCGCCCTTCTATAACGGAGCCCCGCTCCTCTACCTCTACAGCAATGCGAATAAGAAGAGCATCGCACTGAACCTTAAGGACGAACGCGGTCAAAAAGTATTCACTGACCTCGCGGAAAAATCCGACATATTGGTGGTCAACTATCGCCCGGGTGTCATGGAGCGGCTCGGTCTAGGTTATGAGGTACTAAAAAAGAAGAATAAAGGACTGATTTACGTCAGTATAACTGGATTTGGTTATTCGGGCAAGCACAGTTCTTATGCGGGTTATGATATGCTCGCACAGGCCATGTCTGGCCTCGCGGATGCAAACGGAGACCCTTCCGGTGTTCCGAAAATCAACAGCATGACACTCGACTACTCTGCGGCGATGATGGCTGCAACTGCTGCACTTGCGGCCGTTATCAATAGAGAAAGGACTGGTCAGGGACAGTTCATTGACATCAGCCTGCAGGATGTTGGGATGGTATACGTCCAGCATCTTATCGGGCAGTATTTATGCGGAATGCGTTACCGTTCCGGCAACCGCCGGCTGGCGTTTGCACCCTTCAGTGTGTATCCAACGCTAGACGGGTACGCAGTAGTTGCGATTGATGAGGATAGTCGGTGGGAGGCATTCCTCAAGGCGATAGGAAAGGAAAGCGCGACGAAAGACGAGACGCTGAAAAACGTCGAGTTGCGCGTGAGGAACTACGACCAAGTCGACAAGCTGGTTTCTGAGTGGGCCAAAGGGCTGAAGACGGAGGAAGTGGTACGCATTGTCACTTCCGCTGGTGGCGCATCATGCCCAGTCAAGAAGGTATCAGAAGTGATTGATGACGAACATCTAAAGGCGAGGCAGATGCTAGGTACTATGAATTCGCCGGTCTACGGTGATGTGCCATACGTGGGCTCGGTATTCAAGATGTCCGAAACGCCTGGCTCAATTGACTCATTGGGCCCCCAGCTCGGGGCTGACACGCAAGCGATTCTGACTCAGGTGCTGGGCTATAGTGAAAACAAAGTAGCGACGCTCCGGTCGGAAGGGGTAGTCTGAACATTATCTGAAGCGTAAAAGAGGAATAGTATTGCGGCATTTGTTACGATGGACGGACGAGTGATGTTCCCGTTTTTTGAGGTGTGTTTGCTCCCATTATTCCATGCGCATTGTGAGTAGCTGCTCGCCGAGATCCATGCTTACCTTTTTTCATTGTCCAAAATACAGGAGAATCAGTTGAGCAAATCATTCGGAATTCATCGTAGTTTCTAGCAAGCGTTCACCAAGAATGGATGCATGCAAGGCAATGATGGAACGGGCGTCGACCTCGTTCTGAAACGCTCTCAGATGAGCAAGTTGCTGATGGGGAGGCGGGCAAAGCGCGATACGCGGGAGTCTTTGGCAATCGGCGATTCCCGGAGGCAAAGGATTTTCAATAAATGCTTGAATCTCTTGGGAAGAACAATAGGGAACTGGTAGAGGATGGTCCCAAGAGTTCAAGCCCGAGTCTTGAGGACGCCGCACCCGGATTAAACATGAACGATCGAGTTAGGATATCTGTGCGTCGTGCTCCAGCGTCGAAATTATGGTTATCGTCAAAGGAATCGTTGTGATGGTGGACTATTAGTTGTCACGTCAGAGGATTCGTTTACAACCAGCCGGATGAATTTCATTGTTTGGTTAAAGTTAGAATGGGTCTTGAAAAACAGACTAAGCTGAGGCGGAAAAAACGCAAGGGAACACAAGTCAGGTTCTCGCAGTAATATGCAAGACGCTAGAGATAGTCCGGCGCGGGATGCTGGAGAGAAAAAGCACCGTGGGACCCCGCATTGAGGTGCAGTGCAATGCAGTGGGGAAGCTTGCAAAATTTTTGGTTGAGAGAGTCAGTGGACTGACTTCCTGCAAAACGCTCGCCTGTACTTATCGGAAAATTCGACCTGACGGCGTCCAAGCAACTGAACGTTGGAGATACGGAAGTGAACCTTTGTCCCTCCACTACATAAGGATAATTTCTGGGTGGAATGGTTGACCATACCTCTTCCAAGGCTTTAGGCGCTGCTAGGAGAGATACCGATTGACATACGGAGGAACGATCCGCGTCTGTGGGAGTAAGGCTCTAGAGCAAGAGCCTCTCTGTTCGCTAGGGCGTCGAAACGTCCCTAGGGGCTGTCTGGGACCTCGCTAAGTCTCTGAGCGCACTCGGAAAACTAGAAGTATTGAGTGGTTTGGAATTGAAAGTTGTAAGGGGCGGGTAGCATTCCTCTTCGTCAGGTGGAGGCCACGCCGCTCAAGCTGAAAGTCTTTGCCTTTGGACTGTGGAACCTATCCTTCTTTCTCGTTTTCCTTTCCGCGGGGCTCTCTGCCGAGATCTTTGGCGGCCTTCATGACCAAGGAGGCCTCTTCGATTGCTTTCACAATATTCGGATAGCCTTCACATCTGCAGATATTGCCAGTCAGAGCCTTTGATATGTCCTCGGAGTTAGGTTCAGGGTTATTTCTTAGGAGTGCGAGGGCTGACATAAGGATACCAGCAGTGCAGAAGCCGCACTGAACCGCGAAGTTCTTGCGGAAGCTGACCTGGAGAGGGTGTAGACCAGTCTCGCTCGCCATGCCCTCTACGGTCTCGACTGATGCGCCCTCCGCTTGAACGGCGAGAATGAGACAGGACTTTACGGCCTCGCCGTTCATGACTATCGTGCACGCCCCGCAGTGACCAGTATCGCACCCCATATGAGTTCCAGTTAGCCCGGCCACGTCGCGGATGTAGTTTACTAGCAGCAGTCTGTCTTCCACAACGTCTGAATAGCTCTTTCCGTTTATCTTAATGTTAATCGATCGGTTCAACCCTATTCGGCTCCAGTTGCCCTGTTGACCGCCGTGAGTAGCGAGCGCGCTACCAGTACCTTCGCTATATGCGTGCGATATTGTGCACTTGCTTTGTAGTCAGAGATGATCTCGGAACCGAGATGGAGCTCTTGAGAAGCTTGTCGAATGTTTTCGGCAGAGGCTGCTTTGCCCATGAGACTTTCGCCCAATTCCGCCATAATTCTGGGTTTGGGCAGGAGCGCGCCCAGAGCCACGGTCACCTCTTCAAATTTGCCATCTTTAATCGCGACGATCGAGGCGACGTTGACAGTAGCAAACTCCTGCGGCATCGTGCTGAACTTCATAAATGAATGACCTTCCCTGGTTCCCGAACTAGGCTTCTTTTCCAGGATCACCTTCTCCACGAGTTCGTCTCCATTAAGAACAGTCGTATAAGGTCCCTCGAAGAAATTTGAGGCCGCTATTGTCCGCCTGTTCGATGCTGATACCAAGGCGATTTTCGCGTTGAGTGCGGTAAGAACTGGTGCATAATTACCTGCCGGGTCTGCATGCGAAATGCTCCCGCCGATAGTGCCTCTGTTCCTGACCTGCTCATCTCCAACACGCGCTGCGGCCTCGCAAAGAATGGGGAACCTCTCCATTACCTCTTTCGACCTCGCTAGCTTTGAGTGGGTGCATGTTGCGCCGATATTCAACCCCATGCCTTCTTCGGATATGTTCCCCAAACCGCTGATGTGGCCGATATCTACTAATACGGCGGGGCTCGCGAGTCTTAGCCGCATTGCGACCAGCAGGCTCTGACCGCCTGCTATTACTTTTGTGCCGTCGGTGGCTGCGAGCAGCTTGCAGGCTTCTTCAACGCTACTTGCTCTTTTGTAATCGAATTTTGGTGGAGTAAGTGTATACAAGGTGACACCCCTAGGCTGGGCGAGAGCGGCTGCTTGCGCTCTCTCCCAAATTGTTCTTTGATAAGAAGCGTGACCATATCCGTTCGGCCGTGAACGGCACTGTATCTATGTCCGCGTTATATTCATACAGCGCGTCTTGTATCGCGATTAGAAGAGCCGCTGGTCCTGTCATGTTGTCACCTTCGCTCACGCCTTTGGTGCCAAGCGGGGTGAAAGGAGACTTCTTTGCCGCCGAGCCAAAGATAGGTGTGAAAAAGTCTTCGGCCGTCCTGACGTAGTAATCTCCGAATGTGATATTAAGCGGTTGACCGCTGTCATCATGGATTAGTTCTTGATGCAGTGCGTGCGATGCTGCTTGATTTGCAGCTCCCACACAGAGCTGCTCGACAATGCCCGGGTTGATTGAGCCACCTGAGTCGTGAACGCTTGCATACTTCAAGATGCTCACACTTCCCGTGTCACGGTCGACCTCTACTGCGGCAGCAGTGCCAATGAAGCCATAAGTCGCCGAAGCATTCACCTTGTTGTCGAGAGTTGCGGGGCCGAGCGTCTCAACGTTGAAAGTCCGTGTCACGGAGAGTGTGTGGTCTCCCCCTTTCAACGCATCACTCCCCGGGTTCCAGTAGACGGTTCCAACAAGTCTCTTACTTGAGATTTTTAGGTCCCTTCTTGATTTTGAGAAGAGCACTCCGTTTTCCATTACTATATCGTCGGCGCTTACGCCAAGAAGTTTCGAAGCGGCTTCAGCAAGCTTCTTCCTCATATCTAGTGCAGCACTATAGACAGCACTGATGCCGAGCGAGCCGAATCTGGAAGCATATGTACCGGACGATATTGACCAAGAGACGTTAAATGTGTCGACACCAGTGAGCACCCTAACGTCTTCCGGATTGACACCGAGGACGCTGGCTACAAGCTGAGCCGCGACGGTTTCGTGACCCTGCCCCTGCGGGCAGCTGTCAAGGCGGACTACGATGTGCCCGTCAGGCTCAATCTTTAAGGTCGCCGAGTGCTGCCCGCCGCTATGCGGCATGAATGTCGCTTTCTGGCGTTCCTCTTCCGGAATGGCCAAATCGAGATAGGCCATGTTAGATACTGATGGCTCAATACCGACGGCGATGCCAAGGCCGACAAGGCGCCCTTCCCGCCTTTTCTCGAGTATGTCCGCCCTTGCACCGTCCAGATCGAATATCTTCTTTAGCTTCTCAATTGCGGCCCCATAGTCCCCGCTATCGTAGACTCCACCAGAAGCTGTTGTGTATGGGAAGTCTCTTGGCTGGATGAAGTTTCTCCTCCTCAATTCGAGAGGGTCATTACCCGTTATCTTTGCACACTTATCCACCAGTTTCTCTAGGGGAATGCAAAGATGAGGCCTCCCGAACGCGCGGATTGGGCTCGTCGGAAGTGTGTTCGTAGTAACATACTCCCCTGATATCTCCAAGTTGGATATCTTGTATGGTCCGGTAAAGTTACTAACCGACTTCAGAAGGTGACCTGGCTCGGGAGATCTGGGATAAGCTCCAATGTCGTCCGTTATCCGAGCCTTCAAGCCCAAGAAGTCGCCATCTGCAGAGAGCGCCATCTCTAGATGGGAAAGCCTAGTGGCGGCCCGCGTGCTGCCAACGAAGTGCTCCATTCTTGTTTCGATCCACTTTACGGGCACGCCCGTAAATATTGAGCATGCACCGACAAGCGCCATGTATGGATAAACTGCAAGCTTGGTCCCGAAAGAGCCGCCGATGTCGCCTGGAACAATCACTCGGAATCGGTCTTGGCTCAGGCGCAGAGCCTTCGCGACCACATAGGCCAGTGTAAAGGGACCTATGAAATTGCACCACTCGGTAAGCACATCCGAACCCTTGTCATACTCGGCCACAACTCCAAAGGTTTCCATAGGGGGCACCGTGTACCCGTTCACCCTTACGTCAACGGATACCACTTTAGCGGCTTGCTCGAAGGCATTGCCCACATCCCCGTAACTGAAAGTTTTCTTCCAGACCGTGTTGCTGCCCACGGCTTCATGCACCTTGGGTGCTCCTTGGGCCAATGCTTTCTCAATATCTGCAACAACTTGCAGCGGTTCGTAGTCTACGTTTACCTTGGAGGCCGCGTCTTCGGCTATAGCTCTGCTTCTTGCAATCACTACTGCAACGGGTTCGCCAGCATATCTTGCCCGGTCGGTTGCAATCGGATAATACCGGATCGGGCTGCGGAGCGCCAAGGGCAGGGGATCCATTACTGATAGGAGTTCGGCCGCGGTTAACACAGCTCTGACCCCGGGAACCTTTATGGCATCCTCGGTGTCTATCCGTTTGATCTTCGCATGTGCATAAGGGCTCCTCAGAATCACCGCATAGTGCGTTCCGGGTGGTACTGAAAGGTCATCCAGAAACTTTGCCTTTCCCGTGGTCAGTCGTAAATCTTCGAGTCTGGGATAGGCCACGCCAACATACGTTTGCTCGGTTCGCTTCTCCTGTGACGACTGGACGGTCATTACTTATCTACGAACTGCCTGCCAAAGCTTCTTCCATCTCGCGCGGCACGGTCATTAGCCACGTCCTACCAACTGCCGCTAGGAATCCCCGACTTTGGGATTACCCACAGCCGCCCGCATGGCGTAAAGTACATCGTCTCTTGCGCTTTCCTTCCTAATGATCGGGTAGACAATGGGGTAGACTCCGGCCGTGATGTACCGGTTTATTCGATTCTGAACCTCTTTTGGAGAACCGCTGAGTGTAACCTTCTGGACTAGGTCGTCAGACACAAGCTTAAGCGCTTCAGAATGCTGATTCTTGTTCCATAGAGCTTCGATTTGTTTTGCGACATCACCGTACCCTACGCTCTGGATTATGTGATGATAGTGAGGAGATGCGCAGTAGAATGCTACCACCTTTTTCATTGCCTCCATAGCATCGTCGGTGTCGCCGCAAAGTGTCATCGAAAGTGCATAGATTCCGGCACTGGACTTGTCGCGGTCCGCTCGCTCGGCGCCTATCTTCAGATTTTCGGTGATTTCCTTAATTCCTTCGTCCGTGAGCATGTTTACAATAACACCGTCAGCAACTTCTCCAGCAAGCTGCTGCATCTTCTTGTTCAGGCCGGCCAAATAGATTGGCACACTTTTTCGAGCGGGTTCTTCTCTCAGCTTGAAATCCTTCAAGTTGAAATATTTGCCGCCATAGCTGAATCTTTCTCCGCTAAGCAGCCGCTTGATTAGGGTCACATATTCCTTCATTCGGCCAAGGGGATCCTCTATTTTGAGACCATGGCCTCTCTCAATAAAGCCTATTCCGCCAGTCCCTAGTCCTAGGAACGCCCTCCCCTTTGAGATATTGTCGATGGTGGCTATTGCCATGGCGAGCAATGTCGGAGTTCTGGAGTAAATGTTCACAATCCCTGTACCTACGCGTATCTTCTTAGTCCTGTCAGCACTAAGCGCGAGCAGGGAGAATGCTTCCTTCCCTGACTCCTCTGTCAGCCAGAACCCATCATAATCCAGTTTTTCCGCTTCTTGAACGTAACTCAGTATGTCGCTAAGTGGATGGTCTCCGGAGTGAATGGTCAGTCCCGCACGCAATGTGTATCGGCTGAGTTTTCTGTGTGCTATTTTAAGGGTTTGCGTCCACCTGCCTCGTTGACTTGATCAGATTTATGAATACTGTCATTGCGACGGTGCCTAGTTATGTCAAGCTGGTTTTCGAACTCCCGCACCACGGCTCGTATTCCAGAAGGTTATCAAGAACTAACCCTAGTTCAAATGTGCAAGCGCCCTTCAGTTTACCTTACAGACAGAAGCAGACACTTGCTCGTTTGAACGATGTGGCTATGCGGCTAAGGGTTGAACTGTGCCTTTAGCCTGAGGAGTCTCTCCGGAGAAAAGTCAATGGGAAGTTCGTAGGCGGTGGTAAGCAGAACCGCACAGCCCATTTCTCCAATTGCGTCAGCAACTTGGGCTTCGGTGACGCCTTCGAAGTTTATGGCTACCACGGAACCATACGCTGACTTTGCTCTAAGGCGAAAGTCCCCAGCAAGAGAGAATCCCGTCTCCTGAGCCTGGGTCATTATTGAGTCTCCAGTCTCTTCGAGATATAGTATTGCTGTAGGCGTTCGAGATGCAAGGCCGATATTCGCAATTGTTGAATAGTTGGCGGGGGGATTCTGATTTGCCTTCTTCTCAAAGAGCAGAATGCATGTGCATCCCGCTTCTATGTACATCCTCTCCAAATTCGCCAAGTTATCCACGCACAGTACCGCATCTGAACAATGGGACTGGAAGGCTTCTTCTAGATAACCTGTCCCGAACATCACACCCAAAACGTCCTTGTCTTCTATCTTGAGGCTCTGTGAGAGCTTTGCCGTTGTTTCGATAGAGAGCTTGGGCGCCCCCATGTTCCTGATATCAGTCTCGCGGAGCTCGGACTTCCCTAACTTTCCGGACGCTTCGTACGAGGCTAGGGGGCTAGCGTCGTTCACAACTCCATCGAGATTTAGCGCCTTTGACGTTTGGATTAGAGAAATCGCTCTGCCTGAACTGGTGTCGAACTCATTCTGGAGCACTCCTGCGACTCTGGTTGAGAGCCCGAACACAATCGGGACAAAAGCAACTCCTCTCCCTGCGTGAAGTATTTGGTTGATTGGCGTCATTCCTTTCGGCCTATTCTGAAATTGCCAAACTCGTCCACTAACAGGTGATAACCGCTCTCGAGCACGACAGTGCTATCTTCTGACTCCAGTATCGCAGGGCCCCGAACCCTGTGGCCGCATTCCAGTTTGTTAAGGTTGAATACACGGGTATCTTCTGGCCCGCTTTTATTCCAGCATACCATTCTTGTTCTCTTAAGTGCGGAATCCAAACTTCCGGGAGAGGTTGATGAGCTTTTGATAAATACAGGCTTACGTGACTCCGCTCGCCAAGTTAGCGAGTAAATAAGAGGTCCCAGCTTCTGCCCGGTATGACCCCTAGATCCCCCGAGCACGTCCTGCATCGTTACTGACATATTCTGGCTATAGAGGCTCGACTCGAAGCTGCCCTGCCGTATATCCAGTCCTTCTCCCGCTATATCCATGGACGCCCGTTCAGTCAGCGCATTTCTCGTTCTTTCAAGCGCCACCTCATCCGGAATTACCTCTGAATAGTAGCTATGGCTTATATCAAGCATATTGCAACCCATCGCACTGAATTCCGAAGAGAACGGGAATACGTACGCCGAGCCAATCTCATCGATTATGTTCATGAGCGAACAAATATGAAGTGGTCCTCCGCCACCGTAACAAAACATACTCAGGTTTATTTTCTTTTCGAGAAGGAGTGAACGTAACGCCTTGATCATACTCTCCTCGGCTGCTTCTCTTATCGCCCAGCTCGCCTCAAGCAGGTTCAAACCGAGCGGATCGGCTACTTCCTTTCTTATCGCCGCTTCCGCCTTTTCTGTGCTTAGTTGAATCCGTCCTCCAAGGAAGTTCGAGGGGTCTAGCAAACCCAGAATCAAGTTTGCGTCAGTTAGGGTGGGTTCAGTGCCACCTCTACCAAAGCAGGCAGGGCCGGGGGTGGAACCCGCGCTTCTGGGTCCCACTTGTATCCTCCCATCGACTACCCTGACCAGCGAGCCCTCACCCACTGGGGCTGAACGCAGTCGAACCATGGGCTGAAATACGGTCATTCCTTCGAGTTCGGTATAGGGAGTTAGTAGGCTTCCTTCTCCGACTAGAGCGCAATCCAGACTCGTGCCACCTATATCCATTGTAAGCACTTCTTGCAGGCCGTAGAGTTGCTTTCCAAGCAGTCTTGCGCCCAGAACACCTGCAGCAGGGCCAGACCCTATTGACCCTGCCGCACTTGCCCATGGGATTGTAGAAAGCGTGCCATCCGACTTGACGAGCAGAAGCGGATGCCTGTGGGAATTGGCTTTCAGAAAATCTTCAGCTCTATAGAGATACGTTCGCATTGAATGATGGACATAGGCTCCCACAATGCTCGTGCAAGTCCTCACACGGTCGTCGCTTATTTTGGCCATTTCGTGGGAGAGAAATATTGGAACTCTACCAAGATACTGTGGCGGATATTCGTTCCTGACCAAGTCTCTAACTGCTAGCTCGGCCGCGGGATCGTCAAATGATCCCTTGAGTGCAACGACTACTGCCCTCGCCCCATGATCCACGAGCCAGTCCAGAGTTTCGCGCGTCTTGGTCATATTGAGTTGAGCTACTTTCCCCCCTTCCGACTTCTCCAATATTTCGACCCCTCTGATGAGCTCTGAATCCACAAATGTTCTGGCCTCAGGGCCGCTCCCATACACGTCGCTTTCGTGTCCCGCGGTCACTAAAAGGCCGATTTTTGTACCTGTCCTCGTTATTATTGCATTAGTTGAAATCGTCTGCGAATACCTGATATCCTCACACGCAGATAGAAAGTCGGCCAGCGGCATTTGAAGTTTTTCAGCCTCCGCTTCAAGTACTTCCCTGAAACAAACAGTCAGATCGAATGGAGTCGTGAGTACTTTCGCCTTCGTGGTTTTCCCAGTCGCATTGTTCATAACAATACTATCAGTGAAGGTGCCACCGGTATCAATGCCGACGGTATAGGTCAACAGGTTCACACCGGAAAAGGCACTGGCCACTCTCCGTAAAACCTCAGCGCGGTATCGGGTGGCCTAAGCTTGTTCCACTCTCTTTCGAAGCTCTCGAATGGAGTGCCTCTTTTTCTCCTTTCCAGTCTTTCGATTTTTCTGCGCTCTTCAGTTGCCTTTCCATCAATATGGAGACCATCTTGTTCAAACACAACCATGTACACGTTTTCGGCTGCCCATTTCGACACTCTCCCAGTTTCGACATCTCTAAGCACCAAATTCGGGTCTCTCTCGATCGGATCCCCGTATCCTCCGCCTCCACCGCTACACTGAGCCACTAGCCCTCCCTTGCGTATAGCTCTGGTTGGTGTCGAATTGGGTTGTATTCTGATACCCGCATCTTGTCTGATTAGCCTCACTAGTGACGTATCCGACGTCGGAACCTTGCTGTCGGTGGAATAGAGCGAGCTCGCGTCGTCTACGGTTACAACTGGTCTAGTCCCCGCGGGGTAGCCCCCGAAAACTCCATGGGCCACAGGAAACCTTTGGCCAACTCCAATGGTCGTAAGGGATATCGTTTCCGAGTTATGTATCATGTAACCAAACGAAACGCCTGTGCCTCCCCTATACTTACCAGGCCCCCCTCCATCGGGAGTAAAACTTCTCCATACTGTGAGCACGGGGTAGGCCGATTCGTCCTGTTCGCAGTCGGCGGCCTCTGCGTAACCGCAGTACCAGAATCCAGCAGAGTCTACTCCGTCTCTGCTAAATCTCGCGCCTCCACCTCTCGAATTCCCTATTGCGATAAGGTGAGTGGTCACCTCTTTCCCCCACTGGTTTTTTCCGGAAACCCCTAGCGCCCTCAAGCCTCCATTGAGGGGTAGTGCCAAGTACTCTTCCTTCCTGTATTCAGACACGTTATAGAGAGCCTTGATAAACAGAATTTGTAGCGCGCTTATGACCACTGGCAGAAGATATACAACATGGGAGACAGCCGCATCTTGTTTGGCATTCAGACATGAGCCAGGTGTAGTCTTGAACTCGAATGGCACAAGACAACCTGAGCTCGCCGGTACATCACTCAGCAGGTACTGAAATACCAAGCTTGCGAATACTGCTTCGACCGTGTGCTCGAACGAGTTGTAAGGGCCTGGGGTCTGTGGAGACGCGTGCGTTAGGTCGAACACCATCCTGTCCTTCTTCTTCGTAAGTGAGATGGGTAGTCTCAGGAGGCCCTCCCCAAACCCAACTGTGTCGAGAAAGGCAACGTGTCTGTAAGTTCCGTCGGGAATCTTGCTTATTCGCTCCTTGACAGACTCCGCAGTATCGATAATCATCTTTCTCAGAGTACCCAAGACAAACTCCGCCCCCTTTTTTTCGACAATTTCAAGAATTCTCTTCCTCAGGGTGAGGCAGGCTGCCACTCTAGCAGCTAGGTCATTCGTCATCATCAGTGGATATCTAACGTTGTTTTCGAACAATTCAATTATGTCGCTCTTTAACTTGAACTGTTCGCCAATTTTGATTGGGGGGACCTTCAGACCCTCATCATATCTCGACCTTGCGGTGCTCGGCATCCCACCCGGCTCGGTTGCACCAGTTTCCGGTTCATGTGACGCAGAAGCTACCCACGCTATAATTCGTCCAGCCCAGTAAATAGGCATGAAAGTTATCATGTCAGGATTATGAATGCCTCCGTAGACTGCTTCGTTGCAGAAAAATATGTCCCCATCCTTTACTCCTACCATTGGATCGTCAAGATAGTGTTTGAGCACGAATTTTATGGGAATTATTCCGGTTACGACATGAAGGTAGGTCCCTACTTCTGCAATTGACAGGTCTCCGTTAGCTGTGTATACTCCGTGCGCGGTATCGCCCGCCCGAATGAGCGTAGAAATGCCCAGCTTTTGAAGCACTTCCCTCGACTCTCTGCACGCCAATTCTACTCTCATAGTATAGATTGAATAATCAACCCGGTCGAGCTTTGACATCGCGGCCAATTCTTCGGCGGTCGGAGGTTCAGGCTTGAACCGACCTTCTTTTACCAGTTCCAAGTCAACCGGCAAGCTGGTCACCTCACTTCCTCGATGATGCAATTGTCAAACCTGTCAACCGAGACCCGTCCTCCTTCCGGAACCACTATCGTGGTATCTTCGCCTTCGACAATGGCTGGCCCATCAATGGAATTTCCCGGCTCCAACTTGTTCAGGTCGAATATTGGAGTCAGAACAAATCCTGGTTTTGGCCAAAACACTTCCCGCCTGCCCTTTACTGCTTTGGACGCGTCCGACGACCTAAGTTCATGGCTCTGGAGGGGCATACCTGGTTCAACCGGAGCCTGAGCAAGTAGACGGATGCTCTCTATTCTGATTATGGCATGAGGAAATGTAATGCCCGCACTTTTTAACAGCTGAGATTTGAACTTCTGTATAATTGCAACTATGTCAGAGGGAGTATTTACACGTGAAACTGGAGAAGGAATTCTCTCAACCATGAGCTGAGTCTCGTATCGCATTTCCAGTTCAAGGGAAGTCACCATTCCGCGCGCATCCAGCCCTTCGGATGCAATATCCCTGGACGCAATCTCGTGCATCGAATTGACAGTGGCATTGAAAGTATCCGCGCAGGCGCGGTACGATAGCTCCGAATCTTCCTCCGGCGCTGATAGGGTGATGCCCACACTTCTTTCGTAGATGTGGCGCACATCCAGAAAGGAGGCTCCCAAAGCGTCGAACACTGCGCCAAATCTGAAGCAGTATATCGTTCGAGCTCTCACTTGTTTGTTCACTCCGAAACAGTGAACCGGTCCGGCACCGCCGAACGAAAACATCGCAAACTCTCGCGGGTCGTAACCCTTGAGTGATATGTCCGTCGCGATTTCTGCTCCCATCTTTTCGTCAATCACAGTTTTCACTGCCGATGCCGCCTCCTCAACACTCGCTCCCAGTTTGTCCGCCACCTTCTCCTTGAAGACTCGGCGAGCCTTGTCTTTGTTCAGCCTGATACGTCCCCCGAGAAAGAATTTATCGTTCAGGTAACCGAGCAGAAGGTCAGCGTCAGTCACCGTTGGCTCTCTGCCCCCTAGGTCGTAGCAAACAGGTCCTGGATTGGAGCTTGCGCTCGCGGGGCCGACTTCGAGCCTGCCCCCCATTCCTTCATTGAACCAGGCGATTGAGCCTCCCCCAGCGCCGATTGACTTGTTTTCGATATAAGTTGAATTCACGGCCCACCTGTCAATCACTGGGTTCGACTCGTAATTGCCGAGCATGCCCTCTGAAATCACGCCCATGTTGAACGTTGTGCCGCCCATTTCTGCGGTAACTATATTCTTCAGGCCGTACAACCTGCCTATTTCCAAGCTCCCTACCATCCCCGCCACTGGTCCACCGTTGTATGTATCTGTCACCTTGGTCCGGGATAATTTCGCGGTACCTCCCGTATTGTGCACCAACATGAGTGGCTTCCTGTATCCCATCGACCTTATTTGGGCGCCCAGTTCATTCAGCTGTTCTCCCATCTGCATGTGCAAATAGGCATTCAAAATTGTGAGCATCGTACGGGGATACTCGAGCCACTTCGGCTGCACCTCACTAGACAGGAATACCGGCACACTTCCCAGATATGCCTCTGGCAGCTCTTCTTCTATCACCTTCGCAACGTATTTCTCGTTCGATGGATTCATGAACGACCAGAGGAACGAAATTACGATCCCCCTTGTACCTCTCGTAATTAGCTTACGCAATGCCTCGACCACTTCTGTCCTTGAGGGTCTAGCAAGAACGTTTCCCATCGAATCTGTCCTCTCCTTTATACCAATTATTGCATCCTCGGAGATCAAGGGGAGGGGGTTGGAAGCAGCCCCGGTCTTACGCTGGAGGTGCCGCGGCAGTCCGTCCCCCCACTGCCTCGATCTACCTATGAGTATGACGTCTTCTAGACCCGCCGTGGTAAGCAGACCCAGACGGGCGCCCTTACGCTGTATCAGATCGTTTAAAGCTAGAGTGGTTGAGTATCGAATAATGCCAGTCTCCTCGAACAGAGTCTGCGCTCCGATTTGGAATTGCTTCGAGGCTTCGAGAATCGCATTGACCGCTCCAAGAGATAGGTTGTAAGGCGTTGTGGCGACTTTTCCCCACTTGACTAGGCCGCCTCGGCTTACAACCGCTTCCGTAAAGGTACCGCCGATATCTATATCTATGGTTGTCGTCAATGGTCAACTGCCCTACCTACAAGCGCTTTCTCGTGAGTCGTCCGATTTTCTGGCACTGGGCGGGTCATTTGCGCGACATCCCAGATGGCGGCGTCGAATGAGTCCCCTTGCGAGTAATGCTTGCCAGTATACTGGGTGAGGGCCGCCACTTTCGTTCCTCCGAAAGGCTCCAAGGGCGAAGTTGGCTCTTGTAAATATGCTGATGAAAGTTCAAATCAACCGCCTTTGCCGATGGCTACAGAGAGGCACCAACTCAAAGAGTCATCTCTGGCTGGCATCCGCCGAGGTCAGGGGTTGGCTGAAACCATGCTTCGACTTCAGGTCATCGATGTCAATCTGCAGATCGTGCGTAATAGGGTGGCCCGGAGGAAGCGCCTCGCACTCGAGCATAATGCCGCAGCTAGGACAATAATACTCAAGAATCTTGCACCAATTCGGGTCGGGTGCAAAGGTAAGGTCTGCAGCGGTAACTTGCGGGTAAACTTCCCTTGGGTCCCTAGGATAGACGAGACACCCTTTCTTGTAGTTCTCACGAGCCGGTCCCAGATTCCATCCGCACCTATTGCACACCCACGACTCGTCATCGAATTCAATATCTAGATATTCGGTGATCTTGACTCTGTTCAATTATACCATCACTTAAAACGAGCCTGCCATTCCCGGTTTATCAGGTTGGCGCGAAGCTCCGAGCAGCACTTCCCCCAACTGGGCCGAAGATCTGTTCGTTCAGTAACTCGCACTGTGCGAATCATCACAGGAAATGACTCTGAAGGGTGCTCCCGTTTTCCGGGCCACGTCCTCTACCGACAACCCTGGGCTCAAATCTCTCAGTACGAGACCTTGCGCAGTGACATCGAAGACGGCCAATTCAGTGTATATTCTTGACACGGCTCTTTTTGCGGTCAACGGAAAGGTGCACTCTTTGACAATCTTTGGATTGCCATCTTTTGTGGTCTGGGTCATCATCACCCAAAGTCTTTTCGCGCCTACTGCAAGGTCGGCTGCCCCCCCGACTCCACCTATCTTCTGACTCGGCATTTTCCAGTTCGCGAGGTCTCCATACTGTGATACTTGGTAGGCGCCTACAACCGCTAGATCAAGGTGCTTTCCCCGGACGATAGTGAATGACACTGAACTATCGAAAAAGCAGCCTCCGCGATTTACGGTCGCGAATTGTTTCCCGGCATTTACTATGTCCGGGTCTTCTTGCCCAGGCGCTGGCGAGGGACCCAATCCCAAGATTCCGTTTTCACTGTGGAACATCACTTCTAAGTCTGCTCTTATATGATTTAGGACGCTTAGCGGACTGCCGACACCCAAATTTACGTACCATCCGTCTTCGAGGTCTCGGGCTACTCGTTCTGCAATCTGGTCCTCGGTAAGTATTGGCATTTATCATTCACCTCGGTTCCTCGGACATTTCAATGACTCTGTCTACAAAGATTCCAGGGGTATGCACTACTTCTGGGGGAATACCTTCCTGCTCAATCCTTTCACATTGCGCTATTGTTATACTGCCTGCACTAGCCATAATCTGATTGAAATTCCGGGCAGTCCCTTTATAGACTAGGTTTCCCCAATGATCGGCTCTCTGGCATTTGATGAGTGCGAAGTCAGCGGTGAGGGCGCTCTCTACAAGGTAATCTCGACCGTGTACTGAGATTGTGATCTTTCCCTCTGAAAAGTAGGTGCCCACTCCTGTGGGCGTAAGAATTCCTCCGAGTCCAGCTCCACCGGCTCTGATTCTTTCTACTAGCGTGCCCTGCGGAACTAGCTCTAGGTCAACCTCGCCCTCTTCTAGCAGCTGTTTGACTCTATCGGAACCCGGCACGGTGGGATAGGAGCAGATGAGTTTACGGACCTGACCGCGCAGAATCAGCATTCCTAACCCAGCTTTATCTCTTCCAGCATTATTGGAAATCACAGTGAGACCCTTTACTCCCTTCTCCGACACTGCTTCCACCAGTTTGTTCGGAGTCCCAGCTTCTCCAAACCCCCCGATTAGCAGGCTTGAACCGTCCTTTATACCGCTAACAGCTTCAGAAACTGAACCCACTACTTTGTTTATCGTACACTGGTCTCCTCGGGACTACCATCAAACAGTCGGACAGCGTTATCGTGCAATATTTTCTTCCTGACTTCGTCGCGTATCGGCAAGTCCGCAAATTCCTTAAGCCATCGCTCGGGGTTCATCAGAGGAAAATCCGACCCAAACATCACTTTATCTTGCAGGAGCGTGTTTGCGTACTGAACGAGTGATTCAGGAAAATATTTGGGCGCCCAGCCGGACAGGTCGATATACACGTTGGATTTGTGTCTCGCTACGGCAAGCATTTCTTCTTGCCAAGGCCATGAGGGGTGCGCTCCGATTATCCTAAGTTTTGGAAACTCGGCAGCTACATCATCCAAGTACGGAATCGGTCTTCCAAACTTTAGGCGAATTCCTTGTCCACCCGGCGTACCGGCTCCTATTCCGGTCGTGCCTGTATGAAAAATTACAATCAGGTTTAACTCCTGACAAAGTTCGTAGATTGGTGCGAATCTCTTGTCGTTAGGAAAGAATGCTTGAGAAAGCGGCTGGAATTTTACTCCTCTAAGGCCAAGCTCTGTCGCGCAGCGCCTGATTTCCTTGAGCGCAGCTTTGCCTTTCCAAGGGTCCACGCTTGCGAATCCGATAAAAACGTCGGGGTAGCTGCGGACCGCCTGAGCCACCTCGTCATTGGAGATTTTCAGTCCTGTCTGCGACTCTTGGTCCACGTCGAAGATCACTGCGCGGTAGCCAATTCTCCGGTAAAGAGAAGCAATGTCGTCAACTCCCTGCGCTTGCGGGGCCGTCTTGAAGTATGCTTGGGCGGCTGCGAGCCGGGGATCAGTTACAGTCCTTCGGTCGCCTGTCCTGAGATGGACATGCACATCTATCCCTTTAGAACCAGAGTCCTTGCTATCTGTTCCTTCCACAGCCGAATCGTTCCGACGTCACAACTATTAATATAGATTTCGCGTAGGCAGATTGCAGCCTGCAGGGGACAAGGCCCGTATCTTTCGAGAGAAAGCATAAAATATCATAGCTGCCCATGGCCGGCCTGCTAGGGAGTCTTGACGACTTAAAAGGTCGCATAGCGCATCCTCGTCCGCTGCGTACTGCCACTTGTTAGTCCCATCTTCCTCATCCACTTATTGAAAGCATGGGATTCGGGCCCAATCCTGCACTTATCACCTTTTTATGACACTTACCCGCGAGCTTTTTACATATGTGATGGTACAATTTTTGCAGACTATACTGGTAATAACATATATTATAACTATATACCGAAGACACCCGTGTTGACCCAACACATGGTATGAATGCAGGACAGCAATTCCGCAATGTCAGATTTGTTCCAGGTTCGCCCCCCCAAGACATGTAACGCCCTGTCGAAGAGCAAACCAGCACCGACACGGACATTTAACATCGCACATTACCCAAAAAGAATTAAATAGAAGTTGAGATGCGGAGGCATTATGTATAACGTAAGAGGTCGGTTTGCCTCGATTCTTTTAGCGGCTATGATGGTAGCGGCATTTGTTTTTGTCGCACATTCACCTTTTGTCGGTAGTACTGCGGCCGCATCTTGCCCCTCTAGTTCTACGCTCAAAATCGGAATGTTCGGTGGGGCCCCCAACTCCTTCAACATGCTGACAGCGCTCCCTCTTTCCGGAACTGGCTCGGCAAATATCATGTTCAACTATCTCTATCCCAACCCTACTTCAGCAGGTGTGCTAGATTACAACGACTCAGTGATAGATTGGTATAGCACAAATGCCAATTATACAAAGTGGACCTTTAACATCAAGCCTGGTTTGAAATGGTCGAACGGTCAGCCGGTCACTTCCCAGGACATTTTGAACACGTACAGCCAGTCATTCGCCCTGAACGCGAGTGTTGATTTCGTAAATGCTGGGGCTGAGATTTCTTCAATCCAGAAACTCAACAGCAGCGCGGTGGTGTTCAATCTTAACAAGAGCGACGCCCACTTTGGCGAGCGCGTGGGGAGCAACATATTCACCACAGTGATGCCCCAGTCTTTTATCTCTCAGGGTTCCACGTTTGACGGATTTGGAGTGGTCGACGTCGGAACTGGTCCGTACGTCGCAGACGACTACGCGCCAGGTACTCCCCAGGCAATTTTCCTGAGGAATCCCTACTACCATCCATATCCTCAAGCTTGTGCTCTCCAGATCAACTACTATGAGTCGGATTCTCAGATTCCATCATATATCCAGTCAGACTCGATTTCTCTAGGTCCGGTGCCCACTGCAAGTGTGGCCAGCCTTCTGCAGAACCCAAACATCCACATAATCGACCAGAAAGGAATGATGAGAGATATGCTCTTGTACAATGTGAGCAAATATCCTTACAACATGACCGCGTTCAGACAGGCTTTGGCGTATGGTATCAACCAGACAGCAATTGCGGATATAGCTTACAACGGGTATGCGGAACCAGGCTGGGCTTCGCAGGGAGGAGTTCCTGAGACCACTACCGCATGGTACAGTCCGCATCAGACAATCTATAGTTACAACATGTCGGAGGCCCTGCGCCTTCTGTCCACCATAGGAATCACTAAGAATTCCAGTGGTCATTTAACTTACCCCAATGGGACCGAAATTACACTCACCATTTGGTACGATGACACGTTTGGTGGCAATTCGGTTGCAATGGGGATAGCACAGTCAGACTTGCAGGCCTTGGGCTTCAATGTCGTCCTGAACGCTGTAGATCTCGGGACTCTGATATCGGATTCTTACGCTAACGCCCACGACATAAACAGTGCAATGATCTACTTCAAGAGTCTTGGCTCGATTCCTGGATATGCTTGGACATCGGCTATTCCATCTTACCAGATCGATGCTCCAGTGGCTGCGCCTCCGACTTGGGAGGGCCCTCCAGGATCTGTTGCTCAGGCGGAGTACGCGAGCAACCTCTCCGCAGTTGACGCCACCAATAACCCGACTGAGCTTTACCATTTCCTTGCCAACATTCAGGCTTTGAACGCGGCGAACCTGCCCATGATTGTCTTGAGCTATAGCGACGTTGTCTGGGCCTACAATTCTCAGGGATGGACACACTGGCCTTCGACACTCATGCTCCTCCCTAATGTGGTAAATCAGTCTGCGCTTGCCCAGATAACTCCAGTTAGCGCCACGTCGCCTACATCATCTCCAACTACACCCTCAACTTCTCCTACTACGTCATCCCCGTCTAGTTCAACTAGCGCACCTGCACAGGTCGTGACTTCGACCACGGCACCCTCCAGCACAAACTACACGCTGATCGTAGCTGTAGCGGTGATAGTCGTAATTGTAATAATCGCCGGAGTTATGCTGCTGATGAGGAGGCGTTAGATTCCCCAACTATCCAGCTCCAGCTCAGCCGAGCGTGTAAAGTAGCCTAGCGCAGATAGCGGAGAGCGCTAGGCCGCCCTAGGATCAGAGCAATGGTATCTAGTGCATAATTATGCCGCCGTCTACCACTATGGTCTGGCCCGTGATAAAGTCGCTATCTCCAGAGCAGAGGAAGAGCACCGCCCCCGCAATGTCCTCGGGCCATTCCGACCTTTTTATTGCCCTCGTTCGAGCCATGGTTTCAGAAAGTTCTGGACCATTGATTGAAAGCGAGGCTGAGGTTTCAGTGTAGCCCGGAGCGACCGCGTTCACGCAGATACCGTACTCACCCAGTTCTCGGGACAGTGCTCGGGTAAGTCCAAGCACTGCTGCTTTAGATGCAACATAGTGCGGAAAGCCGACTGTTCCGGTGAATGCGGTGCCAGAGGATATATTTACAATCTTGCCTCCACCAGCGGCGCGCATGTATCGGAAAACCGCTCTTGAGCAGAGCCACGCTCCTTTTACATTCACGGACATAACTCTGTCCCATTCATCTGGGTCCACGGAGTCGAAAGCGGTTTTTCTAAGCCCGTAGTAGTATGCTGCATTGTTCACGAGGGCGTCGATTCGCCCAAACGCGTTTTTTGCTTCTTCCGCCATCCGTTCCGTTTGGTCCCTAGAGGACACGTCAACTTGAACCGCGGCGCATGGAGCCGACTCCGCTCTCAGTAATTCACAGGTCGCGCGTGCCCCGTCGATATTTGCGTCGGCCACCACAACTCTTGCTCCTCTCTTCGCTGCTTGGACGCATATCGTTCGACCAATACCCCTTCCCCCTCCAGTCACTATAATGGTGCGACCATCGATTGACATTTTCGTTCTTTCGGAATTGCCATTTGCTGTTTAACCTTTGCTAGTAAAAGGAATCCTCCTATGAGGATGCATCATCTGGTTATAGCTCCTTAAGAGTTTTTAAATAGTTTGTATGGAAATGGAGATTATGGGACGAGAAAGCCATTCCAAGTCAGCGATTAGGCCCAAGGTTGTAGTCGTCGACCCGACTAAGACCGTTTTGGTCATAGTGGACATGCAAAATGAATTCGTTAACCCTCGTGGCAAGATATACACTGGACCTTCCGCAACTCGAAGTGTCGCCAAGATTAGTAAACTCTTGAACGAAGCGAGGAGCCTTGGGATGCGCGTCGTTCACGTAATGGCTGTATATGACAAAGGTGACCCGAGGTTCAGTGCGCATCCCAAAGCGAAGTTCGACAAGGGCGGGTGTTTGGCTGGTTCGTGGGGTGCGGAGATAGTGCCAGAGCTCGCCCCACTCCCAAGCGAACCCGTCGTAAGAAAGGCATCTTATGACTGCTGGTTCAATACAACAATGGAGGACACGCTTAGGGAAGTGGGTCTGGGTTATGATCATAACATTTCGGTGCATCGTAATCGAGCAGGAAATGATTTCAGCGCGGTTATAACAGGTACTGTGAGCAACGTCTGTGTGGAAAAGGCGGTGATTGGATTCTTTCTGAGGGGCTATCAGGTAGTAGTGCCATCAGACTGCATTTCCGCGAAGTCCAGATATGCTCAGGAGTGGGCTTTGCGACAGTTCACCAGCTTGTACAGGGCAAAGATTACGAATTCACGGCTACTCCAATTTCAGGGAAAGGAAACAGGCGCCGTCAAGTCCAAGCCTCTAAGGGTTATAAAACGCTCAACTTTATGAAAATCCGCGAGAAGCTGTTTCTACAAACTGCTCTGGGGGATTAAGCGGCTTTGGTGTTGAGAGGATTGTAACACGCTACGAACCTTCCCTTCGAGAACTCCTCCAGTTTGGGTGTGGTTTCGGAACATTCACGCGTCGCGTATTTGCAACGGGGCTGATAGACACAACCTTTTTCCGGGACGGGATTGTCGTCTGTCGCAAGGGGATTCGCGTTCAGAATGGTTTTGTTAAAATTCAGGTTTGGGGCAGACTCCATAATGAGCTCGACATATGGGTGATGAGGAGCTGAAACTAATTCTCTGGACGGACCAGTCTCTACAAGTTTCCCCAGGTACATTATGAGCATCCTGTCACTTATTTGTGCGCTGGCTAGGTCGTGAGTAATCATCAGCACGGTCAGATTTCTTTTCTGTTTCAGTTCCTTAAGCAAAAAGAGTATGTTCAGCCTCTGCTCGGCATCGAGCATTGTGATGGGTTCGTCTGCTATCAGAAGCTCCGGTCCGGGCGCAAGTGCCCTAGCGATATTTACTCGCTGTCTTTGACCTCCGCTTAGCTGATGCGGAAATCGGTTCATAACTTCCGAAGCATCGAGCCCGACCTCTGCTAGAAGACTTGCCACCTTCTCACGGAGCCTGGCAGGATTGCTCTCTTTTGTGAGTAGACGCATTGGAGTCGAAATTATCTTGAATACGTTCTGCATGGGGTTCAGGGATTCGTAAGGATCTTGGAACACCATCTGAACCCGGCGCCAGTGATCTATGCGCTCTTTCCCCCTCATGTCCGAAATCTCCTTTCCCTTATATTTAATCGAGCAGTCGTGCGATCTTGTGAGGCCCATTAGGCACCTCGCCACAGTAGTCTTACCCGAACCTGTCTCTCCGACTATGGTCACGAACTCCCCCGGATATATATCGAATGAGATGTCGTCAACTGCTTTGACAGTGGACCTCTTTTTGATGATTAGGCCGCTTTCCTTGCTGAAATGAACCCTCAGGCCACGAACTTCCAGAATCGGGTCCCTCCCCGATTCGTTCGCTGTAGTAGGGGCTATTGATATTTGTGACACGATACCCACCAGTCCTTTTCTATTTCCCTTGCTTCCGGTCTTTCTTTCCAGCATCTGTCGAACGCATATTTACACCTTCCTGCAAACTTGCAGAGATTACCCACAGGGATTCTGTCCGCACGAGTCTCGCGGCCTGAGGCTACGGACTGGAGTGCAGCCTGGTTGATATCGGTGTCAAGCGTAAGTAGAGTGCCGAGGAGCATTTCGGTGTAAGGGTGTTTGGGCTCAGAAAGTACCCTCCTTAGCTCGCCCTGCTCTACTATTTCACCCGCATACATCACCGCAACATGGTCGACCAGCCCGTTCAGCACAGAAATCTCGTGTGTAATAAAGACGAGTGATAAGCCTTGAATGGAGGCCTTCTGTTTTAGGAGGCTCAGGATGTTTTTCTGAGTCACGACGTCCAGCGCGGATGTCGGCTCGTCGGCTATGAGCAGCCGAGGGGATAGCGCAAGTGCGAGCGCGATGACTACTCGCTGGCGCATTCCTCCACTGAGTTCATGTGGATAATCTCTGAAATGAATTGACTTTATGCCGACATCGAGAAGTAGCTTTGACGCTACTTCCAAGGCTTCCTCCTTCGGCATCTGTCTGTGCTCCTGCAGGACTTCGACGATAGGGTCAATCGCCCTCTTGACGGGGTTGAGAGAGTTCATCGCCGATTGATATACCATCGAGACCTTCTCCCATCGGTATTCACGTAGCTCCTTGTCACCGAATTCCAGTACATTTTTGCCGGCGTAACTTACTCTGCCTCTAGTGACTTGGCCCGGGGGCTCAATCGCGTTCATCACGCTCATGCCCAGCGTAGTTTTACCACTCCCTGACTCGCCCACAATGCCAAGTGTATAACCATCCAAGGGCACGCTGAGCGATACCCCATCCAAGGCGGGAGCTCTCATCGCTCCGACATCAAATCTCACTTGCAGGTCTTCGATTTCGAGTTTTTCTGTCATTTTTCACTGGCTCCTCAATCTCGGATTGAGCACCCTCTCGAGCGAGAACCCCATCAACCCCAGGCCAACAGCAAACAACGCAATTATCACCCCGGGCGCAAGTATCCACCACCAAGCCCCCGCCGTAAAAGCATAATCTTGGGCCCAGTACAATATGCTACCTAGACTGATTGCGTTTGGATTACCAACCCCCAGGAATTCCACCGCTGTTACGATTATTGTTGATAGTGATATGTTGATAACTGTGTATGCAACAGCAAGAAACATTGTCTGGGGTACCATGATACTGGAGACTATTCTCATATCACCTACTCCACTAATCTTCGCGGCTTCGACGTAGGGACGTGTCTTTAGTGACTGTACTTGGGCACGCACTGCCCTCGCGAGCGGCGGCCAAAGAAGGATTCCAAGTATCACGATGAGAAGTAAATTCGTAGCTACAAACAGTTCGCCCATGAGCACGATTAGGGGGAGAATTGGGAAAGCGAGGAAGATGTCGGTGGTCCCCCCTAGAAGGGGCTCCATCTTCGTAAAGTAACCCGAAAATAGTCCGGCAGGGAACCCTATCCCTACCGAGATTATGGCTGATGCCACAGAGACCGCAAAGGTAGGAACCGCTCCCCATACGACTTGGCTCAACAGGTCGCGCCCAAGATAATCAGTCCCGAAGGGATGGGCTAGGTCTGGGGGATGGTATGGGGCCCCGGTAATCGCGTCCGGTGGGTAGGGCACGAGTATCCTACCCGCAAATATGAAAGCAAAGATTGCCACGATTGTGACTAGACCTATCTTTGAAGGAGTGTTATGCCAGAGCGTGGCGCGGATCTTTCCGAAGATGTTAAGAGTTTCTTCAGGTTGCTGAACCTCTGGATTTCCATCTGTCCTTTCCAACCCTCTTTCCCCCATTTCTTCTATCACTTTATCCTCGGATCAAGGCGCACGAGCAGCAAATCCCCAATTAGTCCCCCAAGAATGATAATCAGCGTCAGGACAAAGAATGTACCCTCAAGAACCGGGTAGTCATGATTAACTACTCCGTCCACCAGAAGATCCCCTACTCCATTGTACCCAAACACCGCTTCGACCAAAACATCACGGCTTACAAGTCCTGCCATCGAAAAAGATAGTATTGCGACTAAAGGGAGAAGGGAGTTTCTCAATATATATGTAGAAGCAAGAATCCGGTCACGGAGCCCACGGGTCCTAGCCGCAACCACGTAGTCGCTCTGCAAAACTTCTTGAATCGAACCTCTAAGCACAATATAGTTTTGGCCGAAGATGGATAACGTCATTACAACTACGGGCAGTATCGCGTGATAGATTACTGATCCGACATAAGCAAGTCCAAAGGGCAAATTTGGGGTGGCAGTCCCAAAGGTTGGGAACCATCGCAGGTCGAATCCGAAAACCCATAGCAATACCATCGCAATCCAGAAGACTGGGACAGTCTGTGACGAGATAGAGCCGTACATAAAAGCGGTATCCGTCGCCTTTCCTACCCTTAGCGAACTACGTCGAGCCATGAAATATGCAAGCACAACAGAAAGAAATAGACTGGAGAGCATGAGGAGCATGCTCCAACCTAGTCGGGCCGCGATCAGCGACGTTACTGTGCGAGGATAATACTGGAAGGAAAGACCGAAGTTTGGAGGCCATGTGGCGAACAGATTCTTCAGAAAAAGGTAGTACTGTACGTAGAGCGGCTTATTTAATCCGAAACGCGCAAGCAGGAGTTGACGCTGCTCCGACGAGTTGAGCGCTGTGGTAACAAGGATATCCGCTGCGCTCCCGGGGGCAATACGCGGAAGAAAGAAATCGAGGTTGGTTACAACGAGAAGGATGCCTATGTAAGTGTAAATCCTCCGCCGTATAAAACCCATTGCAATAAAGCAACCTTATTTCGCCATTTAAATCTTCTTACACAATTTTCTCGGCATGGAAGCTTTATCGACACGAACATCCAGGAAAACCGGTAAATACCGCAAAAGGAGTATGCTCCGAACTCAACGGGCTTTTACGTTCGTGTACCTGCAGTGGGCCCTAACCGGCCGTCTTCAAAACCAGTCATGAGTCGTTCGCAGAGGTAGTTGGCTGGGAGCCACAGGATAGTTGGTTCCAACCCCAGCTCCAGTTTCAGCCCCAGTTGCAGCTGCGCTCTAATTCACGGGACCAAAGTGAACTGTGGGATGGGTAGAAGATTCCTGTCAGCAAATGCCGGCGGGGCATTACTTGGGACGGGTGGGCCATTACTAATCGATGATGTTCTGCCATTTCTCGCGAACTCTTGCCTGGACTTCACGGCTTGATTCCACGACTCGCGGAAACTTATTCCTAATCAATGCACCGAATGGTTTGCAGGCGATGATTAATGCGCGCGAACCCGAGTATTCCTCGTAAAGTTTGTCCTCGGACTTTTCGGTCATTGGGTCGAGCGGGGTGCTCCAGGTGTCTCTAATTATATCAATCGCAGTCGCTGGGTCTGTCCTGCTGCACATCGCCCAGACGACGTCATAGAGATTTGACGGGTCGATATCCTCATCAACAACTACAACATAGCGCCCTGCGAATCCTCCTGGCCTGCACATGGATGCGATATATCCTGCTTGGCGCGCGTGTCCCACGTAGCCCTGCTTTATCGATACAACAGTGAAGGCTCTGGTGTAGCCCGCTTCGTGACACCAGACACCATTCACGTCTGGAATGCCCGCTTTTTCTAGCACATCCCAGATTAGAGCCGCGCGCAGAGGGCATCGGAAGTATGAGTAGTCGTAAGGAGGCCTTCCAGGCGCGGTCCCGAGAATGATGGGGTTGTTTCTGTAATAAACTGCTTCGACCTTTATGAGCGGCTTTTTGGCAACTCCTCCAGCGTAGTAGCCGGCGAACTCGCCAAATGGCCCTTCGTCCTTTGTCTCTTCGCCTATGAATCCTTCGATAGCTATTTCGCTATCGGCCGGTATGGGAAGACCTGTGACGGGACCCTTAACTACTTTAACCCTTTCCTTGACCAAGGCCCCTGCATAATTGAACTCGGACACACCGTCGGGCACTTCGATTCCGGCCACCGCAAAGAGAAGCGGAGTGTGGCCGAATGATATAGCAATAGGACACTTCTCTTTTCTTTTGAGATATTTGTTGATATGTACTCTTCCATGATGACCCCCGCTGATGTGAATCCCAAGTTCTCTTTCCCCCTGCACCATCACTCTATAGGCCCCAACATTTACCCAGTCAGAGTCTGGGTCCTTTGTAATCACGCAATCGGCAGTGCCGATGTACCTCCCCCCATCATGCTCGTGCCATTTTGGCGACGGGAAAGAAAGGAGGTTCACTTGGGCTCCGGTCATCCTGTTTTCAAACAGAGGGGCATCACTGACAGTTTCGGGAGGGAAATCACTTGCGTTCCTGCTCAGCTCGTCTGAGCTAAGTCTATCCTTGAACAATCTAACGAGCTCAAGGTTTGAAGTTTGAACGGGAAGGTCTAGGGCCAGTGCTACTCTCTTCGAGTCGATCAGCGAGCCCACGAGAATTCGGTGGCCCTTCGGGTAGCCTCTTATCTCATCGAACAAGAGAGTGTATTTTTTCCCTCTTGCGTTCATTTCGGTTAGCACACCAATTTCTAGGTCCCAGTCGGCCCCGTTTACCTGCTTAAGGAGGCCCGCGTTGCTCACTCTTTCAATCCATTTTCTGAACTCAATGAGCATTGAACTACAACCAGCTCCCCGAGCGAGAATAGATAAGGATTTGCGTTTCCGGACTCAGGAAGTGGCAGTCGAATTCAGAAATTCCTTTGGCTCCATATTTTCCGGAGGCTGCTCGGTTTCTTGGGACTGGCTAGGCAGCGGTGCTTATATCTTCAATTATTCAAGAGTGCGATCAAATTATCTTCAAATATTCTGTTTTGATCATTAACCGGAATTCGCGACTTCTTTACGTAGTCTATCCCTTTCTGGATATCCTCAAATGGGTAATCGCTGCCAAATACTATTCTGTCGTGCCCGAGAGATTCATACGTGCACATTAATGATGGTTCGTTGAACACTCCCGAAGTATCTACGTAGAAGTTTTCTATAAAGTAGTCGCTAGGCTTCCGCTTGATAGCCGTGAATTCCTCGGGAAACTTGTGATAGGCCCAGTCTATTCTCTGTATCAGAAAGGGAATGGTTTCACCGAGGTGTCCAAGAACGATTCTCAGTCTCCGGTACTTCTCAAGCAATCCCGACATAAGTATCCGGAGGGCCGCAATTGCCGCGTCCGCACCATACCCGAAGACTGGTCCCCAAAGATAGTAGTCAGAGAAGGGTTCGATCCTGGCGGGCACATTTGGGTGCAGGAAAACTGGGAGCCTTAGCTTCTCGCACCTCTCATAAATGGGCCAAAACTGCTCTCCTTCCACGTACTCGCCCTGAACGTTGGAAAAGAGCATAAGCCCTTTGAAGCCCAAGCCCACGCATCTGTCCAGCTCAATTAGAGATTCGTGTACATCCTGAACAGGTAGAGAACAGAGTCCCATAAACCGATCAGGGTATTTATGGAAAAAGCTTGCGACATGGTCGTTGTGTATCTTCGCAAGTTCTATCCCGAGTTTGGCAGGAAAAGATTCGCACGCAGGATTGTTTGAAGAAAGCACCTGCACGTCGATGCCAGCACCGTCGAGCGTCTTAACCCTGTCCTCGACTGGTTGGATAAGCTTCCCCATGGGACGAGGTTCTTGGATTTTTTCTGAGAGATGCCAAACGTATCGACCATCATTTCTCAGCGAATATTTCGGATATCCATCAAATTCGATAAGCCTCTTGACATATTCAGGCGACTGCAGGTGCGACTCGAAGTCGATTATTTTTGTCATGAATTATCGGAGCTAAGAAGGGTTTTAAATGTTTACCAACGTAGCTCAACGAAAAGCACCGCTGAGAGGTTGCTGTCCCTAGTCAGGATTTGCATTTCCTGTAAAGCGTTTTTAATTGACGAGTAAGAAGCCGGCCCCTAAGAGGGAAGTGAGAAGACCATGTGCGAGAGTTGAAATTTCAATTGCCAAAGTGCCCACACACTCGAGAGTGCTAAATGTCAAGTATTAGCTACGTGATTACTTGTGCAGCCATCCATTCGACGAAGAATTAACGCGAAAAGGGAAGCAAAGTCAGGAGCATCCAGTTTTCACTGGGTAAATGTTGTGTCAGCATTGACCCCAACTGGTCGAGCCTACCGACACAGCATTGCGCAAGAGCATAAAGATATCTGCTATGTCTTAGAGATCTGGTGAAGGTAACAGGTTCAGTTGCCGTGGGCCGTATTTAGATAGCCCGCAGAGTCTGGGTCAGACGTACGGCTTTCCGCCGGATATGTATGTGCCCAGTATATTTCCTGCGGTAATTGGAAGTAGGAGATGGGAAGGCTGATCCTCGTTATGATACACGGTTATTCTCGTGGGGTACTGTTGGAGCAAGTGTCCGCTCCCTATTGAAGCAAGCGAAGAGGCCGAGTCATAATCCGAGCAGGAAATCCTGAGCCCAATTCTTGTTCCGGCACGAAAGAGGTTTCCAGTTGGCACTATGGCTATATTGAACTCGTATGGCGTATTTGGTTCGAGAGGCTCTGCTATGTCGTGCGAATGAAATGGCTGCCAAGGCTTTGAACGAACCTTGTCAAGCGCCCTGTGACTTCCTTTCAGCCAGCCGCCAGTCAAGATCTTTCTCTTCTCCTCGAGGGTCTGTTCGAACAGCCTAAGGTTCCAGAGAATCTCATCGCCGGTTGTTGATGCGTAAATATTGGCAACAATGGGCCCAATAACTTCAGTGTCCTCTACAAGCTGCGGCGAAAGGTATTCCAGATATCCCCGGCTCCAAGGGGAGTCGAAGAAGGAGTCTGAGCCTTCATTCGGCCAGTGCTCTCTCTCACTGAGAAGGCCGTATTCATGAAGATAGAACGGCGTCCATCGCGTCTGCGGAAGGGGCCATTCTTCCGCTTCCTTCCATTCTCCTGTGCCCATGACAAACAGCCTTATCGGAGGTTCATTTTCAACGCCATTCTCCACGCCCTTTAGCCAGCGGTCAAACCATCTCAGTGATTCATATTGAAGTTGGTAGAGTGGACGATCAAGATACGCGGGAGGCCCTATAATCATCCTCTTCTGGCTGGCGATATTTTCCCAGTTCCTGAACGCGGCGGGAAGGTGGCTTCTGTATATACCCCAATCTGCGCCTAAGTAAGCTGGCACTTTTACGTCCTTCAGCGAAGCCCTTCTCTCCTCCCAGTAGGCACTGTCGAACTGGTTGAGTAGCACGTCAACCTTGTAAGGGTTGAACTTCTCATCGGGATTTCTCAGCACATTTACAAGTTCGGGTATAGCCTCTATGTCAGCCTGCTTTGAAAGACTCTGCGCGGCCGCGTCTCTTTTCTCTTTACCCCATTCTTTTTCAGTCCAGCTCATCGGGCGAACATTTCCGTATACGAAGGAAGTGTCAGCCCAGCCTAGGAGCCAGCGCCAGGCGAGCGTGCCCCCGTGATAGAACATGTCTCTATAGAGGTCCGTGGTGCCCCATGGAGCAAAAATGCACTTTAGGTGCGGTGGATTCCTAGCGGCAACCATGTATTGGATCATGGCGAAATAGGATACACCAAACATTCCTATGTTACCATCGCACCAGCTTTGCTTCGCCGTCCAGTCAATCACTTCGCAAACGTCAGTTACCTCCCTCTTCCCGAGTAGTTCGAAGAATCCTTCGGAGAGGCCAGTTCCCCGGAGATTCACGACTACCTGAGCGTAACCATGTCTTGCGAAAAAATAGGGGTCGCCCGCCTCTAGCGATCCGCGCGTTCTTTCTTCTCCTGGATGTGGCACGACCCCTGAAGTACTGTTTACTTTTACTGGCTCAGTCTGACCTACCTTCGAGTAGGGATGTGCCGAGACAAGTGCGGGAAACCTGCCTTCTGAACTAGGTCGGAAAATGTCGGCGTCAAGTTGGATTCCGTCTGACATGCGTATGCTTACGTTTTTATCAACATGAACCTTGAACTTTCTTTCAGACGTCTTCCATGTTAGGGCGAACATCGAAATATCGCGCGACTCCGGATTATTTAACATTACCTCGAACGCGATAGCTGAGCGAGAGTCAGGGCTATTACTCAGTCGCAACCAAGGAAACGTAGTCCGCTTCCCGTTCCAAAATAATCCGGTCTGCAGCTTCCGTTACAAGCGACTTCTTTAGGTACATTAGACCATCTGGCCTTCGAAGCGCTGGGTTGGATTGGCCAGGGAACTTTGAGATCCTGCATCTAGTCGGCTCATATTGGTGTCAGCATAGATGCAAAAAGAGAAGAATCGCAGGTTGGTATCAACACAGAACGAACGAGAGTTCGAGCACTCGCCTTCATTGTCAGTTCAAGCATTCGCTTGGGACACTGCATCCACCCCTTCCAGGGGTGCTGCACCAACCGCCTTGGTCCTTGTCTCCGTATCAAATCGAGGTTATGGGAACATTTGGTTTCTGGCGTCCACCGAGCGGTCACAGAGAAATTAGATGGGCAAACGCATCTTAGGGGGTTGCTTGGATACTCAGTCCCATCCTACCGTCCATACCTCCAGTCCTCAAGCGTCTTCCCAATACCAGTGTCACCTATTCTGTGCGTTTTCTGATAGCCAAATGCTGCTATTTCCTTGAGTCTCTCGAGGAATTCGTTACAACTCTCCAACTTGATGGCACGCCTCGGCACGTAACAAATCTCGTTCTGCGGGAAACCCTTATGCTTTCGCTATACTGACGCCCCTGAAACAGTAACGAGCGGAATTTTACTCGCTCGGCATTGAGGTCTCTCACTAGGATGGAGGTCTCTCACTAGGATGGAGGTCTCTCACTAGGGTGGGGGGCCTCGACTTCCCACTCAAAGTCTTGGATCCGCTTTCGATAATGCCCAGGATTGCAAGAGCCAGCAAGCCTGAACAATCTGGTGCAGAAATAACCACTTAAATGTACCAGGAAAGGGACCCGGGGTCAGACTTAGCAATTGAGCTGGTCTCTTAGATGAGAAATGTTCCTCTAGATAAATGCGGAGAAAAGTCAACAATTAGCAATAAATCCGAGCGCCACGCCAACACACCCAAGTCAACGGTTTCAGCCCAGATTCTAAATCATATGGCGAAGGGACGTAGCTCTTTGGAGGAAAATGGAGATTACCCTAAACTAGGTTGAGGTGGTGGCAAAATTGAGATTGTTCATGCCGCTAATCTGAGGACCTACCGGCTTGTACAGCGTTAAGCAGAAGAATTCTGAACAGTACTTGTTACTGGTAGTGCAGGCAGCGTCTGTGGAATGCCGAAATCTGCTTTGTTTATGAAATGACTGGCAGACACGCAAGGCCCATCTATTCATGGTTGAGAATCCTGTGATTCATCCATGTTCATGGGGAGGTGGCAACAATCGGGTAGGCGCCACAGGTGATGCAAAATCTGGAATTGGGCCGCACGTCTGCGCCGCAGTCAGGGCATCTGCAGCCCGTCTGAGCAAGCTCGGCCGGGGGAGGGAAAATCTTTCGGTACAACCTGTAATATTCTAGGTGTTCTTTGTCTCTTATCTTTACGCGGTCTCGAGAGACTGCGTCTGCTTTGCCCTGACTGAACTCACCGTCCCCTATTTTGACCGCGTAATACTTCGGCAGGTAGGTCGTGCCCGAGCCGTGCTCGATTGGGGTCTTGACCCTCCAAGCACTCCTCTTTCCGATAGTCCGCTCGAACGCGACGCGCAGAATCAGCTTTCCATACTTTCTTTTGTTCCTGAGTCCTACTAGTTGTCTCGGCGTGAGCCTTTCCGCAAACTCGACCACAGTCCTGTCGAGATAGGGAAGCGAAGCGGATATGCCCAATGCCTCGGCCATCGGCTTCGAGGAGAAGTGCATGACTTTCCAGAGGTCTCTCAGCCTACGCATTAACTCCGTGGGGGGCAGGTTGAAGCTGAAGCTGTAGCCTGCGAACAATTCGTCAGCGGCATCGCCCGTCATCACCTTGGTGTAACCCTCATCGCGGGCGGCTGCTAAGCCGTGGTAGACTGCCACGCTGTTCCTTACTTCCATCGGGTCGAATGTCCCAAGAATGCGAATTACTTCGGTCAACCGGGCGGTAAGGTCTTCGGGCCTCAGTTTTAGGACGTCCAGCTCAAGACCGAGTTTTCGAGTGATAGACCTAGCGAATGGAAAGTCAGGGGTTTCGGACAACGGAAAGATGACCGTGAAGCACTTGGGCTTTGAGACTGTCGCAGCCACGTGGGCGATGATGCTTGTATCCAGACCCCCTGACAGTAGAAGTGAATCGCCTAGATTCCTTAGTACGCTAGTCTGGATGACCGTTCTGCATTCGGTTGCCTGAACTTCGCTAATGGCTTGTTTCATCTGCAACCACCCTTAAGGTGTGTGGAGAGCGCCATAATAAGATGGATGGTTAATCCAGCTTGCGCCTGCTCTATTCGTTTATAGTAGTGCGGACAGTGGAGGTCGCGGGATATTTTCGCTATCTCAAAGCCACCTTCAATATTCTGAGTTTGAAAAGTCATTGGACCGCGGTTCATGCGTTATCCGCGCCCCTTGCCAGCGCTAGAAAATACACGCCCACCGAGAAAACGCGGTCTGTCACCTTATACTGCAATCGATCGAGCCAAACGTGTTTATCCCTGCCGAAGCCGAAATGGGTTTCGCGCGGATGTCGTGGAGCAGCGTATAACACGAGACAAAGTAACGGGCCAAATGGCCGCCGACATCGTTTGCCCACATAGCGCTCGTAACCCCGACCTTCACTATGTAGTTCAATGGTATCTACACTTAAAATTAAGGATTTTCCGCGTTTGGCCGCTCTGACCCGAGCTGTATTTGATGAGGGGGATGAGACTTCATGTCTGGGACGTGCACACTTTCCGACGTTATTGCGGCAGTGTCACTCTGTCCACCTATATGTTAAACATCCCGGAGAAGGTTAGCTGGTAGTTCTGTCGGCGAATGGAAAGCCAATCCACGGCCACTTTCAGAAAGTTGATGGATTAATCAGGAGCTCTTGCCTTTGAAAACAGGTTCTATCACACTTACTCGAGCGAGCTCCGAAACTTCCTCAGCGGGCGTTGCCAGTTTTACTTGGACCGGGGGTCCCACGCCAAGTCCTACAACATAACGTTTAACATCTATTTAGCCGGTAGCCACCTTGCGTTCACAATACCCGTGGCTGTGCTCGGATTCAACCTGTCACTCGAAAATTCGACTATCACCGCCTTTCAAGGTTCAGGCGTAGTTGTAGCGATTTCAACGGGGTATTTATTTAGCTACACTAGGGGCCTTAACCTTCCGCCCGTAACAGGGGTTCTCAGTGCTTCCGACGTTCAGACGAATGTGACGCTGAGTTTCGAACCAAATCCCTTGGTGAGCCCGTGGTATGATAGTCTCCTTTACATTCCAGCCCGTCCCAATTCTGTGCTCACTCTGAACATCGGAAACGCCACTCCTCCTGGGTTTTACACAATCGGCATTACATCCGTTAATGAAAGTAGTGAACTCGAATACCCATTGACGAATTCAACGATACTCACTCTCATGGTAAGGGTTTGCACCTCGCATTTGAGCCAGATTGGGGGGTGGTGCTCAACTTCGACGGCAATCCCCAAGTTTCAAACGTCAAGGTTTACACTCTCGGCGGGGAAAAAGTGTTTAACGAAAACACCTCAACCGAGTACTTCAGCACTTGGGCACACACTGCCTCCGGATACCTGCAACGTTTCTGCTTATCTTCAGTGGGACCTTTCACACCCCTACTTCAGTTAGCTCGTGAGCACATTGTCGTGCGCTTCCCAGAGTGTGACTTTGACCCCATGCGCAGCGCTCAACCTTCAGGTCCTCTTCAACGGTTCACCCTCAGCGATCTCCAACGTAACACTTTCCTTCCCGCCGGCTATTCCGTGAATAACGCTACTAACGCGCAGGGAATGTAATCTACTCCCTATTCGCTTCCTGCCGGTAACTATACAGCAATCGCATACTCACCACGGATTGAGCGCGAAGACTTCTTTCACCTTATACCCAGCAGAGTCCACGAATGTCACGATGAACATTGTTCCCAAAGGCGCGCCTAGTCGGGTGCAGAGTCTCCCAATTACGCCGACTGAAGCGTACGCGTTCGTCCCTGTTCCACTGGCATTAACTACAGTCGAATGGGTAAACAAGTACGGCCGTGACGGATAAGCGGCCCGCTATGTTAATCATACATTAAGCGAAGTATGTGGAGCCGAGCCGCGCCGAGCGCGTGAGGTAACAGCGGCTTACGTGATTGCAAAAGACTAGGCTAGCGGGATTAACAGTTCACAGAATATGACCTCGAGCATGCCAGCATAGGCAAGGAATATACCCTTCGCAAGACTCTCGACCCCTAATTCCCCAGGGTCTTTGGATAATCAAGCGGAATGAGACCTGGATAAGTCCATTCGAGCTGGTCTGTAGAGTTCGTGGAATCGCAGTTCTAGAAGCGTCCACCGGCAAGAAGATACTCAATGTTGCACACTTTAAAACACGGGCAAGCCATCGGGGTCTCGATCTATCTGGCTAAGGTGATAAGCGCCAGAACGCCTGCCGGAGTGACCCGGTGGTTGTGGCCCCTCATGAATTGCCGAGACGTCATTAAGGTAGAAGTATCAGAAAACGACACTATCAGAAACACTGCCCTCCCCTTGTAAAGGGAAGCAATCTGGCCTCTGCATCATCGGGTCATCCTGGGGTAGCATGTTGTACAACGGCTAAAGAGTTGAAGGTATCGACAGCACATGGTCAACTGAGAATATCCCAGGTCCCGTTAGCACGAACAGAATAGCGCTAGCGACATAGAACAGCTCGAAATCGTAGCCCGACTGCGTAAGTGTTAGGAACGGTTTCTTAAACTTCGTTTTCGCGATCAGGGTAACGCCTATACCGAAGACGACCAGAATCCAGCTAGCCGCGATCCAGAGGAAGCCAAGAAGAACCGCAATACCTGCAAGTATCTCAACCAACCCACCTACATCCATGAGACCGCCCAATCCCATTTGGGACATGAACTGCTTGGCCTGCTGGCGGCTCTTGCTCGAAAACTTCGGTACCGCGTGAGGTATGATTAAAGCTGCAAAAAATACCCTGTATAGTAATAGACCTAAAGAGACAGTCAGCACATCCAATATTTATCACTTAGCTAATAGCAATTTATTATCAAAAAGCTTTTTGCTAGCAAGTTGTATGTATACTACTTGACCAAAATGGACAATAAAAAGAAAAGCGGCAGAGACCCAGTCTGCCCCATAGTGAATTCTGTCGATGTCATCGGCAGCAAGTGGAAACTTCTGGCCATCAGATACCTTGCCGACTCTCCCTTGGGCTTCAATGAGCTTCTCAGGCGAATAGGTTCGACCAATTCCAAGGAACTCTCACTTACGTTGAAACAACTCGGTAACTCTGGGCTTGTCGAAAGAAAAATCCTGAGCGTGCAGCCGTTTCGCGTGGAGTATACATTGACACAGATGGGTTATGAACTCAAACCTGTGCTAGAAGATTTGAGGAAATGGGGTGAGAAATGGCGATCCCACCTCGAGCAAACTGTCTTAGCAAATTAAGATGGACAGAACTTTTTTAGGGAACGGGCTGGATAGCAATAGCCCTTCGACAGGCTTACAAAGCTATTCATTTCTGTGTGCGCTCTCCTTTACATCGTAATCTCGTCCGCTTAGGTGCACGGCGTCAGCATCTCAAGTGTGCAAAACCTATCAAAGTTTGAAGCTGATCTCCGCCCCCGTGCAGTACCGATTTAGAGCTCTTTGGCACGATGGAATCTATAGGCTTCAGCGTTGCAGTGTAGCTGTCGCGACAGAACCGCAGAATCACCTGACTAACAACCAGCATGCAGAACCGCTTGTTTGGTGAATCTCATCCGGTTCTGTCGTATACGAGAAGAACCCTCTCCTCCCCAGAAAGAAGAAGATCCAATAGACAAGCCACTCAAACGCATTGACGTGACTGCCCGGTTGAGCTTGGGCGGCTCTACCATCATAGCTTTGAGCGAACAGGAAGAATTGGCTTTGAACCTACATGGCATTACAGAATCGCTCTGTCGGTAGTAAAAGGAAAATCTCCTGAAGTCTAGGAAAGGTTAGCTCGAGCTCATGGAATGAATGGTTTCCCCGCTCTGCTGACTGCGTATGCCCAGTGCCCATCGGATTGGCTCCCACCTAGCCTAAATTCAAAGAAAGACGCCTCCCCGGATGATCTAGCTTCAGCTCTTCATGTACTTTCTAACAATAGGACAGCCTGCCAGTTGACTTCTGGATTCGGCCGTATTTAGAGCCGTTTTTTCCAGTGAACAAGTTTATGACAGACGCATCCGTTATGCATCGCGGTAGTGGCTCAGACTGACGTACAGGCACAGCCCGGCAGGACTCACTTTTGGCGCAACCGCAAGAATGTGGCAATCGGGATTAAATGTTCTTTTTATCCCGATTAAAAGGATAAAATTCAGAAAGTCTTCAACTCGACCGGAATGGCAGGTCCTGCCGATGGCTCTTGTCACACATCCTAGCACCTAACGGTAACGACTAATTTAACCCAGTCGGCAAATACGGGCTTGGCCCGTTGTCAGTTGGGTGGATCGCTCTCTGGTACTGATGCCTGTTTGTTTTGGAAATTAGCGCTGTTACTACTAGGTGGATAACCACTAAAAAGGGCGTCGCCGGACAGCTTAGCTTCGACTCCTCACGCAATCTTCTCCGATTGTAGCCCAAGTCATGGTCTTTCATTAAGAAAGAGATTTTTGGGCCAGATGAGGGGAGGCTTTCAATTGCAAGATTCAATGAATTCTGACTACCTAAGAGGATTTTGATTACAGTCAGAGATAATTTTTGTCCTTAGTATACACTTAAATTTGATTATTGACTTAGTACCTGGCGCCCGAATCAGTGACGCAGCAAATGGGTCCAGGTTTTAGTTTGTTGTGAATACTTGGCCGAGCATTAGACTTGTTTCTAAGCGGAGCCCCCAGCACTGACAGAAAACGCTTGCTCTCGAACAGATTGTAGCGGCTGATAAAAGCGCATGAGCTTGTTGCTCGACTGCATGCAAACGTTCCCGATGGTTCCAATCAGCTCGCGCTTATTACTTTAAGATTTCGAAGAGAAAGCAAGAACTGGTAGTCATGCGAGCCTTTGCGTAGACACTAGACTGTAGCTGCAGTCATGCCAAGGCCAGTTAGAGGGGTATTCGGGCGCTCCTTGAAGCAAGAATAACCAGTCATGTTCTTATGTGGGCATAAAGTGGTTGGAAACTAGTGACCACGTCCCAGGTTGCGAACGAGTCTCCCACAAACCCGCAGAAAGTCTTCATCTATTCGTCAGTGGGGCACTTGGCTAACGATGGGACAGTATTCGTCGTGCCTGTCATCGCCGACACGTTTGCGGCTTTGCGGGGAGTAAGTGCAGTCGAAATCACTGCTCTTTCAACTCTCTTTCTTGGTGTTCCTCTCTTCGCTTCTCCACTGATTTCAAGGCTGGCTGACCGCTCCGGACGGCATGCGCAACTGATGTCGCTAGGAGTCTCGCTGCTAGCGCTCGGGCTGGCTGCATTTTTTGCGGCTTTCGTGGCGGGGTCTGCGGCACCCAGACTGGCACTTCTTTTTGCAGGGGCTTTCATGACAGGCTTGGGAAGTTCGTTCTATCACCCTCTTACGGCTTCAATTCTGGAGTCCTCTTTTGGGGCTGCCTCCGGAGGGCGCGCAATGGGCTATAGTGGTGCAGTTGGAGGAGTCGGCGCGGCAGTCTATCCCGCCCTGTTTTCTCTGGTCGATGCTTCCATCGGAACAAACGCCTCACTACTGGGGCTCGTGCTTCTGAATTCACTCTTTGCCGCAATGGTGCTCTACGGAATGCGAAGCTCGACAAAAGTAACGCTGGGAGGAAAGAAACCAGTTCCAGAATCAGCGTCGCTCGTCAGTGTTCCAATTATTGTTCTCACCGTGATCGCTTTTCTGCGCGCTGCTGCGCTCGAAGGGGTTGGGTACTGGCTACCTGAATATCTTTCGTATGATAGAGGCTTCGGGACTTCCATCTGGTTGGGAATTACAGTTGGAGCGGTCTACGCAGCTTCTATTGGCGGCGAAGCCGTATTTGGGCATCTCGTTGACCGAATTGATGGTCGCATGGTCCTAGCGCTAAGCGGCTTGGTCACTGCGGCGGGGATAGCTGGTTTCGAACTGCTTGGGGGCCCGCTATCCATCCTGTTTCTCTTGATATATGGAGTAAGTTTTGTTACCTTTCCAGTTTTGCTCATGCTCTCTAACAGGTATGTGTCGGCCAGGGATAAGACTTCAGCAAGGGGCCTAGTCTACGGCTTGGGAAATGGCTCGGGCAACCTTGCCGGACCCATATTAGCGGGATTGGCGGCGGGCACTGCCTATGGGGGTTTGGGGGCCGGCTTTATCCTGCTTAGTGTAGTATCGGCTGGAAGTGCGGTTCTGGCTCTGCTCTTGCCGTAGGAGCTACAATCGAAAAAATAAAAAGCGTTCAGACTTTGGCAAATGAACTTTGAATTCCTTCTGGGCTGCGCTCCTCGGAGCGAATTACTGTGGTTTTGGTATTGATAGGGCCGTCCAAGGCTGTAGAGTGGGATGCGGCAGAAACGGGAACATCATTCCAACTGCTTGCAATGGAAAGCTCGCTAGATATCCATGTCGGGCCAGGTACTGCGTTGCATCCGAAGATTGGCAGAATCCGAAAGACAGCAGCGATAGCCCTTAAGCAGTCTGGGGAGGCCCATGATAGGGCCAGTGACGAAGACTAACGGACTGAGCTACTCGGTGATTGTGTTATCCCCGTCCGAGGCCCTATAGCCCGAGTGGCCGGATAAAATTCGGTTCCAGCCATTGACGCATTTCGTGTTGCACAGTTGCCAGATCGTTCTCGGCTCATATCACCATAAGTTCGCGCTCTGCCTTTGTCAAGAATTCAAAGGAATCCTGCGTTATCGCCACGTCATCTTCGATTCTCACCCCTCCCTTTCCCGGGACGTAAATCCCCGGCTCTACTGTGAGAACTGCTCCCGCGACAAGTTTTTCCTCGGATTTCTTTCCCATTCCGTAGCCGTCATGGACTTCTATACCAAGTGAATGGCCGAGACCGTGTATAAAACCTCCCCTGAAAGAAGAATTATCAATTACGTCTTCAGCAGCTCTGTGAACTGAAGCTGACTCTGCTCCATCCTTCAACAATGAAAAGGCTGCATCTTGGGCCTGCTTCACCTTTGCGTACATCTCTCTCTGGTACTCGTTCGCCCTCCTGAAAAAGAAAGTTCGTGTCATGTCCGCGCAATACAGCTTGTACCTTGCTCCTACATCGCACAGAATGGTGTCTCCTGCTGCGAGCGTGCGTTCTCCCGAGAAGTAATGCGGCAGGGCCGAATTTTCACCGAACGCTACGATACTACTGAATGCGGGGCCGTCGGCTCCCGCTCGAACGAACCAGTATTCGATTTCTGCTTGTAATGCCTTTTCTGTCATACCTTCCTTGACAAGCTGCGGGACGCGCTCAAGCGCACTGGATGTTATTGCTGCTGCTTTTGCAATTCTTTCTCTTTCGTCTGGGTCTTTCACCCATCTGGCCCTTGCGAACGCACTGGATACATCCGTAATATTTTTGTCCTTGAGTAGCCTGTGAAGCTTGGTATATGCCGAATGGCTCAAGGCATCTTCGTTTACCCCAACGGAATTCGCATTTGAAAGAGAGTCATTAAGTGCGCTTGCGAGTTCCGCGTCATCCCGGCTATTCAGCACTCGCACATTAGCGTCGGCTCGCCGTGCCAGTTCTTCTTCGAGCGGACTTGTGAAGACGTCAAGCTCAGCGTCGCGGTAGAGAATGGCAATCGACCCCTCGAAGAGTCCGCTTGTGTAGTCCGTCACATAAAAGAAGTTGGGGTCGGGTCTGCCAGCGTTCCAAATCAGAATTGCGTCGACCTCCTCCTTGAGAGAATTTAGCACTTTTTTTATTCTGGATTTCAATTCAGGCTACTGCCAGAGGGTGGCGCATAATAAATGCAAGGCCGGAGGCCTTATTCACAATTCACATCATCGGAGTGATTGTAGGATAGTACGGATTAGCTGAGTCTTCCACCGCGAAGGCTCCGGTGAACGGCTTCACACAAAACGCGATGGCCGACCCGTCAATCATAACCAGCTTCATATGTAAGTAGCTCAGTCTGACCAATTCAGGCTTGAGGCCCGAGCCAGAGTCAGTCAGGAAAATGATGATGTCTTCGCTGTTTTGGACACGGGATACCATTTTGTGGACTTCGTACATGAGAGAGTCTTTCTCGTTGGAAAACCGGTACTCAAAGTGGTCAGTAGACAACACATATGCAAGGCGCCCATCACGAGAAACCGCACGAAGTTTGTCTGCGATTGCCATGAGCTTTCCAAAATAAGAGCGGGAGTCGGCCTCAGAAATCCAGACTCTTCCGAGTCCAAGGTCTAGAGAGTCCTCCGCGGATGCAAGGAGACGCATTCGATTGAGGTCATCCTCTTTGAACGTCATGATTGCCTTGTCAATTAGTGTAGTGGGAGAGTTCAGCGGAAGAGCCCCGAGAATTGACCGGCCAAGAGCATGAAAGTTTAATACAAATGGAAAAGTCAACCGCCTTATCACAGAAGAGGGTACATCACTACCGTACTCAATTGTGGCCATCGAGCCCATTCTAATACCTGAGAATGCCGCGTCTAGCGCCTCTGTTCCCAGCGAATACGCATTGCCTCTGTCCGTAATAGGGTGGAAATCTGTTAATGAAGGTTGAACTCTACGCTTGCTCCGCCCGGTGTGAGTTTGTGGTGAGTGTCGGTCTGTGGCTTCACCGATCTCTGTGGCACGGCCGTTGTGCAGGGAGAACAGAATTCTATGTCGGAGGATAGGAGTACCACGGAGCTTCTCGATGTGCATCACACGTAGGAATCTCCCAGCATGCTCGGCCGTCGTAAGTTCCACAACACCATCTACGAGGTAATCCAGATTGGTTTCTCTGGGCTCTTCACTTACAAATATCAGCCTTGACTTGGCGCCAGCTGAGAGAGCCGTCAAAACCTCTTCAGTCTTCAGCCTCTCGTCCTCCTTCAGCTTCTTAGCAAACGAGTCCCAAGAATCCAGCACTACTATGGGAGTCTTTTCTCGCTCCTTTGAAAACACAGTGCTTACGAAGCTCTCAGCGGACGCCAGCCGAAGATCTTCAAATCTATTTCCCTCTGCCAGCCTGAAGCTCCAAGGCGTAAAGGCGTGGAGGTTTTCTTCGGATACGCGCGACGAAACGTAGATTCCTTTGTCTCTTCCGAATCTGTCGAGCAGATGGAGTGCGAGGGTCGTTTTTCCACTTCCCGGCCGTCCGCGTATGAGAAGCGACCGACTTCCAGGATCCAAAAACGACTCGATGAGGGGGAACCGTCCACGGGCGCTGCCGTCTATGATCTTCTATCAGCGGCTGCTCACTTGAAGAACCTAAAAGCGTTTCGCGTGAACCCTTTCGTTGAAGCCACTGCTTCCAGTCCCGGTTCTCGATGGAAGTACCAGCCTTAGGCTCGATGACCGCGCCATAAGTGTACCCGTATGGTGTGGTAGGGAGGCCGAGACGCATGAATCGTCACCCTCTCCGCGTCGCATTTAACCTAGCAAGCTTGGCCAGTGTGCCTTAGACTAGGCGGTAACGATTAAAGCAACCGTCCCGCTTGACAGTGTCATGTCTACGGGCAATCCCGACATCAGAGGCGAGATTGCGGAAAATCGTGGGAGCATCAAGAAGTTAGAGATGCTCATCCCCGGCCTCAGGACTTACCGCAAACTCGACGATATACGCGTGGCCGACGACCTCCTCCGACACCAAGTCGCGGACAAGCTTGACAGTGCGAGGGCGAATCTGGAATTGGCTCGGAAGCAAATGGCGGCGGCGGGGGACTTTAATGGCCTTACTTCACTTGGCTCGCTAATCTTTGAACTCCAGCAGGTCTCAGGGCAGGTCAGATATGCTGAGCAGGGCTATACGGGCATAGCAGCTAGCTTCAGCATGAATGACGACAAACTCAACAAGCTCTACGATTACGATTATGCCTTTGTCCAGGCCGCGGTGGATCTTCAGAACGCCACTTCTCCTTCAAAGCTGGTCTACGACCCAACCCAAGCCGCAGCGATTCAATCTGCGATATCAAGCCTGAACTCGCTTCTCACAGACTTCAAGCAGAAGTGGTCTGCGAGGATTGAGTACGTGCAAGGCATTCTCCTAAAATAGCTCTGGAGTAAGAAGGGTATCAACATATGTCGAGTAAACAGGGAGGAGCTATTCCAAGCTCAGGCGGTAGCGTTTTCGGTTCTACCACGATATCCTGGGAGCCTCAGTTCAAGCAAGACAACGTGATGTGGAAGGTTCCGCGCCTTATCCGGCTGAACGACAACATTGTCGTTAGAGAGGATGAGATAGCGGTGTTTTACAGAGACGGTAAAGTTCTTACCTATTTTGACAAGCCAAACCGCTATGCTCTAACCGATTTTAACGCCCCGATTGTGGGTGGATTGCTGAAGTTCTTTACGGGGGTTCAGCAGCAGGCTGAGGTATATTATCTTCAGAAGCGCTTTTTCGATGCAAAATACGGAAGCACCCAACCATATCAGTTTGTAGACCAGCTCTTCGGAGTGGTCAACCTTCGTGTTTACGGGGAGTTCAGATGGCGGGTATCATCCCCTGAGAATTTCATTAACCAGTTCGTTGGTACCTTTGCGGCTGAAACAACTTCTGATGTCGAGTCGAGGTTAAAGGAGCAGATGGTAATACTTGTCTACAACGCTATAGGGAAGATGAAGGCACAGGGGCTGCGCGTCACCGACTTGGCGGCTAACCTGCTGAATATCGAACAAGTGATGCTCTCAACCGCCCCTGACAATTTCGGCCAGTATGGAGTAGAAATCAACAAGATTTCAGGTTTGAACATCAGCCTTCCAGAGGAAGTCCAAAAGGCGGTTGACACGAGGTCCGAGATGTCTGTGCTTGGCGTGAACTATATGCAATACCAGGCGGGCCAGGCCATGACGGACGCAGCCAAGAACCCAAGCGGTACTGCTGGCCTGGGAGCAGGTCTCGGAGTTGGCCTAGGAGCCGGGGCGGGCGTTGGATACGCCATGACGGGGGCCTACTATCAGGGAATGGCCGGCCAGGCACAGATGAAAGCCTGCCAAAAGTGCGGAACACTCATCCCTGCAGCGAACGCATTCTGCCCGAACTGCGGGGCCCAGCAGATTCAACCTCAGGTTGCCGCTGCAACACCACCTTCTGGCAAGTGCCCGAAGTGTGGTACTGCGGTGACCGCCGGAACAAAGTTCTGCCCTGAATGCGGCACGCCTATTCCGCAAGAGCAGACTATGAAATGCCCGAGCTGCGGGTTCGAAGTCAAGTCTCCTTCGAAATTCTGCCCCAACTGTGGCAAACCGCTCTCGCAGTAAAAACCGGGAGGGCAAGAGAGTAGTTGTATTGTATAAAGTGTGGCACCCAGAACCCCGACGGCGCGGTCTATTGCATGAAATGTGGCACGCAGCTTGGAGGTGCTGTTAGCGGGAACGGCGCCCAGCGAGCTGCAGCCGCTACGGGGCAGCCTCAGCACGATATTCTTGCTCCGAGCGGGGTGCAAGAGCTGAAATGTCCGAGCTGTGGCGCTCCGATAAAGCCCCAGTTCGGCGAAATGGTCGTTACTTGTGAATATTGCGGCTCAAGCATTACACTGGGCGGCGATGGCTGGAGGAGCATTCAGAAACACACAATGCTTCCGCTGAAATACGGTGACAAGGATGCAGTGCTAGCGCGTGTTCACAGCATGATGGATAGTGGTCTTCTTCACCGTCACCTTCAGGAGTCCAGCACGCTTCAGGAAGCCAATCTGAGCTATGTCCCCTATTGGATAGAGCCCGTGTCAGCGAGAACCTCAATTGTGGCCACGAACGAAGCAGCCGAGGTTGGAACTATTGCTACCACGGCTGCACTTTTTGGGCTGATGGGAGGGATGGGCGGTGGAGGGGGCAGAGGGAATTTTGGAGGAGGTTTGCTTGAGGGGGCAATGCTCGGAACAGTTATGGGCGGAGGGATGGGAGGTGGCGGCCCCAAAAAGACGTATCAGATGGACCAGACCTATAACTTTCCGGTAGTGGCGCTAAAGGCCCTCACCGCATACCAGCCGGCGAACTATGCGTTTAACCTTAACGACAGGATACTCTTCGACCCTTCGAAAGTGCCAAGCGGTGTCAAAATACTTAACGGTGACATTTCTGAAGAAGTTGCGGGTTCAAGCGCAAAGGCATTGGTCGACCAGTTGCAGTCCCAGAAGGCGCACGAAAAGTATCACATGATTCAGAGCCTGCACACAGATATGGATGTTCAAGAGGGTGAATTGCTCCATGCGCCTGTCTGGTTTATTCGTTACGACCACAAGGGGAAACAGATAATTCTCGTGTTCGACGCAAATTCCGGGTTGGTAATGGACAGCTTCGGACTAAAATAGAAAACCGTTCGCTAATCAAGATTTTAGAATCCTTGTGTAGACCAGAGAGACAGAGCTTGTGAGCTGTAGCTCCCCATGGCCCTCTGGGCAGAAGAGGAGCGACAGCTAAACTTCAGTTCTGATGTATCGTGTGTTCTGCTGTCTCCGCATAGCAAGCTGATACATGCGATTGCTAAAATCACGTTAATGTGCGCTCTTTCGACATTGAACTCCTCGCAATGCTCCAAGCTCACAATCGCCCACCGAAACAGAAAAAAGCTCGCTCATCGCTCCTAGCTCATGCAGGTCGCAGATGTTAGCTCTAATTTTCTGGGTTTTGATTACGCCGAGTTCTATGTAGGAAGCGCCGCGGCATGGGAGTACCTGCACTGGAAGGCATTCGGTTTCAGACCCGTGGCCTACAGCGGTCCCGAGACGGGAAGGAAGGATTCTGTATCTTATGTCATGCAACAGGGGACCATGAGACTCGTGCTTACGGCCTCACTCTCCGAAGATAGCGAGATTTCCCGCCATGTCAGCAGGCACGGCGATGGGGTAAAGGATGTGGCCATGACAGTGACTGATGTGGACAAAGTGGCTAAGACGCTAGCCTCTAATGGGGCAATTCTGGTCTCTCACCCGAAAGAAGAGAAGGACGATTCCGGGTATCTGCGCAGAGCTGTGATAGGCGGTTACGGTGACACAGTGCACAGCCTGATCGACAGGTCTCAGTATAGGGGCACTTTTAGACCTGGATACGAACCCTTACATGAAGATGCGAGTCCAGTTGGATTTGTAAAGATTGATCACGTGGTTGGAAATGTTGAAGAAGGAAAAATGGACCATTGGGTGAATTATTACTCGAAGAGCTTTGGCTTCAAACAGTTGATGAGTTTTGATGACAAGGACATCAGCACAGAATACTCTGCTCTCAGGTCCAAGGTGGTGCATGACGGGAAGCGCCGAGTAGTTATGCCAATCAATGAGCCCGCTAAAGGAAGGAAAAAGTCGCAGATTGAGGAATTCCTGGACTACTACAGGTCGCCGGGGGTTCAGCATATAGCGATACGGACTGAAAACATCATCAAAGCAGTATCCGATATGCGTTCCAGAGGAGTTGTGTTCCTTGACACGCCAGATTCGTATTACGAGAAGCTTAGTGAGCGCGTTGGCGGCATTGATGAGCCAATTGAGGAACTGCGAAAACACAGGATACTGGTTGACCGGGATGACGCGGGCTACATGCTCCAGATTTTCACGAAACCGGTTGGAGACCGGCCTACATTCTTCTACGAGATCATAGAAAGAAAGGGTGGCGAGAGCTTCGGCAAGGGAAATTTCAAGGCTCTGTTCGAATCAATCGAACGCGAACAGGCCAAGCGGGGCAATCTCTAGACCCGAACTCCTGAAGAGCGCCCTCAGTTGAGATTGCTTACTTATGACTTTCGCGGGAGGGTAGATTGTGGCGTCTTGGTCGAGGACGGAGTGCTGCCACTTTCGAAGCTTTTAGCTGATAAAACCGGCTTGAGCGTGCTTGACGCGATCTCGCCCGAGACGAAAGCCCAAATTCAAGAAGCAGCTGAAAGTTACACTGGTGACCCTTTGCCGCTGGAGAGCCTTAGACTGCTTGCACCAGTCCCTAGACCCAGGTCGCTTCGGGACTTCTATGCCTTTGAAGGTCATGTCAGGACAATGCGGAAGAGGCGGGGGCTTGAAGTTCCCGAGGAGTGGTATGAATTCCCGGCTTTCTATTACTCGAACCATACTTCGATTTATTCGCCAGGAGAAGATATTCCATTTCCGAGCTACACTTCGATGCTGGACTATGAAATGGAGCTTGCGGTTGTAATAACAGGAAAGGGTCAGGACCTTACCAAGGAGAGTGCGCGAGAGTTGATAGGGGGTTACATGTTTATGAATGACTGGAGTGCACGTGATATTCAGCAAAAAGAAATGAAGATTGGGCTCGGGCCGGCCAAGGCGAAGGACTTCGCGAAATCCTTTGGACCATTTCTCGTAACCCCCGACGAATTCGGAAGTGGAGGGCTCGAGGGCAGGCCGGCAATCGAAGTCGAAGCTAGAGTCAATGGGAAGACGTACTCGAAGGGAAATACGAAGGAGATGCACTATACGTTCGCAGAAATGATCGCTCACGCGTCGAAGGACGTGACCATAGACACAGGAGACATTATGGGCTCTGGTACAGTCGGCGGCGGGTGCATTGCGGAAATTGGTCCAGATATAACAGGCTGGCTGAAGCCAGGCGACATCGTTGAGTTGGTCGGACCTAAGCTTGGCACGCTTATGAACAGGGTCGGGCAACGCCGCTCTTTGGAGTGAGTGGCCATGGCGTATTACTACCGTCTCGGTTTGGTGCCTAGGAAAAGGCACATTCAGTTCCGCGCTTCTGACGGGGGCCTGTATTGCGAAGAGCTTTTTGGAACAGAAAGCTTCGATGGGATTTACTCGCTGCTCTATCACCGCTTCCCACCAACCAGCGTAACGTCATTCTCAAAGCTGGAATCCCGAGCTCAGCTTGTATGGGAAATTAACGAGCACAGGCATCACCACCTTAAGACCTCGGGAATAAGAGCTGATGGAGATATCCTTGGCGGTAGAGTTCCGCTTCTTTTCAATGAGGATGTTTCGATTTCAATACTCGGTCATGTTCCCCCAACAGACGCTTTCTTCAGGAATGGCACCGCAGACGAGCTGTTCTTCGTCCACAGGGGGGAAGGCACTCTGACAAGCGTCTTCGGTATTCAGTCATTTGGAATCGGCGACTATCTGTATATTCCGAGAGGAACCACATATCAGCTGCAGTCTAGCGAAGACTCGAGATTCCTTCTCGTTGAGTCGCCTTCAGCAATCAAAATACCCAGGCGTTACAGGAACGAGTTCGGGCAGCTCGTTGAAAGCGCTCCATACTACACTCGGAGCATTCGCCCACCGGAAAGTCTGGTTACTAAAGAGGAACGCGGCGAATTCAGGATAGTTGTCAAGCTCGGTGAATCGCAGGCAGTTTTCATGACTGATCACCACCCCTTTGACGTTGTGGGCTGGGATGGCTATCTTTATCCTTTCGGCCTGAACGTGAGCGATCTGTCGCCCATAGTGGGAAAGCTTCACCAGCCTCCTACCGTTCATGAAACTTTTTCCGGGGAGAGATTTATGGTCGGTACTTTTGCCCCGAGGTTGTTTGATTTTGATCCTGAAGCGGTTCCTGTCCCATATTACCATAACAATATAGACTCGGATGAGATTCTCTTTTATTCGGCGGGTTCATTCATGAGTCGACGGGGGATTGAAGAGGGTTCGATCACGCTGCACAGGCGAGGTATTCATCACGGTCCACAGCCCGGGGTGGTTGAGGCAAGCCTCGGAAAGAAATCGACTGACGAACTGGCAGTTATGGTTGAAGCCTACAAGCCCTTCAAGCTCACAAGCTTCGCAAAGGCGATTGACGATCCCTCATATCAGCTTAGCTGGACCAAGAAGTAAGATTAATCCTTTCCGAGTGCTTTCAAAGCCGGAATGGCTCAACTATCCTTCTGCGAAGCTGCAACTGGATCGTCGCCAATAGCTTTACCGAATCTAAGCCGGGAGCAAGCTGTGTCGCCGCATCCCAGCTCGGAAGTAGCGAAGAGGCGCGTCTAAGGATTTCAAGCGCCACCGAGTCTCTGCACTTCTGATGATGGACAAGCGCAGCGCATACTAGTATCCAGCCCTGTAAGGTACGCTTCGTGTTGCCGTCCCTCTCATGCCTCCACCAGCCTTCGAGAATTTCATGAGCCTCCCAGTACCTCTCCTCGTTGAATCGTTCAAGAAAGACTTCCGAGGGTGCTCCAGAGAGGCAGGGGCTAGAACCAGTCGATATGTCTTCCACCGCTAGTACTTTCCCGATTTGCGACTCGAGCGCTTTTGATATCGAGTCTGACCTTAATTTGCGTTCCCGTGCATCCTGAAAAGGTAATAGCACATCAAACTGGATATTGCCGTTCGCAACTCTAAGGCCGAACCATTTGAGTCCCCCGTGCCTCTGCATCAAAGCAGAGAGGGATTGTTTCAGTTGAGCTGAAGAGCAAGGACTAAAGTGCCCCGAATTTTCTACGATATAAAGCAATCTTGAACCTTGCTCGGACATTCGTAATGGTTTGACTATGCGAGTTGCTTAAGCTACGCGTCAGAAAGCGCTACTGTCGACATTGGAATAGGTCAAGCACGAAGATCGAGTAAAAACCAGATAGTGGATTCGGCACAATCGAGTTTGGATTTGTAATACGCGAATTATGCAGACTGATACACTGAGTTATCTTAGGGTTCCGAGGTAGTCGACCTTCTTGCTGAGCAAAATGTTTGGGACTATCACAAAAATTATTTGGGGAATGCATTTGCGCAGGTCGTCACCATTAATTTCAGCCAGGCTGTTCAGCCTTCCTAAGAGTGAAAGTCCCGGCCCATTTAACCGACCGGAGGGTCTGGATCAGAAGTCGTTCAGGATTGGGAAGTTCCCAAGATGAATAGGTTCGGCGCGATTCCTGCATTACCATAGTGTTAAGAAAATCTTCTCACTGGCACAACCACTTTGATTTTTGACATTTTGAATCGACTACTCGCGCACCCGAGAAGATAACAGGGAAAACTGATTTGTGGGCTTTAATATCGAGTGGTCAAACAGACCGCACGAGCACGCTGCCATTTCTGTGAGTAGAGCGCGGTAGCAGGACCGGGGATATACAGGCGCGCACATGAGCGCTGACCCCCGAAGCTTAATTATGTTTGACGAGCTGCTTGGCTTGTGAACTCCGAGACTTCGGTTCCAATCCCGGACAGAACGACGCATCCCTTCTGGATGTATGAAATGATACGCACTCTCCCCGAGAGTTTCAGGGTGAGCGTAGAGCAATCATTACAGGCATCACGCGCGCTTGAAGCTCGTAAGACTTTCTTTGTCGGTTGCGGCACCGCGTACTACGCCGGCGCATTTGGGACGAGCCTCTTAAAGAATTACGGGGCTAGCTTCGAAGCTTATGAGGCCTTTGAGTTTACTCAAGCCAAAAGCCAGTTAAAGGACTCGCTGGTTGTGGGAATCTCACATAGCGGTGTAACTAAGACCACGCTCGAGGCGCTGAGGCATGCGCAAACCCAGGGCTCCTCAACCCTTGGCGTAACTCATTATTCTGAAAGCCCGATAACCTCAGTCGCACGGAAATCATTTGTCATAGGTCCAGGACCAGACAGGTCGCGATGTCACACCAGGGCGTATGTTGATGCGACCGCGGCGGTCCTTGTGATTGGAAGTGCATTGCTAGAGCTCTCGGGAGCAAAAGCTCCCCCCACAACCTCGTTATACGAGGAAGTTGAGAGTGCGTTACGATTTGCACTGGCTCAAACGGAGGAAACCGCAAAACTAGTGGCGAGAGATTGTAGATCCAGCTCCAAAATGTTTATCGCTGGCGTAGGGCCGAGCCTCGTGAATTCAAGAGAAGCTGCGCTCAAGCTCAAGGAATCCAGTTATGTGACGGCTGAAGGTATTGGTCTAGAAGAATTGATTCACGGTCCCTGGATGACTTTCGATAGCTCAACCCTAGTTATAGCAATTGACACACTTCTCGACGAACGGGGTAGGGAGAGAGTTGCGGACCTTGTGACGGCGTCAAAAATTGTAGGAGCCAAAACTTGGGTAGTGGGTCAGGGAGGCTACGGCGAGGACTACACAGTCAACTTACGAGGGACCTCCTCGACTGCACGCCGCTTTGCCGAGATAATTCCACTCTACTATTTTGCCTATTACAGCGCTCTCGAGCGCGGCAACAATCCTGATTTCCTTCGCTACCTAGAGCCCAGCTACTGGAAGGCCAGGGGTATTGTTTTCCCTCCGGGGACTCATTGAACGCGATCTCTCGCAATTCATTCTTGCGTGAATATCGATAGCCTAGGTCTGGCCGAGTCAGCTGCAGGGCCTTACGATTTATAGAGGGAGTGTCGCGCTACGAACACTTGCTCTTTCAATAATCCGTCGATGGACCCCGCTGTATTTCCCTCATCCTGAAAGGAGTGCTTAAGAGGCTCTCCGGTTGGGCGGGCTATGGCTTCCCAAAGCGCGGAACTCGTGTCCAACCTGGAGGAGTCTAAGTGGACCTCGGTCCACACCTGGAGCTTGGTTGCTTTTTCTTTCGGAATGCTCCTTGAAAACTATATCTACAGCATGTCCTATTACGCGACCGCGTGGTTCAGTGTAGGTGGCGCCCTCGCAGAGGCGCTCCTTATCTGGGCTCCACTATGGCTCATAATCGGCATCATGATCGCTGGCCCAATCTCGGACAGAATTGGACGAAAAACCACATTCTACCTCACGATGTCCCTATACGCAATTGGCGCGGTTGGCATTGCCTTCACATCCAGTCTTGCGTCCACACTACCATTCCTCGCGATACTTCTACTAGCTGCTGGTGGAGAGATGAATACCATCATGACCGCCACCCATGAGATAATGCCTCGCAAGCACAGAAGCAAAGCGGCGTTCTGGGAGATTAACTGCATCAACCTTGGCGGAGTTGTACTAGCCACTGTAGGTCTTGTGAGCACCAACTTCGTCTACAGCACGACGCCCTCTGTCGTACGGTTTGAGAGGGAGATGATCGGGGCCGCAGCGCTGCTGATCGTGGCTGCTCTCTTCTTTGCTAGGCTGAAGATGCCTGAGTCCGTGCGGTGGCTCTCGGCAACTGGTCAGCATGACAAGGCGGGCGAAGTGAGTGCCAAGTACTTTGGTAACGTTTCACAGAGTCAATCTTCTTCGAAGACGGCGCAGACAGCGCCGGTGCTCGGGAAAATGCCTTCCAAGTGGTTCAGATTTATTATCGCGGTAGCAGTAGCCGGAGCTAACGCAGTGGGGTATGGCCTTTTCGTGCTCGTGCTCCCTTCAAGCTCTACCGTGCTTTCGGCTCACTTTCCAACTATACTACTGACGGCAAACCTGACTGAGTTCATTGTGGGGATAGGGGTAACGCTGCTAGCCGACCGCTGGAGCAGGAAAGGCTTCCTCCTCATATCCTTTATCGGTACAGTGCTTTTCACCCTCGCCGCCTACTTTACGATAGGCACATGGGAGAATAATCTGGACTTCTTCTACGCTCTGATGGTGCTTGCCAATATCTTCATCTCTATCAGTTATCTTACGGAAGACACACTCAAGGCGGAGTTCTGGAACTCGAAAAGAAGGGGCACATACCTCGGCCTAGTGAGATTCATATCCATAGGTGCGCTCATCCCGGTGACGCTCTTCGTTACCGGCCTCTCGTTAGGGCAGGGGATTATTTTCAATGCGGCAGTATGGATTGTTGGCCTCGTGGCTGCGGGTGTATGGTTTGTAAAGGGAGTGGAGAGTGGCAAGGGAACGAGCGTAGGAATATGGGAGGAGGGTCAGCCCCAGTCAGTGACAGCGGGAGTTAGGCCTGCTGTAACTGAGGAAGTGAAGAACTGACCGCGCTCGCCTTTTTCCTTTTTTTAAATTTTTCTTCTTCTCGTTTTTTGTTTCCAATTGTTATCTCGCTTCAGCTAATGCTGGCTTTGCCGAGGCGAGGATGGTGGGAATGGCCCTCATAGTCATACGTCATGGACTGCAAGCGTTTTTAGCTCGCGCGCCGTAGAACGGAATTCTATGCGCAAGATATTATTCGATTCTGACACTGCGAGTGATGATACTCTCGCTCTGCTTCTTGCCATCCGCAAGTTCGAGGTTCTGGGAGTAACTATAGTAGCGGGCAATGTACGCTTTGAGAATCAGGTGCGTAACGCCCTGTTTACGCTCGAATATTTTGGCTATGATGCCCCTGTCTTCCTGGGCCCTAGGAGGCCGATAATGGGAATCTGGAAGACTGTAGAGGAAGTTCATGGTGCGAATGGGCTGGGTGGATGGAACTTCCCCGAACCTTCGAAAAGCCCCGAATCGGAGTTCGCCGCGGATGCTCTGCTCAGGATTTCGAAGGTGTATTCTGGCGAACTTGAGATACTTGCCGTGTCTCCTCTTACAAACATCGCGCTTGCATATCTTAAGGACCCTGCGATAGTGCGGCGCGTGAAAAAGCTCTGGGTTATGGGGGGCGCCTTTTATCGGGGAAACACAACCCAGATTGCGGAATTCAACTTTTGGGTCGATCCCGAAGCTGCGCGTATCGTGTTGAACGCTGGCTTTGACGTTACAATAGTACCCTGGGAAACTGCCGAACAATCTGCGTGTATTTCGAAGGCTGACTGGGAAGATATAGCTAGGCGAAAGACAAAAGCGTCGGAATTCTTCGTCAGGTCCAACGCCGCGCTACTAAACTACAGCATTCGCAGCGGAGCAGAAGGGAGCGTGCACCCCGACAGCCTGACCGCGGCGATTGCATTTGACCAATCGATAGTCACGGAGGCCAGAACGTTAGCAGTGGACGTAGAAACATGCGCTGGAGGGAGGGGGGCTATGCTACTTGACAGCTACGGACTAACCGGCAAACAGCCAAATGCCAGCGTGGTTTACAGGGCCGATTCGTCCAAATTCAGAGAACTGGTTCTTTCTCAGCTGTCCTAGAGTTGCAGAAGCAACCTTTCCCTCTCTTCATGCCATTACTGCGCTTCAAGTCAGGGCAACGGCTCTGCACGGGCCTCCATCCGCGCCGATAACGTTTAGAGGAGCAAAGCAGAACCACGCCCTTCTACTCTTACTGCCTGCGAGCACCAAATCCAGATGCGCAAGCTCTTCGATTATGAGGATTTCTTGTGAGAGAAGAGCTTTATGCACTTCGGAAGGAGAGCTGGTTGTGACTGGGCCATGCGCCGCAACGCTTCCAGCCCAGCCAGCAATGCTCAGACAATCCGTGCCCACAGCCTTTACGCCCTTGGAGGCTAGGTGATTAGCAGCATCAAGGCCGAGGTATGGCCACTCAAAGAGATACTCGCTCGTCATAGCTCGTTTCTTGTCCCAGCCTGTGTGGAGCATTACCACGTCGCCACGCTGGATCTGCTCGTCGAACTGTTCCAGCGCGCCAACGCCAATCTCTTCTCCACTTCTCCTTGGCGAAAGATCAAGCACAACCCCCGCTCCAACAAACTTCTCTATGGGAATGTCACTCACCTTCTTACCTTCGGCTATAAAGTGAGCCGGAACGTCAACATGTGTGCCGGTATGAGTTGTCATTCGCTTCAAGAGAGTGAGCGCGTAGCCATCCCGGGCAGTCCAGAGTGTTTGCTCGAAGCTTGGTTGCGGGTGAGTGGGCCAGGAGGGCATTCCATTGTAGAGAGTGTGACTAAGGTCAATAATTTTAGCGGGCGGGGATAAGTTAGATTTGGTATCTGAACACATTCGATTTACCACTGGTGAGCTGGAAGGTCCGCGCGCTTTGGCCGTGAGAGGACTTCACCGGCTTTAACTCGCGGTGATTCTGACGGGTCTAATAATAGGCCTGTGACTGGGCGGCTTGGGAAGCTTGGTCGGAGGAGCACGCCGGTTCTCACCTCTTAACAGCAAAGTTCTCCTTCAGATACGGGATCACTTCCTTCCCAACGGTTTTTATCGCCATTTGCTGGTCGGGACTTGAGCTCATGAACACCACTTCCTTGAATCCAGCCTTGAGACAGCCCTCCGCACGCTTAGCTACTTCAAAGGGATCATCGGTGACCACCCATGCTTTCTTCATTTCTTCCACCCCGACCTTCAAAGCGTTTTCTTCGATTTCTCTCGGGTCTGATATACCGTATTTGAAGAACACTGGCAATAGCGCGCCTGCCCATTTACGAATTGAAGTCGCTGCTTTATCCAAATCCGCGTCGTAAGAAAACTGCATTTCTATTGAGGCACCCAGCTCTTCGGGATTCCTGTTTACCTCGCCCGCACCATCCCGGAAGGCTGGCAAGACAACATCTCTAAAGTGCTCAGTGTTGTGCGTGAGGGATGAGTAAAGCCCGTCTCCGTACTTGCCTGCTAGGCGGGCCATCTTGGGACCAAAGGCGGCGAAGTAGATGGGCACTGGCTTTTCTGGCGTTGTGTAAAGTTTTGCGCTGTTAAGCCTGTAGTATTTTCCTTTGAATGTGATGAATTCACCCGTCCAGAGTTCGCGAATAATCCTAACAGCCTCTACTAGTCTTTTTGCTCTCTCCCCCAGCGCGGCCCAAGGGAAACCGAGCGGAAGCTCATTCATAGCTTCGCCCGTCCCTACCCCAAGCTTGATTCTACCGGGGTAGAGATGGCCCAGAGTAGCGAAGGCTTGGGCGACGATTGCCGGGTGATAGCGCAAGATAGGTGCGGTGACGCCGGTACCGATAGTCATTCGTTTCGTCCTTTCGGCAGCGGCTGCCATCCACACCCATGCGAAACCTCCGCTTGCGCCAGTGTGAAACCAAGGGTGGAAATGGTCACTTGCCCAGGCGCTGTCAAAACCGGACGAGTCTGCAAGTTCGCATTGCCTAAGAAGCTCTTCTGGTGAGAATTGCTCATGAGCCGCCTTTAATCCGAATTTGATTTCCAAGTTGCTCCTGGGAGAGAAGGTAGAGCAAATCGATAACCTTTGCCAATCCTACCCTCAAAATGAAATAGGAGCGTCTGGTAGTCAGCCAGTAGTTTACAATTGTCCGTCGTAACATGAGCTCGAATTACTAACCGCTGCGCATCGCGTATATAACTCGCTGCCAGACCAAAAGGGTAGACTTCAATGCGCATCACAGACATAGATACCATGCTGCTCAAGGTGCGGTTAGAGAACGAAATAGCGGACTCGATTAATAGGGTGTCATACATCGGGTTGCCTCTTGTCAAAATTTCGACTGACGATGGGCTTGAAGGATGGGGGTACAGCTGGAATACTGCTGGAGGCTCTGAATTCGCCAAAGAATTGCTCGACCGCTATATGGCGCAATCCCTACTGGGGAAAGACCCTCTAAGAAGAAAGCAGTTAGTGCACCAGTTATTCTTTGTTGAAAATTTTGGCTGGGATTTCAGGCTGGGTCGCAACGGGCTTGCGGTGATGGCAGCTTCGATGGTGGACATGGCCCTGTGGGATTTGTTGTGCAAGCACGCTGGTCTCCCACTTTGGAAAGTGCTCGGCGGCTTCCACGATAGAATAGAGGCCTATGACACACATGGAGGGTGGCTGTCCTGGACCACGGAGGAACTCGTTTCGAACGCCAAGAAGAAGGTAGGCGTGGAAGGCTTTAGAGCCATCAAAGTGAAGGTTGGGAGCCCTGACCCTGAAGTTGATTACGAGCGCCTGAAAGCAGTCAGAGACGCAATCGGTTCCTCGACAAAGCTGATGGTTGACGCGAACACCAAGTGGGATCTCGAAACCGCGCTTAGGTGGTGCAGAAGGTGTAGAGACCTCGACCTCTATTGGCTCGAGGAGCCGCTCAACCCGCTCGATATAAGGGGTCACGCGATTCTGAGAAGTAAAGTGGATATCCCGATAGCAGTCGGGGAGTCTTTGCATAACATATACGCTTTCAGGGACTATATTGAGCAGGGAGCCGCGGATATTCTACAGGCGGATTCCACCAAAGTCGCGGGAATTACAGAGTGGCTCGAGGTAGCAAATTTGGCAGAAGCATTCAATCTGAACGTCTACCCGCACACAAACATCCAGCAGCCTCTGCACGTTCAACTTGCGGCGTCGTGCAGGAATTCATTTGTGGTGGAACACGTTCCCTGGCTCCTTGATGTATGGAAACATCCGCTTGTCCCGCGTCAGGGCTACTTCGAGCTGCCCGAGAGTCCAGGAGCCGGAACTGAGGTGAGAGCAGACGCCTTGGAAAAATACGCTGTGAGATGATGAATCCCGGGCCCTGCCGAGATTATTTCACTGAGTTACGGAGGCTTTACCATAGGCTTGCTCGGCAATTCATGGTTTCTGTACTGCTGCCGCGTATTGTTGCCCGAGCGCCGAGTGAATTCATAGGTGGGCGGAATCGAGCCAGTTCCAATACAGTCCGGGAAGTTTCCTTGACGTCTTGCCAAGGTCAAAACTGTCGCAGGAAATTTGCGATTGAGCCTTGTGGCGAGCGAATGCGTTACAGGGTTGCGTGAAGCAGTCTCAACCGTCTCGCCTAACTGGTAACATTTGAGGGTTAAGGCTCTAGTGGAAGTGAGCCCCGGTTCCAAACGTGAGCGGAAATGGTGTTCAGCCCTCAGAAGCTGTGACTCCTGCAAAGCTATACCGTGTGCGAGTTCTTCCAGATGTTTCCAATTACAGAGGTCGCTGTTCTTGGATGGCGCGTTGTTCGTGGTTCGGCTCAGCTCCGCTCCTAAGTCAAGGTGCATCCGTGAGCGGTTGCGTTTTGGACTTGCCCTAATTCTCGCAAAGAGCGATAAGCTGGGTGCGAACCGATCCTCGGTAGTCTATAGTCACTTTGCTAACAGCTCTGGTTCAAATGGGTGTTATGAATGGGCTATCTATATAGAGGCGAGGTTCACAGTTGATCAGCTCTGCGCAACCTAAAGAAGGCAGGGCCGCTGAATTCCTAGTTCGTTTCGTTTTGTGACTTTGTCGAACGGCAGATTTCAGCAGCAGACCTCCGAAAACTGTGCGGTGGAGTGAGACAATGTCCAACCCGGGAAGGCTGATATGGAGGGTCCCCCAGTAGTTTCGAACTTGGTTGAAGATATTCTCGGTCAAATCCGAGGGAGGAACTATAAGTTGTTACGCCGAGAGGAAGGGGATTGTTAGAAGGATAAATGGCTCAGTGCTAGGAGCACTCCAGGCTCACGCATCAGGGAGGGACGTAGGAGGGCGCGTAATCAAACTTGAACTGGGTAAACTCTTGGAGTATCCGTGCATGTCACGAAGAGGCAGACTAACCATCCCTATTGCTCCGCCGGAAGTCTGGGGTTCTGGAATAACATATGTGCTTTCAAAGAAGAGGTACTCTGAGGATGATGTGCCCAAGTTGGGAAACGAAACTATCTACGAAAGGGTCTATTCATCACCTCGACCAGAGCTGTTTTTCAAGGCAACCGCCAGTCGGTGCGTCGGACACGGGGAACCCATTATGGTCCGCTCGGATTCAGCTTGGACGCTTCCAGAAGCCGAGCTCGGTGTTGTACTGGACGGCGACAGTTCAATATTGGGTTACACTATAGCTGATGATGTATCCGCCCGAGACCTTGAATCTGAAAATCCGCTATATCTACCGCAGTCAAAAATTTACCGGGGATGCTGCGCAATCGGTCCATGGATCGTGACCCCAGACGAGATCGGGGATGTTCGCTCTCTTAACGTTGAGCTAATCATAGAGAGGAGTGGACAAGTAGCGTTCCGTGGCAGTAGCACAACATCGAAAATGAAGAGGAGCATAGCCGAACAGGTTGCTTTCCTTTTCAAGGATAACCCCGTTCCGGCCGGCTCCATTTTGTGTACAGGCACGGGTATACTTGCGCGTCGCGATTTCTTCTTACAGGAGGGCGATGTAGTCAGGATGACCATCGAGCGCATAGGCACGCTTACTACTCCGGTAGTGAAACTGCATTGAAACAGCCATCAAATCTTTCGCTGACTGACGAAAATTTTGAGCGGAAGTCGTCGCACTCTCACAGGCGTCAGCAAATTGGACTGTTCCGGGACTATGGGAGGCCAAAGCTTGAAAAGTCAAATTTCTACCAAACGTCGTCCGTAGTCTTCAGAAGTTGCGAGATAGACCTTCCCAATGAGCCATGACACACAACCAATAACGGGACAAGCTTCGCAGCGACTTCGCCTTGAGCATGAGCAGCTGATATCGGATTTTGTGAAACTCGGGTCTGAAACGTCCGGACACAAAGAGCTTTCTACACAGGTTCTCGCGATTCTTCTCCCACATACAGAGACGGAAGAACGAATACTGTTACCGGTTCTTGATGGAGTTGCCAATTTTGCAAAAACAGGTAGCCGGAGTTCGCTCAAAGACTATGCCGCCCACGAGTTCAGACTGAGCTTGATTCTGGAGGGACTCTCGCTGGATCATGCCAAGCTGAAAGCATTGGCCTTGACCATTACTGGGCAAGTTCAGTCAGATGCACTCAGTGATATGGTTGCTCTCGCAAACCGACTGGTAGATCACATGGCCTTCGAAGATGAACTCCTTTACCCAGTTTGCAAAGCGTTTACCTCATACGCCTTAAAAGTGGAACGGGGACATGGTCTCTGGAGAAACCCGCAGGACGGCGAACGCAGGCGTGAGTAGCTCGAACGCTATCTGCTTATTGAAACGACGATTACATCATTAGCCGCATGCTCGGTGAACTCCAGCCTCTTTACCTTAATGGCAGATTTGATAACTTCGAATGATTCGCTTATCGATTCGCGGTAGGATGCGCTCAGCGTGGCGCTCTGGATTACCTCGTTCAGCGGTATCCGGCTCTCGTGTTTGAGTTTGCGTATTTCACGAATGGTTTTCGCCACAATCTCTCCACGCTCCAATTCCGGCTGGTTTACTTCTGCGATACTTGGCCAGCTGCTCAGGTGAACAGAAATTGTTTCAGCCTCTCCTATTTTCGACAGTTTCGATTTATGCACGAAGAGTTCTTGGTAAATTTCTTCTGTGACATATGGTATAAAGGGAGCTAGGAGCCTCAGCATTGCGTAAATTGCCTGATTGATGGTCTGCTTTGCCGCGTCATCACCGGCATAAACTCGATCTTTGACGAACTCTATATAATCATCAGCGAATGTCCAGAAGAACTCCTCAACTGCGAGTCGGGCTTTGTAGTAGTCGTAACTGTCAAAGTTTTTAGTGGCCTTCTGAACCGTTAAATTCAGTCGCTGCATTATCCATTTGTCAACTACGTTTGTGATCTCGGTTGGCTTAAATTCCGAGGCCGCGATTTCTGCATATCTAGCGAGGTTCCATAGCTTGTTGATCAGTCTTGAACCCGCTATCACTTCCTTCTCCTGAAATGAGTTATCCTCACCAAGAGTTGAAGAGCTCGCCCAGTAACGCAGTGCGTCAGCTCCATACTTACTGATGAATGGAACTGGAAGCATGACATTACCTTTCGATTTGTGC
>JAJYZJ010000040.1 GCA_021800035.1 archaeon
GCTGCCACACTCACGATTGCTGCGCGTATACTGAGCACAAACGTAATTGCGGTTATGTCTTTCCAAAAGTGAACCTGGCCCGACAGGTATGAACTTGCAATGATCGAGGAGAAATAGATTATAACAGCCGCAATGTAGTAGTCAAGCGTGTCATTCAGCAAAAGAGGTATGCCAGCGCTGACATTCTGCGCGTAATTCTGCGCAATCACTATGTCTGTCACTATGGCAAAAAGAATGACCGCCGCACTGAATATTTTACCGATTAGAAATATCGGTTCATTATTCCAGTCCTGTACGAACTTCTGATAGAATCGCTGATATACGTTAAACCCTCTGAACACCATTGTAGCGCCTAGAATCACCGCAACTGCATACGCACCATAGTTCGAGAGGCCCTTTGAAGCAAGAACCACAAAGGCTAGTATCAGAAGCCCTGGAATCCCAAGCGTGTAGCGAGTAAATCTCGGTTCAGTGAAACCCTTCCTAACATAGGCTGCAAAAACCCGATAACTTTCTTCAACTCCCTTGGAATACTCAACAGTCACACGCTGGAGCGAGAATAGCGGGACTATTGACTGAACAATTGGGACAACCCTTTCATCTTCTCCGCCATCACTAACAAATACAACCCCCGCAGGATGAATCTTCGAAACTACCTCGGAAACTTCCTTACGAATATTCAGGTCTGCCTCAACGCCACCGCGTTCGGACCCAACTACGAGTGCAATGTCCACACCTTCGTCATGCAACGTAGCGAGTTCATCAAATTGCTTAATAGCCCCGAATATCGCATTCACGTCAGTATCTTCTGGGCTGACAAGCGCCAATCTGGTCGCGGCATCGAGAACTGCCTCGCGGCCAATGATTGGAGTTTTGGCTGCAATTTTAGAGAGGTCGTTATCTATGTCGACGCATAATACCATTAGCCGCTGGACAGCCATTTGTCTAGTTCTGTATCTGACGACAAAATTTAAGTGTGCTGTGTCGGTCCGAAACAATCGTTAGAAGTCTTCATCTTCTTGCAAGCTCGTCCCCGAGGAGCAGCGCTTGCCACTCTTCGAAGTTGAGCTTCTCACCCTTATTGAACTTCTCCTTCGCCTTTGCCACCTTTTCACTGATTATGCGATTGGTCCGATCTCGCTCCTCATAATGAACCCTCTGCCTCGTATCTCGCCTAGTTTCCTGGAGCTGCATCCGCAACGCATTCAGCTCAGCTTGTATTTTAATTACCTCGTTGGCGTGACTAATATAGTTCTGGTGCTGGTTATCTGCCTCAGTTTTCACTTTTTTGGCTTCCCCGAGCTTTGCGGCTGCACCTGCTCGCAATTCATCCAATCTGGACGCAGTCTTTCTGAACTCGTCTCTGAGAGACCTGAACTCATGCAGCGCTAAATCATAATTTTGTTTGAGCTCGAATGTTTCTTTGTAGGCCTCTTGTTTCTTCATTGCGATGGACAGCTTCTGCTCGAGTTCAGCTATTTCCTTCTCTAGACTTTTAGTTGCCACAGGAGACATTGATCGAGTCTGATACTCCCACTCGGCGCGCTCAAGAGCTTCCTTCGCCCTCTGGACTTGCCTGTCTATTGATCTTACCGCAGAAATTTCCGCATCTTTCTCGCTGAGCTTTTTATGTAATTCCTGAAGCCTCTGATACACGGCTTCCTTCTGGTCCCTCAGCGCTTTTGCCCTTGCAATGGCATCATCCCGTTCCGCCCTAAGGTTTCTATACTCGGAAATGAGAACTCGGAACTTCGCATTAAGCTCGTCACGTGTCCTAGCAGATGATTCAGCAAGGTCTCTTTCCTGCTTGACAAGTGTACGAAGCTTTGCCGCCTTTTCTTCTAACGCCTCAAGGCTGCTGAGCAACTGTCAAATTCGCCCTCGCAAGGGTTGAGGCGTTTTACTTTGTACAGAATATAAGAGTTTCGTGGGGAAAGTATTGGTTCTGATGCATCGAAGGGTTCGTTTCTTCATAGTTTCATTCATTTTAATCCGTTGTAGCATACAATCACCATCGCTACTCCCTTTCGCGTCCAGCGTCCTCAACTTCTCCCCCCAAGAACTGCCGCTGTATCTCGCCGTGTAACTCTTCGAGCCCCTGATATTCTTCGGCCGAAACCAAGAGGGGGGAAGGAATGCCTCCTGTCAAGAAAACCACGTCGAGTAATTGCGCGGCCAGTTCTCTCGCCATGCCTTTGGACCGTCGAAGCTCCGCGCCAAGAGCCTCGGGCTCTTCAAAATAGCCTAGCAGTTTGTCCCTTTCTTCTTCGCGTAGCAGATCAGCTTTGCTCAAGATATTCAGCGTGTTCAGCCCCAAGCGTAGCGTCGAGCTTGTGGAGAGCAGGAGCAAGGAAGCCAAATCAGCGGGCTCTTGAGCAAGTGCGGGATCGAGCAGAAAGAGCGAAACCTTTTGGCCATGAGATATTTCGTTAACCACCATTGGACCGGCGCTTCGGAATGCAAATATCTCCAGCTGACCCGGAGTGTCGACAATCACATAATCTGGATCCTCGTCTAGAATCGACTTGGATATTTCTGCAAGATGTGTGGCCGCCAAGTCCACGGCGGCAATTATCGCTCCATTTGGCCCCAGCGCCTCCCTCTCAAGAATTCTGGATATAGATACAAAATCACGGACATCTAGGTCAGGATTGTAGGGCAGTGTTGATACTGCAGGGTCAAAGTTCACTAGCATATAGCTGACTCCCACACTGCGCAGATGATCTCCGTAGGCCTTCACAAGTGATGTCTTGCCAGAACCAGCCGTTCCAAGCACGAGAATTGTTCCGATCATTTATCTATTCTTCAACCCTTCCTCCGAGTTTCTCGACAGATGAGCGCAGCGCTGTTATAAGCGAGTCGAGTTGTGACTCTACGTCGTCACTACCCGACATGGCATAGGCATGAACAAGTACTTCCGATTTTCCTTCGCTGCTCCTAGGATGTGTCTTTATGTAGATGGATGAATACTTCCTCATAAGCTTGATAGTATAAGTAGCAAGTGTAGATTCGGGGAGACCCGTAATCCGAATTTCTCTTTCATGCATGCGTCCTGCAGACGGAAAGATTTGTTCCAAATTTTCCTGAAAAATAGCTATCATTTCGGCTGGGACCCCCGGAAGTGCCAAAACCTTCAGTCTCCCGTCCGCGAACAAGAAACCCGGGGCGGTGCCCAAACTATTGTATATTGGCTGGGCGCCAACTGGCAGCCTGCACATCTTTCTACGTTCTGCGGTGAGGGGAAGTTTCATAGCGTCATACTTATCGGTTATCCATTGTAGCGCAAGCGAATTTTCTTCTACCTGAAGGCCGAAGGCCATTGCAACGCCTTCCGCGGTCATATCATCAAAAGTGGGGCCAAGCCCGCCAGTAGTTATAATATTCTGGAACCCCTCCTGAATTAAATGTTTCAGCTCACCCGATATAGCCGTAAGCTCGTCTCCCACCGTTATCTCTCGTCCAACCTCATGGCCCCTCTTTGCGAGCTCCGAACAAAGAAACGCAGAATTCGTATTCACAACCCTTCCAATAAGAAGCTCGAAACCAATAGATAAGATAGCAAAGCGCATTAGTAATATACGCTAGTCCCACCGAAATAAAACATTGCATGAGTTGGGTTCCCTTTATTCATAAGTAAGAACTAATAGGGAGACTGTTGACACACCAAACTGTCTTGAGCATGGGCGCTTCTATCTTTGCGTCTCAGTCTTCGTCATCGATCGCAAATCGATTGTCACAGGCTCTTGGTACAGACTTACGAATTTTCGATTCAAAGCTGTTTCCAGATGGTGACTCTTACGTGCGACTCACCGAAAGACCTTCCACGAGCGAAGTCATACTGGTAAACACCCTTTACCCTAACCAAGACAAGAAGATCATCGAAACCTTGCTCATGTGCGATGCCCTTGGCCGGGGTGGCGTAAAGCGGATTACTTTAGTATCACCCTACTTGGCGTATACTAGACAAGACAGGGTCTTTCTAGAAGGAGAGGCAATTTCACCCAGAGCAATTGGTCTAGCCCTCAAGTCAGCGGGGATTTCTCGAATCATCAGCGTTGAAACTCATAGCCATGAAGCTGTTGAGGCGCTTGAAATACAGGTCACTGATGTAAAAGCTACGAGGCCGATGGTCGAAGCTATAACAAAACTGCCAAAGCCAGTCAAGTATATTGTGGCACCGGATTTCAAGGCTCTCCGCTTTGCGGATGAGGTAGCAAAGAACCTAAACCTCGAAACATTTGTTTTCTCTAAGCAGAGAGACAGAACCACTGGTGAGGTATCCAGTGAACTTGTGAAAGGCCATGCGCTCAATGGGGAACCTGTCTGCATTGTTGATGACATGATTTCCACAGGGGGCTCTATTGCAAACGCTTCAATAAAACTCAAGGAAATAGGGGCAGGTCCGATATTTGCAGTATGCGTTCATGCCTTAATGGTTGATGGTGCTTCTGCAATCTTGAGGCGCAGTGGCGTGGAGGAGGTGTGGGGGTCGGACACGGTAGAAAACGAGTTCACTAGATACAGCATCACCGACGAACTGGTAACTGCAATTCACGGTCCGTGAGCGGCAGGAGCGAAATCTGGATTAGGTGTGCGTGAGCATCGGAGCCAAACTAGAACTTTATTATGAGCCTGCGGGGGACTATCCCTCTGCGAACCTCTTAGAATTTCTCTCGCTATGCTCTCTTTATAACGCGATACCCACACACACTACCGCCTCTCGAGCGATTTGTGTCATCGAAGAATCCAAGGCACTGCAGTTCGCGAGGAGAGCCGCGGGGGCGAGACTGACCGGCGTGAAAGCGGGTTACTATGACGATGGTATTTCGCATGAATGCGTCGAAGTAATAAACCGCATTATTGGCTCGGGAACCTACAAGGTATTGGCCAGCAGCGTGACCACGCTCGCAAGCAGCATCCGCAAGATCGTCCCCAGAGTAAGCGCTCGAGTTGACATCCAAAAGCCTCACTTTGTGATCAGAATTTTAAGGAGCTTCCTTCCAAGCGGTTCTCCAGTCGTGCTTGTTTCTCCAACCACTAATGCTAGGAGTGCCCTTTCCAAACGACCCCCCGTCACTTGGCCATATTTTCACCCTGGGGTGCTACCAAGCCACTTTTCTGCACTCATGTGCAACCTAACTATGTGTCCCGATGGGGCAACCGTCATCGATCCTTTTTGCGGCTCCGGTTCCACACTTATTGCGGCCCTCTCTATGGGCCTAAACGCCATAGGCGTCGAGCTATCAAAGAAACAGGTATACGGAGCTAGAAGAAATCTCAATCAACTCGTCGAGAAGGGGCGACGCTACGACTTGCTCCGCTCTGATTCGAACTGCCTCCCCCTTACCAACTGCACTGCAGACGCAGCGTGTTTTGATCCGCCATACGGAAGAGTCACGTCCTTATATGGTCGAACTCTGACACAATTACTAGGCAATACACTTCCACAGCTATCCCAAATACTAAAGTCGGGCGCAAAAATGTGCTTCCTCGTACCACACAGCACGCAAATTCACGAGCTCGTACGCCTGTCAGGGCTACGTATCTGTGGGGTCTTCACAATCCCAGTTCATAAATCCCTAGTCAGAGAGATGATAATCTGCCAGAAGGTGAGCAAAAACTGACGAAAATCCAAGTATGTTTCGTGGGCACAGGGGCGGGAGCTCCAACACTGAAGAGGGGAGGGCCCTCTATTCTGATACACAGAAACGGTGAGAGGTTCATGTTTGACTGCGGAGAAGCCACTCAGCTGGCTGTAAAGCGTTATCGATTCCGCCTTAAGGGATTGAGAGCTGTCTTCATCACCCACATGCACGGTGACCATGTACTCGGCCTGCCAGGTCTGGTAATGAGCCTCAGCCTGAACTCGGCCGTTCAAGAGTTAAAAGTATACGGACCCCGTGGCCTCAACGAATTCATGAAGAGCATATTTAAGAGTACCAATTACTGGCCAAATTTTTCCCTTGAGATTAATGAAATAGATTTCCTGGCCGCCCCAGCGGAAATTTTCTCCACTGATGAATACTTAGTCCGCGCAGTGTCGTCCGACCATGTTGTACCTAGTTTTGCATACTCATTTGAGGAAAAACCAAGGCAGGGGCGTTTCAACTCTGAAAAGGCGAACGAGATCGGTATTCCTCGAGGGCCGCTATGGGGTGCGCTTCAAAGGGGAGAGAGTATAACATTTCACGGCGAGAGTGTAACTCCAAATCAGGTGCTAGGACCGCCTCGGCGGGGTGCGAAAATCGTATACTCCGGTGACACGCGGCCGTGCGGCCGCATCTTGGAACTCGCTACAAATGCTGACTTGTTTATTCATGAAGCAACCATGAATGACGACGACGTCGAAGGAGCCTGGGCCGGTGGGCACTCCACTGTGAGCCAAGCACTCAGGATGATTGCCCAGTCGCATTGCGCGAGAGCTGTGCTTACGAATTTTGGCCAGAGCGTCGATGTTGCTAGATTGAAGACGGAATTTTCCGCCTCGTCAGAAATGAGCTTCGCAGAAGACGGCGTTTCCGTTGAGGTAGAACCCGAGACGGAGGTCTAGTCTGCGGGCTCCCCTCTGACAGTCTTTGTAGCAAGCCAGTCTACTAATGCAGGCAGGTTGTCACATACGACTTCGAACCTCACGGCTCCCAGCGGTGACTCGCTATCTGATGAGACAAAAACCGCATGCCCAGCGTAGGCTGCCTGCTTATGCAGGGAGAAGTAAGTGGCCGATCCCGTGAGCCCCCTCAGAATATTTGCCCTTGCTACATCCAGTGTGCGCTGTCTTCTTAAAGCGTTTCGGAGAGGCTCTAGTGAGGCTGGCCCCTTGCCCTTTCCATGCAAAGAATCTCTCCCGACTCCGCGAGAGTACTCAAGCAACCCTAGACGAGCAAACATCCGCACACAACTAGCCACCTTTTCTGGATCTTCAGTTGGAAAGACGTCCGCAGAGACCTTCACCTGGACTGAAGCCATCAAGCTATTTTGGGAGGCCATTGTGAATATCTCTGCCCTGAAGAAGTGCGGAAATCATCTCGTTAACGCCAAGCTCTACGGATTGTTAGTTCAGGCCGACTCGTCACATAACCAACTTGAGATTCTTTAACAGATTTCGGCATGCCCGCCTGAAGTCCTCCAGTGTCACGTCTTGGTTAACCAAATGATAATCTGCGAGAACCATGAGCGAACCCATTCCAAATTCCAATTCGGAAAGATCTCGGCTCATAAAACCTTCGAAGTCAACGGGGTCATCCACCCTCTTTCTCTCAGACCAACGAGCATAACGAACACGTGGAGAAGCGTGAATTGCTATGAGCGACGTATCCCTTCGGAGTGCTCGAATGTAGTTGTACTCTTCAAGGCTTCTGAGCCCATCAAACATCACCAAGTCCTCGGTCTCATCTATGTTTCGCACAGCGAGCGCTGCCACCGCCTCAGGACCAGATTCTTTTCTTAGAGACACACTGATCGCGTGTATGTTGCTATGGGTCACCTCAAGTCCTCGTCTTCTCAGCTCTGAGCGAACTGAATCACCGAGACTGACTACATGGAACCCAAGTGAATTTGCAGCCTCGCTGAGGACTGACTTCCCCGCCCCGTGCAGTCCAGCCGTACACACCGTCACTCTATAGCTCATTGTAGGGGCTGACCCAGAGGCGCAAGGAGCAAGTGCGTATGATTTTTGCAAATAGCGGCCGCTACATTCCCTCTTCGACTTTGGTAATTGTTCCGTATCGGCCAACGTTTAGCTTGGTTCTACCCCTGAACTCAGTAGTATAACCGTTCTGAATAGATACATTATCTCCTACCTTGACGCTGTCAATCTGCGAGTCCCATAGAGTCAGGTCAACCTCACCCGTTTCGTCTCTGAGGACCGCGTCAGCCACACGACTCTGTTGGCCCATCCTCGTAGTTACATTCCTTACTTCGGAGACGTCGACAATCTGACCCGTCACAGAGATAGACCTTAGACCTGCCCGATTTAGCTCCTCTATTTTCATCTTACCTTACGCACCAGTTTTGCGCTTACCGAAGACCGCACTAATACTTAAATGGTTCTTATGAAACCCGCGACACCCCCGCTTATTCCTCATTACCCTTTATTGTGTTTACTTTCCCTAGCCTGTACCCTACTCTGTGAGGGAGTTTCCCTCTTCGGCAGAAGATAAGAAGTGAGGGGTAGCCGCGGGTTTGGCATTTATGTTGGGCCCGTTATAGTCAAGTATTTCAACCACATCTGACCAGCCTCGAGGTACCCCTACTACATGCACACGAAACCCAAGCCAGTCTGCTACACCAACGTTGGCAGCCTTGTCATAATCCTTGATGGCTACTTCGATATACACTCTCTTGCCTCCCGAGGTCAGTTTTCTTATCCTCTCTGTTGGCCTTACAACCTGGTCCAGTCCCTCCAGACTTACCCGTTCAGTTGCTATAGCCTGAGCAGCCATATTGGCGCCTACGAAGCCAGAGAGTCGCTCGAATGCGTAAAGATACCATGCTACCCTGTCACGAAGAATGGGCGGGCAAGTATAATTTACCATTAACAGCTGACCATCCAAATGGCGGCGTTCAACGAAAACCCAGTTCAATAAATCCTGATACCTGCTCAGATTCGAAGGAATCGATGAAGTTTCCCTCAATGCTTCCTCGAAGGCCTGTTGAGCGGCCGCCTTGCCTACTGATCTTTCGGTGAAACGTGATTCGAGAAGCCTTAGAAATCTGGAAGCTATAAACGGTGACAGGTTCAGCTCTGCCACGAAACTACCCAATGGGGTAAGCCATCCTGACTTTACGAAGCGCATCTCTTCGAGCAATCTAATAGCTGCGGAAATCTGTTTATTCTGAACTCTAGCAAAGCTTTTGGAAAGCAGTTTCCGAATCTCAGTAGCACTCTTGTAAAGTAATAGACCGTGGATGCGCTGAACCAATTCAGTTTCGAAAGAACTTTCAAGCGGTTCCGGTTGCTGGTTTATGAGATGAGCTTTCGCGTAGTTGTGTTCGTAATTATCTGTTGAGAGGACAAACACATGGCCGCTAACTATCACTTCTCCAGTTACTGGGCTTTTAATGGGCCTCCCCGCCCTTCCAGCCATTTGCAAGTAGTCGTTGGTACTCAGGTAAAACTCTCGAGATGCAGCACTCCAGACGGGGTCATAAACCACAACCGTGTGAGCCGGTAGGTTAACGCCATACTGCAGGGTGGCCGTGCAAAATAGGACCTGAATTTTGCCGCGTCGAAAAGAATCTTCCGCAGTAACACGCGAGAGTCTGTCAAGGCCGGCATGATGAGCTGCCGTGAGTATCCCCCCATTTCTAAACTGCTTAGCCAAATTCTCAGCGTCAAATCTTCTTGGAGTAAACACCAAGAATTGCTCTGACGGGCTACTACGGATTAGTTCGTAAAGATACCGGCGCTTTTCCTGTTCGCCTCTAAGTTTGACTGCTCTCTGCGTGAGTTTAACTGGCCTTTCGATATACGGAATCTCTACTAGCTGAGCCGGACGAGCAAAGAGGCGAGAAAGCCAGGATGCAAGGGTCTCAGGGTTGCCGATTGTAGCACTAAGTGCGAGCAGAGTAGTGGTGGGTTTCAATTCACTTAACAGAATCAGCAGTTCTTCGACTACTCCGCCCCTCTCTTCCTCGCCGACAAACTGGAATTCGTCAAATATCAATAGCTCCAGCGCTGAAAACCAAGGATCCTTTCTCCTTAGCTGGGTCAATGCGCTTTCGTACGTAGCGAAAACGAGGTCTCCTTCGTAAAAAGGGGTATCCCGTCTGTAATCTCCTGTATAGATATTTGGGAGGCGCATCGGTCCAGCGGCCGACTCCAGACTCCTCATGAACCACTCACGTGTGAGCGCCTTTGTGGGAAGGACCCACAGCGTTCTTGCGGAAGTTAGAGCGACAGACATAGCCAGATGACTCTTACCGCTGCCGGTTGGAGCGACAACTAGAACATTGGAACCATTTTCAAGAACCTGAGTGACCTTTTTCTGCCACTCGTTCAAACCTTGCGCCGTAACGGTTTCCAAACTGTTACATTCACCTAATTAGTTTCATCAATTCGTTCATTTTGTGCTATTTAGGATAGTAGGTTTTTCCGATGACCTTACACCGGAAGCCCACACTATTTCAGGTTCAAATTTTCGGAAGGCTAAAGACTTTCCATTTCAGCAAGGAGGCGTGCAAATGTCATGGATTTTGCCCTGAATGAGGAACAAGAAATGTTTCGAAGAAGCACGAGGGAATGTCTGCAGAAGAGCCTCACGCCGCGTATCAAGGAAATGGAAGAGAAGAGGGAAATTCCGAGAGACTCGCTCAAAGAGATGGCCAAACTCGGCCTACTGGGTATCACAGTAAGCGAGGAATATGGTGGCATGAAGGCGGATTTTACAACGTCCGCTGTAGCCGCTGAGGAGATTGGCAGAGCAGACATAACCCTAGCGACAGCGGTCTACTTTCTGCTCGAAGCCGGGTGGGGGTATATCTTTGACAAATACGGCCAAGAGGAAGCCAAGAGCGAAGTACTGCCTAAAGTCACTTCAGGAGACTATTTCCTTGGGGTTGCTTCCACAGAACCGACGGGAGGTTCAGACGTAGCTGGAGAGAGAACTTCCGCTGTCAAGAATGGCACTAACTACGTCATACGTGGCGAGAAAATGTACATTAGTGGTGTCGCCGAAGCGGCAAAGTATGGAGGGGGTTTCCTGCTCTTTACGAAAACAAAACCAGAGCAGGGTCACAGGGGTATGACCATAATTTATTCTGCGGTGAAGGACGCACCAAACGTAACTACCTCAGTAATACACAACATGGGGAGGGAGGGAATCTCAACTGGTACAATAACTTTCAACATGGCGACGATCCCAGAGAGATATAGAATTGGCGAAGAAAACAAAGGGTTCTACTACGCAATGGAAGGGTTCAGCAACGCCAGAATACTCGTGTCTTCCGCAAGTCTGGGCGCAGCTTCTGCCGTGCTCGAAATGGGAGTAGAATATATCAAGAATCGGGAAGTCTTTGGCAAGAAGCTTTCCTCGTTCCAAGGCCTTCAGTTCCAGCTGGCTGAGCATTACAGCAAACTGGAAGCTGCGAAGGCGCTGGTATACAAGGCCGCTTGGGCGACGGACGAGGCATACAAATCACAGAGATTCTCGCGCTCTGAAGTGAATAAATTGGTAGCCGCGGCGAAGTGGTTAGCTCCTACCGTTGCATTCGACACCATAAAAGATGTCGTGACTTGGTTTGGCGCATACGGTTACAGTAAGGATGGGATGGTAGAAGCCAGTCTGAGAGGGTCCTTCTCTTACCTGGCAGGCGCCGAAGGTGCACTCAACGTCATGAAGCAAATGCTAAGCAGGGAAATACTGGGCCGTGAGTCCAGCGCGTGAGCCCCTAGGCGACTCTATGCCAATGGTCATATGAGGGTAAGTGATAACTCCACTGGTAATGCTTATATTTAAGAGAATGCTTATATATAGGTAGTTCTGTGCTTGGCTTTTTCCGCCTATTGGTGGATGAGTCGACGCGAGCTGGTGTATAATTTGTCAGTGGGAGAGAAAACGGTTAGAACCCCAATCTGCCCCGTTTGCGGTTCGAACAATATAGTACATAGTGGCCACGGAGAGCTTGTCTGTGACAACTGTGGAACTGTGATTAGTGAAAAGGAAATTGATTTTGGCCAAGAATGGCGAGCCTTTACCGCGGAGGAGAGAGAGAAACGGAGTAGAATCGGTGAACCGCTAAAGCCCGGAATGACTACAGGTATGATGAGTACAATAATTGACAAGAGGGATATCAACCGGCTCAAGCTTGACGCACAGCGCAGGGTAGATGCCCTTCAGATGCGGAAGTGGCAGATGAGAAGCCGCTTCCAGACAGCGAGGGACAGGAGCACGTCTCAAGCCCTCGCGGAAATAAGTAGGATCGCCACGCCACTCAAACTGCCCGACAGCGTCAAGGAAGAAGCCGCTACGATTTATCAAAAGGCTGTAGACGCAGGTCTTGTAAGAGGAAGGAGTATCGAGTCGATTGTTGCCGCAACTCTGCATGTCGCGTGCAGGAAGTTCAATCTACCTATTGCACTAGACCAGATAACCCAGTTCACGCGTAATCAGAATAAGAAAGACGTAGCACGATGTTACCGCCTCCTCGTAAAAGATTTGAACATTCTGATGCCAGTTCCTGACCCAGTGAGCTATATCCCCAGAATTGCCTATAAATTGGGCCTTTCCGAAGCAGCTCAGGATAAAGCTCGTGAGATAATACGTGAGGCACAGCAAATGGGAATAACAGCAGGAAAGGATCCTGCAGGGTTGGCCGCCGCAGCAATTTACGTAGTAAGTCTTCTGGAGAACAATCGAAAAACGCAGCGGGAGATTGCAGGAGCTGCCGAGGTCACCGAAGTTACGGTCCGCAACAGATACAAAGAGCTTGTGGATAGACTGAACTTAATTCCAGTTGTTCCAGACAATCGAATAGTATAGGCTGACAGACAACTAGTCCATGAATATCTGTTCCTTACTAAACCCTAGCTGAACGAGCAGGGGCACCACTCTTTCCTTGTGGTTCCCCTGCAGCTCAATTACGCTTCCACGAGCTGTGCCTCCACATGCCAAGGCTGCCTTTAGCTTGCTAGCGATGGACCTAGTGTCGACATCACCGGTAAAACCATCAATAATCGTCATTTCCTTTCCAAATCTTCGTTTCTCGCTCCTGACAGTGATGGTTTGCTGTTCTTTTACGATGCTATCCCAGATACCTAGGTCTTCATCACCGAAGAGCGCCTTTTCTTTCTTCTCAACCATTAACTAGCCTTTCACCGGCATTTACCGGTAGGAATTATATCATATAAGCATTTCCGGCTTTTCGTTTGCGCTGCTCTGCACCAGTCAGGCCCTCGTGAGGGAGGATGCGCCAGTAAACAAACCACCGTACATACACCCAGTATGTATCCAATGCAGGAGGATCCGCCTCGCCGGCCAAAACCCTTGGGGTAAACATTGGTAAACAAAATTAAAAATCGACGGTCCTCACGCTAACACTTATCTCTCACGGCGACGTACAAAATACATGCCCTTGAAGTGCTCGGATTGTGGATATGAACCCAGACAAGATGAAGTGAGCATGAGGTCCCTTCCCAAGTGTCCTAAATGCGGGTCTCGTGTATTCATCAAGATTTCGTATGTGAACCCCAGGATTAAGACGGACTAATCGCTTATAAAGAGCTGAACGGTCGTTCCTAGCTGTTAGAAGTCCAAAGTGCCATCTTGGTCACAGCCTCTAACACTATTCTTCCAGTGACCGCCGCCGATACTCCGGAGGAGTCAACCATTGGATTGAGTTCCATAACGTCAAAGCCAGTGAGGTTAGATGAGATCGAAGCACCCAGCAGTTCATTGAGCTCAAAGATCGATAATCCTTCTGCTTCGGGTGTCCCTACGCCCGCCATAAACGCGGGGTCGAGGACATCCAAATCCACGGAAACATAGACGCGCCGCGATTCCTCGACCCTTTTCAGAATTTGCGAAATTGCATACTCAATCCCTCCTTTATGAAGCCCGAATGAGCTAAATTCGGATACGCCATTTTGTTCTATGTAAGCGAGCTCCTGCTTGCAAGAGGCACGTACACCAACCTGAATCATCTTATCCGGGCCTACAGCCTCGGCAACTCTACGAGAAGTAGTTGCATGACTTAGTTTGTAACTCAAGTATTCGTCCCGCATATCAGTGTGTGCATCGAAAACAATAAACAAATCCGGCCTAAGAGATTTGACTGCCGAATACGTTCCAATGTGCTCACCACCTAGCATCACGATCGGAACATTTTCCTGTCTAACCTCTGAAAACGTCTCCTCCAAGCGAGATAGTGTAGTCTGCGTGTCGCCTGGTACAACAGAAAGGTCACCCAAATCCTCCAGAAAGAGATCCTCTGCGTCCCGCTTGTACCTGTAGCTATAGGTTTCTATGTTTAAAGACGCTTCACGAATGGCGCTAGGCCCAAACCTGCTTCCAGGTCGCCAGCAAACTGTCGAATCGTAAGGGAATCCGATGATGTAGGCATCGGGGCGGTCCTTGTGGGCCTTAACTCCCAAGAATCCCGGAGATGGATTTGAGACGTGTAACAGCCGCTCTCTCACTTTGAGCCACGTCGCCTTACTGTCAAAAGCACCACTACTAAGCCCAAGACAATAAAAACTGCACCAAGCGCCAGTCTAAGCGCCGCGTAAACATTTGAACTACTCAGAGATGGGTTTACATAGTTGGGTATGTTTATACTTTCTTTAGCTGAAGACTGCACGCTAACAAGCGTTGTATAAATCAGTTTCGAACCGCTATACACCTTCAAAACATACTCGCCCCCCGGCAAAGGTCCTAAGTTCGCATCACCATTGGAACCTGTAATATTCGAGACAGTCACAGGACCTTGAAGAGAAGCCGTATAACCTCCAAGCGGGCTACCAAACGCATTCAAAATGCGGAGGTTTATGAAATAACCAGTAGGCAACATGATTGCTGCAGACTTGCTTGATCCGAGTTCTACGTATGTGCTGTTTGTCAGGCCGTCGGCATAAGCTATGAGCTCATAGGTTCCGGGCAGTAAACTAGTAAACCTTCCACTGGCCCCTGACCCGGAGCCAGCAATTGAACCCGCGTATAATAGTGCAACGCTCTGCGCAGACACGGGCGCGCCGCTCACCGAAATCACTGAATAAGAAAGCGTAAGCAGTGGAGCGGTTATGTTGAATATCCTGTCTCCCAGTGCGACTGTAATATTAGAGGAATAGAATGAGGGAGTATCTCTGTAGACAGTAACATTATAGTTTCCTACGGGCACGTAGAGGCTCTGTTTTCCGAATGATCCGGTCAGATTGACGTGGGCAACCGATGTACCCTTCTCCCCCCGTAACGTCAGCCGGACCGGACTCAGATACCCCCCGTTCGGGTTCATGATAGAATAGGTCCAGTTTACGACGGCTGCCGTCATGTTAATTCTTACTGTGGCATTGGCAGCAATATCAGTAGTAAAGTTTCGGAGAACGACGGCGTTGTCATAGGTGAGGTTAAAGTGAACAACAGTCGTAGAATTCAGTTGGAGGGTCGTGTTCGTCAGACCATTAATCGAAGTAGGGAGAGAAAATGAACCGGTCCGAGTGTGATTTATGCTCGTGTTATAGGAGTAGCTGACCTGCACACCGGCGAGCGTAAGGTTGTCTAATGTCTTTACGCTTGCAATCACAGTAGTCTTCTGTAGAGCAACGGAAGATGCTGACGCCTGAAGATTCCCAGAAGCGAAGGCCAGAATTAGGAGCGTCAAAAGAACTGCGAGCGTGAGCGTTTTGGTTCGAGCCATCGTATTTACTCTCTTACTGGAATCCTTATTGACCTAATCGTGGCAATACTATTATCGGCTATTCCCTGCTTACTCAGCACCCCGTCGTTACAGTGGACTTCGCTTTGCGGTACATCATCAAGTGGAAGCACCGTGAGTTCCATTCTCTTTTTACCGGCAATCACAATTTCAATTTTCTCCTTTATTCTCAGTTCCGCCACGGTCTTCGTGTTCATTCGAGCCACCTCTGGAGCTACATCCACCTTTCGTCTGAGTCTAAGCCGACGTTCAGGAAGGCGCTCAGAGGTAATCATGTACTTCGGTGACGAGCCAGGCGAGGTTATATTAATCCTTGGCCGGAGATGCAGCCCGTTCGCCCAGCTCTCCGAGCTGCGCGCCCTCATAGATGAATTGTCTTAGTTTTACTGGAAGATCGGAAAGCCTTACCCTTACCTGCTCCCAAGTATCCCGGTCACGCAAAGTCACAGTTGAGTCTTCTAGTGTCTGGTAGTCGACCGTAACCGCCACGGGTACGCCGACTTCATCCAGCCTGGCATATCTCCTTCCAATAGCCCCCTCGTCGTCGTATGTGGGCGCTAGCCGAGCTCTTACCAGTTCAGAGACCAAATCCTTGGCAGTCAGGTCCAATCCATCCTTCTTCATAAGTGGCAGCACTCCAACCTGCGGGTTAGCAAGGTATCTGGGGATTGCCAACACGGCTCTCCCTGCTCTCTGGGTCAATGCATGCGCTAGCATCACGTGCATCAAGCGATCGGCTCCAAAACTACCCTCTGCAACGTGCATATAGTAATGCACGCCGCTCTCTGTCTTGCTCACATCTTCAACAGAAAACATTGACGTATCTATACGTTGACCACTGATCTCAAAGTAGCCGGCGCTAATTGCCCGAAGTATATCATCCTCACTCATCTCGGATAGGCTCTTGATCACTTCTCCAGTCATAGAACCGTATTTTTCCCTTATCCGCACCGGGTCCCATTTAAATCGCTTCTCTTGCTTGACAATAGGAGTGTCCAACCGCTTGAATGCCCGCAGATCAACACCCGAAGCATGTGCGTGTGCTTTCAGGTCAAAATCTCCTCTGTAAGATAGTCCCGCGACTTCGGTCCAGTTGTCATTAGCGAGCCTCGCCATAAGATCCCATGTCTGCTTAGAGTAATGCGCCCTCTTATCTGCAGGAACCTCAAGATAATAATGGCTTTCTTCAGGTATACCGAGCCTAATCAGGAACTGCTTGCCCATAATCATCGCTGCGGCCAACCACTCATTCGAAATCAGCCCAGACGACACTGCTGCTTTCCCTGTCATGGAGACGGGCTGCGCGTTCACGCTGTCTCTCCTGAGATTCAAGCGCTCGTTCGCAAGGCGCGCGAACAGTGGGCTACTCCTTAGTTCGGGGTCGAAGAAGAATTCAAGCTCCATCTGAGTAAACTCTCTGAGCCTGATATCTCCACCCCTGGGCGAGATTTCGTTTCTTCCAACGCGACCTACCTGGGCAATGCCAAAAACCTCCTTCTCTCTTGTTACTTCGTAGATTCGCCGGAACATGGGAAATATGCCCTGTGCAGTTTCGGGGCGCAAATAGCCCACTAATGACGAATATGGCCCTATACTTGTCCTAAAGAGCAGATTGTGGCTCTCAGCTCGGCTGAACTTTCCACCACAAACCGGACAGCCATCGAGACTAGCGAGCGTGCTCGAAAGCTCCTCCGCGCTTTTTCCTGAGGTATCTATTCCAAGTTCCTCCAACATGTGGTCGACACGGTAGACTCTTCCGCACTTGCTGCACTGTGTGACTAAATCCGTAAAATTATCAACATGACCGCTTGCTTTTAGTACGGCTTCTGGTACGATTATCGGAGTTTCTACTTCATACACCAAATCAGGAAGGGAGTTGACAAAAATCCGTCGCCATTCGTCTATAAGATTCGCCTTTAATCTCGCACCATTGGGGCCATAGTCAATGAACCCCCCAGCTCCGCCGTAAATTTCAGAGGATTGATAGAATATTCCTCGCCTCTTAGCCAGCTCCAGAGCCTTCAAATAGGGGTCTTCGCTGCTCAACTCTTCAAACACTCCTATTATGCAATCGAACCAAAAAACCGCTCTGTTCGCGCAAAATCGTCACTCTTCCGAAAAATCGGTGGATGTGCTCCTTTTACCAGTTCCTCTTCGGGCCCAGTAAGGTGCGACTCTGTAGTCCATATGCTGTTTGCAAGAAAGCAAGGGGCATCAATATTAAAGGCTTGGACGGCCCTTCTCGAAAATATCTCCCGACATGGTGAATCGGCTCACCTTACTGCTACTGAGGCTGGAGGCTCATGCACCTCAACAGCCTTTTCATTCCCCTCACCCGACTTTCTGACATAAAAATAGAAGAGTGTGCCTGTCAGAGGTATGTTCACAAGGTAAAGCACCACCCTCGTAAGCAAATCGGTTGCGGCCGCAATAGGTAGCGGTACGCCTAGTGCTGTATACGACCCAATGATGGCTGCATCAAGTATCCCAAGCATCCCAGGAACGCCGATTGGCGTCGTTGAGACTAATTCCGCAATCATCATCACAATCATAATTGCCCAAATGGATATGCCGTGATAACCAATTGCATCCATTACTAGTAAAGCGACGACGGATACAAGAATCCATCTCACGCTAATCACTGCATAGGAACTTAGAACGCGTGCTGGCGACTTCGATATCTTCTTTAGTGCCAGCTGAAAGTTATCGAACGCCCTGTCTATTACCCCATTCTGCTGAGCTTCTCCTCCTCCAAACAATTTACCGAGCCTTGGACCAAATTTAGATGCAACCCATTTTGTAATTCCCTTCAACATGTTCGCCTTAACAGCAATAGCTGCCACTGCGCCGATAAGAACCAAGGTGGTGATCAAAGTATAGAATACCGTCCTAATCAAAGGCGATGTCGAGAGTGCGCCGTATACTAGTCCAGTTGCGGTTCCTGCGACTGTTACGAATCCCAAGGCATATAATAACCTATGAACAACAACTGACGCCGCTGGACCCCCGTAGTCGCCTTCCGCATGCTTCTTGGCCATCTGGATTCTCATGGCTTCCGCAGCAATTCCTGTAGGCGTTGTGTAAATCAGAAAGAGGCTTCCCATCGTCATGAAATACGCTTGCCGGATCGAGGTCTTGACGCCGCTTGGTTTGAACAAAATGAACCACGCAAACGAATAAAGCACACCTCCTATGACTTCCGTTGCAGCAGCAGCAACAATATAATAGGGATTGAGATGCGACACATACTTTGCAATGGCGCCGGGGTTCGCCACTTTTATTAGGAGAACCAGTGCTAGCAGGCCCAGCGCTAACCCGGCGAGCTTTTTATACACAGGCATCTACAACACTTATCTTATTACTGCAAGGATGACATAACCTTTCGTATGCCTCGAGCGGAAATGGTGGGAGGGGGGTATGTCGTATTTGATGAGGATGATGCTGCAGAATTGTACTGGAACGGATTCTTTGGTCGGCCAGTCAGGGTGGCAAAGCCAAAAAAGGGGGATATTCTTTCTCCTCTAAGGTTAACACATCATGAGGTGCGCTACCTTTCCGAGCGTAATAAACTCGAAATTTTCAAAGGAAAGAAGCGTATTAAGATCCCTGACTTTAAAGGACGAGCCCGCACTGTGTACTCGGTTTACAGACACCTACGTGATAATGGATTTGTCGTTAGGTCAGGTCTCAAATTCGGCGCGACATTCGCCGCTTACGTCGAGGGACCAGGGATAGATCACGCACCGCTCCTGATTCAGACAGTTGATATTAATCAAGCCCTTACAGGTATCGAGGTCATACGAGCAGGGAGGCTTTCTCACGGAATCAAGAAGAATTTTGTGTTCTCAAGTTTAGACGCTCAAGGAAAACCGATTTATGCGACCTTAAGTTGGGTGAGGTCGTAGGTGGATGACGAGGCTCGAAAGGGCCGACTGTTGTGACGAACCCACGCAGAGCCGACACCTCCACGCTTTTTACCGAGACAGGGAAGATCTAATCAGGACTATGAAACAATACGGACTGTGC
>JAJYZJ010000106.1 GCA_021800035.1 archaeon
CTCTCCAAGATTGAGGCAGTATCCACACACACTCTATCGCCAACGCCTGCCTCCTCAACAGCCACCACCTCTCCTTCAGAGAGCTCAGGGCTCTCTCCCTGATCCCCTGAAGCATTTAGTTGCTCCAATTCATCGTGTGATCCCACGCTGAGCACCACACCATCTACCCCTTTTTCCATAATCGTAAAGAGCAGAGGTCTGGAACTCACTTCTCCACAAGCAAAGAGTTGAGTGCCTCTGCTGTGAAGTTCTGCGATCAAATTTTCAAGTGGAATAACTTTCCAGTCCGTCGTCTCAACGATCACACGCTTTGCGCCTTTATCACTAAGCTTGACGAGTGCATCCAGCTCTTCTCTGTTCGAGACCTTTGCGACAACGGTCCACTTGCCGTCAATGACTAGCTGCGACTTGGGATCTTCCGACATAAAGACGGCTTCCTTAAGCTCAGCCACAGGTTCAGCGAAGAAATTCCGGAACCCTAGGGCGTATGCCTTCTGAAGTAGGTCAGCATTCCCGGGCCTGATGAATATTTCCTTTTCAGTCAAGCTCTTTCGCCGCGGTTTCCGGGCTCAACCCTTTGAAAACTACCTGCGATAGGGCCCTCGTGATTTTTTCCGGTTGCGCATGACCAAACACGTTCCGTCCAAATGTGATGCCCATGGCTCCAGCCTTTATCGCAGTTTCCGCAAGTCTGAGCACGGCTAAATCGTTCCCTGCAGGCGCCCCTCCGGCGACGACTACAGGAACAGGGCAACTCTCAACTACCGCGGCGAAGTCCTCTGGTTTGGCAGTCATGACGGTTTTTACCACATCCGCCCCCAGCTCTGCACCCACCCTAGCAACGTGGGAAACAGTGACCGCGTCAGCTTCCTTTATCCTCGGGCCCCGTGGGTACATCATGGCCAAAAGGGGAACTCCCCACTCCTCGCACTCGTCAGCGACCGCTCCCAAGTCACGTAGCATTACTGGTTCCTCATCCGACCCAACATTTATATGAATTGAAACTGCGTCTGCTCCCAGTCTCACAGCCTCCGCGACCGCGGTAACCAGTACCTTTCCGTCCTTACTCGGACCAAGCACAGTACTGGCGTTAAGATGCACAATCGCTCCAATTGACGGTACTTGAGTCAATGCCTTCAGTATCCCCTTGTGCACAAGAAAGGCAGAAGCACCGCCGCGAGCAATCGCACTAATCGTCTGCTGCGGGTTCTCTAGACCAGATATCGGTCCATTTGTAACCCCATGATCCATTGGGATGCAGAGCATGCGACCTTCTCTAGTAATCCTTGTCAGCCTGACTAGTTTTCCGCCCAATCACACTACCCCTTCGGCACAAAGCAATTCGGCCGCGAGCACAGCCCCTCCAGCACCCCCTCGCACCTTATTGTTACTCACCTCAACATAGTGGACGGCACGATCGTTGAGACCGCGTCTTAATCTCCCAATTGCAACAGCCATCCCAGGCACGCTTCCGCATTCCCTGTCGAGACGCGGCTGAGGTCGATCAGTTTCATTGAAAAGTACTAGTGGAATCTTTGGCGCGGTCGGGAGCCCCAACTCTTGAGGCCTGCCCCTGAAATTAACCACGGACTGCCTGACGTCCTCTACGTCACAAACTTGCTCGAATTCAACATGCATTGATACCGTATGGCCGTTCAGTACTGGGACCCGGGTGGCCGTGACTGAAAATCTGATTGGCGAATCAGCTCTGGAGAGAATCTTGTTTATTTCCATATCTATCTTTTCTTCCTCAGAGGGTATGTGCGGGATTACGTTATCGATTATGTCCAGCGATGGCACACCAGGATAACCCGCGCCAGAAACAGCTTGCATGGTGGTAGCGACCACGTTCTTGATACCAAATTTTTCCAGTGGCTTTAATGTCAATACCATACCTGTAGCAGTGCAGTTGGGCGTTGCGACTATGAAGCCTTCAGCACCACCCGCGTGCCGTCGATCCAGCCTTCCAATCGATTCAGGGTTTACCTCGGGGACGAGCAGCGGCACGGTCTGATCAAGCCGATGCGGCGCCGCGTCAGTCACGACACAGAGCCCGGCTGACGCGAATTTTGGCTCAAGCAAGAGCGCTTCCTCGTTCGGAAGCGGAGAGAATACGAGCTCAGCATCGATCGCCTTTGGTTCGCTGGGAAGAATCTCGAGCTCAAGCAAACTGGCCGGCAGTTTTGACATTCCATCCGAGCCGTCAATACATTCGCTCAGCTTTTTACCAACATTCTTCCTGCCGCATACCGAGCGAATTTTCAGATAGGGATGCTCGGACAGCAACCTAAGGTACTCCTGGCCCAGCACTCCGGTTGCGCCAAGTACACATACGCTTCTATTTTTCATGAGCCTTTTGCACCTGCGAGTTCCTCTTTGATGCAAGACCTAATGACCTTGCTATAACTTGCTTCGCTTTTTCGGCGCTGCTACTAAGTACGAAGATTTTGGCACTGTCGCCAAGGGTACTAAGGCTGAATACATTTACCCCATGCGAGTAGAGAGCCTCAGTAAAGCTAGATAGCACGCCAGGCGTATTTTCGAACTGACCGCCTGAGAGCAGCAAGCAGCTCAGTCCGTGCCTTACGGCCACCGCCCTGACAAGTCCCTGATCTACCAACGAGTGAACCCTCTCTGGGTCCGCCTTCCCGTCGGCATAGATAATCGCTGTTGTGTTGTTGAAGGAAGCCGCAAGAGGCGTGATCTTGAGCTCGCTAAGCAGGGAAAGTAGCGCAGGGTAGGCCCTGGTAACATCAGAGCCTATTATGGTAATCATCGAAGCCTCAGACGAAGCTATCGAAATCTTCCCTGGGGGCCGGGCTGGCGCGGCAACAACCGTTCCACCGTTGAGTCCCTGCTCCATTGAGGTGATTCTCAGATTGTATCCCTCTACAAAGCCGAGCGCAGCGCGACTAACCACCTTGGCTCCGGTTGACGCTAGAGAACCCAGCTCTTCCAGCTTGATTTCTGACAGTCGGCGAGCATTCTTTACATGATCGGGGTCAGAGCTGCTCACCCCAGATACGTCTTTTACAAGCACGACCTCCCTTGCCCCCAAGCACTTGCCAAGCAAGGTAGCGCTGACGTCGCTGCCCCCCCGACCCAGAGTCGTAATTTGACCCTTTCTACTCTTCCCAATGAATCCGCAAACCACTGGAATTATGCCCTCCTCAAGGAGGGGGAGGAGTAATTTCTCGCAGTTCCTCTTTGTTTCTTCAAATAGAGGAGCCGCGTCAAGTGGCCCCTCCTCCGTGATTATGGGCCAAAGGGGCGTGTCAACGTCAACCAGTCTGACATCTAACTTCATTTTGAGCATGGCTATCAGAAACGCCCTCGCCGCAGTTCGTTCGCCCATCGAGAGAAGTTGGGCCAACTGTTCTGGGTGAGACAGAGTCTCTCTTTCTCCAGCCAGCGCGAGCAATCCGTCTGTCGCACCCTTCAACGCCGAGACTACCACGACCACTTTGTCAGTGCTAGCGAGGTCTTGCACGAACCGAGCGGCCTTCTGAAGAGAGACCGGCCCATCAAGAACTGATCCGCCGAATTTGAGAACTACAAGATTCCTCATCGGCGTCGTCCTCCTTTCTTATGGCCAAAGCTCACGCGGTGTCTATTGACTGACAACTGATAGGACAGCCCAAACGCGACCGCCCTCTGACTGGGTGATGTAAACGCCCTCACCCACTGTATTCCGAGCCTCCAATCTCTGTAAACCTGTGTGTGAGACCTGCAGAGAGTTAAAAGGCTTTGCGTCCTTTCACCGCACGCATTACTCGAAATTCCGATTAAGGATTCAAGGGCGCCCGCGCGCGACTCCAAATTAGCCTGGGGCTAGAAGAGCGCTGGTTCTGGTTCGCAATCAAACTGTGGGAGTCAGAAGGTGAACCTCAATTCGAGTTTGATGGGTCGAATATTTGGCTGCTTACCTTGCCGAACTAAGGGTTTCAGGCGGCAATGGATGATGGGCGACTCACAACAACCTCGATACACGGGGACATATCCAGCTTCGTGACAGGTATAATATTGAAAAGGGCCAACCCATAGCCGTTCAATCGTGCATGAAAGAGGTCATTCCCGCCCAGAAGGCGGAAGTTATCCACGGTGGCAGAGTCAAATACAATGTCATCATCATTATAACGGCCGCATATTGGATTCCACCGAACTCAACTGTGTCGAAGATTACGAACGAGCTTCACGCGAGCGCCTGTCGCAGGAACTCGCGAAC
>JAJYZJ010000005.1 GCA_021800035.1 archaeon
TGGTTCGCCCAGCAACTGATAGCCGAAAGCCGCAATTGCGGTCTGACGACCAGTATCATCTACATAGAAGTGTGCACGGACGGCGTGACCTCTCGCGCGCTGCAGGCGCACCAGCGTGTCACCGAAGACGGAGTTACGCGCTGCACCAATATGCAGAGGATGTATTGGGTTCGCGCTCGTGTGCTCTACAATAACTGATTTTCCCGTTGGTGCGTGAGATCCGTAGGATTCTCCAAGGCTACGAATTGTGCTCCATGCGAGAGCAGCAACATTCTTTGTGTCTAACCGGAAGTTGACATATCCACCAACACTCACGGATTCGCTCACAAAGGGATTTGGATGCAATTCAATCCACTCAGAAACAGAGCGAGATAGTTCGGAGGGATTAACGCCCTTCAGTTTCGCATCCTGCTGCAGGGGAAGTGCCAAATCACCCAGTTCAACCGAAGGAGGAATTTCGAATTGAGTGCGGATTGCCAGACCGCTTTTGTCAATTGTCTCAGCTATTGATGACTTTAATTTCTGCATGGGATCGTAGGTTCTAACCTGCAATTTCCGCAGCTGTTGGGCTCACCGGCCATATAAGGTGTAGTCGGTTCAATTCTTATATACCAGTCCTCAGGCGAGCGGCCCGCATAGAGGAGCAGAATACAAGCCGGTTTAGCACTACGCTTTCATTCATTTTGCAAACCAAGCTCCAGGAATGTTAACACCTGTATCATTCCCTGTATCGCAACTAGCCCTAAGAGTCAGGGACGAGTCGGTCTAATCTAGCCTGTAATCGTTCCTGTCTACGAGATTCGTGAATTGACCACCGGTCAGGTAACCATTGAGATTCTTTGCGGCAACCAGCGCCACTTTTTCGAACATTCCACTTACAACACCTGAGTTATGCGGCGAGCCCAGCACGTTAGGTAGGGACAAAAAGTCCTTGGCGGGCCTGAATGGCGCACCGCCTCTCGGCTCATCCCACCAGACATCGAGGCCGGCCCTGAAATTCGGATTCTTTTTTAGGTGCTCGTATAGGTCATCTTCTACTATAATTTGCGCCCTGCCGACATTAACGAGAATCGCGTTGGGCTTCATGAGCGCAAACTTGCTGGCGTCCAACAGCCCCCTGCTCTGAAAATTTAGCGGAGCTGCGACGAGAAGAACGTCCGCTTGTTTCAAAAATTCGTCCAAACTCTCAAACCTGTAAATCCTGTCTGGGGTACTATCGCCAGTACCGCTGCGGTTGAGACCTATTACCCTCATCCCTATTGCCCTTCCAATCTTGGCTGCGGCAGCGCCGACTCTCCCGTAGCCCAGTATTCCCAGCGTCTTACCGGAGAGCTCGTCGTTGGCAATCTTCTGGTCGAAGATTCCAAGCTTCATGGATGCACAATTCATACAGATGCGCTTCGCCAGCGCGAGAACAAGCGCAAAAGCATGCTCAGCCATTGGGCCCGAGTAAGCCCCGGCGTTGCTCAGAATGCTCACGTCCTCCGGAATCGCCTTAAACGGCAAACCGTCAACACCCGCAGACACCGTTTGTATAACCTTCAATTTGGGGAGGCGGGTGGCCCACTCGGTCAGGAAATTTGAAACTCCTTTCCCGGGGCTAGACGAGGATGTGGGTGCTGACGCACTGGAATACGCAACAAGGAGGGCGCTGGTATCAGCGGGGGGATGGTGTGCATCCTCAGCGTATGTTAGTTCGATATCATCTTGAAAGACGCTCCGAATGGATGCTCTGAAATTCTCCGAGGCGCGGAAGTCGATATAGACATTGACGCCATCACGTTCTGGGCTCTGGTTCAAGACTATTCCCTCAAAGGAACGCACTTTCTTCGTCTACGGATATGAGCCAAGGCTCGAGCGATTCAAGACTGATTTTCCTCTTGTCTTCCCCGCCATAATCTGCCTCCGCGTCCAAAAGATAAACAGAGTCCCCATCCTTGCGGCAACGAATACGAATCGTGCCAGTGTCATAATGCTCCCTTACTCCAGGTAGCTGGGAATTAAACGTGATAGACAGGATTTCTCCATCCTCGTGCATTTCGTAACTCCCCCTTGACTGCTGCACAAAATCCAAGAGCTTCGAGTAGCGGATTCCCCTTTTGCTCACGGTCTTTCTCTAGCTGAACCGGGCCATAACGGAGGCAATCTGCTCTGCCGTAAGGTTCCGTGCATTGTCAACTGGATATATGGACGTGACGTCTTCGCTCATCAGCTCTTCAAAAGAGGGCCTATCTTCCGTTCTGTAGAACAACCCAAGGGGAATCCTGTCGCTCTCAAGTGCTAGGCGATAGGCGGAGATAAGGTCACTCGAGTCGTGAGCCGTGCCTTCCAGCTTGTACATCTTCGCTCTCACTTTATCGTATATGTCGTGCCAGGTTACGCATGGGCTCAGCGTATCTATCAGAGCAAAGCCTCTGTGTTTTATTGCCTCCTGGATGAGAGAGGACAGCTGCTTTGGGTCGCCGCTGAAACCTCTCGCAACAAATGTTGCCCCTGCTCCTAGCAATGTGGAGAGTGGATTCAGTGGATATATGATACTGCCGTCTGGGGAGGTCTTTGTGCGCTGGCCCTTCTCCGAAGTCGGCGAGAGCTGGCCCGTTGTAAGTCCATAGATCTCGTTATTCATAACAATCACTTTGATATCATGATTGCGTCTCGCTGCATGCACCAAGTGATTGAAACCTATACCATATTCGTCCCCGTCACCCGCCGTAACTATCACGACCATGTCAGGATTCGCCATCTTTATTCCCGTGGCTACCGGCACGGGCCGGCCGTGCAGGCCGTGGTGGCCGAACGTGCGTATGTAACCCGGAAGATTTGAAGAGCAGCCGATACCGGAACTTATCTGAACGCGCTCAGGCGGTATTTCCAGAGCCGCAAGAGCATTCTTCAGCGCGGCCAAAACGCCAAAGTCGCCACAACCCGGGCACCAGTCGGGCTTCACATCGCTTTCATAAAGCTTGAGATTAAGCAAGTTGCTTCATCTCCTCATGTTTAAGAGCGTTCTTGACAGCGTCCACGACTTCCGCGGGATAAATCGGCTCGCCGTTATATTTCAACAAGTTTTCCTTGATTTCTATTCCTGTCTCCCTCCGGAGATACTTTGCAAATTGAGCAGTAATATTTTGTTCGACGTTTAGCAACCTACTAGCACCTCTCAGCATCGAGCGGGCATCGGCGGAGAGCGGGAATATATCGAAAAACTCTAGGCTGTTCACGCTGAAACCAGAGGACTTCAGAACCGGGATGGCTTCACGAATTGGAAGAGCTGAGCTTCCCCATGACACCAAAGTAAGGTCGGCTTTGTCTGGCCCGTAGAGCTCTGGGGGGCGCATTTCACTGGCCACGCCCTTGAGCTTGCTCATCCTTTTGACGTGTTGCTTTTCCCTCATTTGAATGGCTGTCCTCAGCCCGGCTTCTACGTCGCTAAGGTCGTGCCCCCATTCATCGTGCTCGTCAGTCTTTGCAACGTACATCGCTCCAGCAGTGCCCGGGAGAGCACGAGGAGAAACTCCGTCCTCCGTAAGCGAGTAACGCTTGAACCACACACCATTGGTCATGTCCTTGGTTACCTCACGTACTAGTTTACCCCTGTCTATCAGGGTGTTGAAATCCAGCTCGTCAATAGTAGCGTATCCACCGTCACCGATAGCAAAGTCCAAGAGTATAATCACGGGTATCTGGTACCGTTCGGCTAGGTTGAAAGCACGCCCTGCAAGATAGTAGGCATCCTCTGGGCTACGCGGCGCAATTATCGCACGAGGGAAGTCGTCGTGAGAAATGCCCAGTACCATGTTCAGGTCCCCCTGAGAGGTTTTGGTCGGGAGCCCCGTACTTGGGCCAGCGCGCATCACGTCGACAACCACGAGTGGGGTCTCTGTCATGGCGGCCTGACCAATTGCTTCCTGCATCAAAGAAAATCCTCCTCCGCTCGTCGCACACATCGCCCTCGCCCCTGCGAAGGAGGCGCCTATCGTAGCATTCACCACGCCTATCTCGTCTTCTCCCAGGAAAACCCTGATTCCCAACTCTCTCGCATTCGCGGTCATCCAGTGAACGATTGGGCTTGCCGGACTCATGGGATAAGCCGCGTAGAATCTACACCCTGCATTCACCGCACCAAGTGCAACGGCGTAGCCCGCATGCATAATACTCCTCTTCACCGTGTAATCGAATTTGATCCTCCTCATTGTCTCGGGAGCGTGTTGCTCCGCAAACGTATAGCCCTCACGGGCTGCGGCTACATTGCTCTCTTGTACATCAGGTTTCTTTGCGAACTGCTCCCCGATAGTGTCCGCGATGACTTCAAACTTCAATCCCAGTAGTCCGCCCAGAAGGCCAAGCGCCACGGTATTCTTCATGATTGGGCGCTTGTCGTACTTGAGCGCAGTCTTCACGAGAGGCGCATCGATACTATTTACCCCGTTGGGAAAATCGTGTGCCTTCACCTGGCTTGAATCGTATATCACGACGCCTCCGGAGTTCACTTCGCTATAGTGCTCGTCATATGCGAGCTGGGTCAAAGCTATCAGATAATCAATTCCATATCCCAAGGAATAGACCGGCATTTCTCCAGCGTGGATATGAAACCAAACATGCCCTCCTCTGATTAGCGACTGATTCCCGTTGTACGTCGAAACATAGGCACCCGAGCGCGAAAGCGTCTTCATCATTATCTCGCCCGCGCTCTGTATGCCGTCACCGGCGGCCGCCCCCAGCCTCAGCGTGAGGTCAGCCCGCGTGTGATTAGTGCTCAAATAAGTTAATCCACTCCCGCCTTGGTACTTCAGAGTGAGGCAATTATTTTAGCACTACTAAATAGCTAATGGGGTAGGACGTTCTGGGCAGGCACAGGCTCGTTGGGCCGCTGGATACAGCACGGTAGAGACTGCGTAAGGCTCCCCACTAATTTCAGCGTTTGAGTTGAAGCCTAGTCCAAAATCGCAAGAGCACGTACAGGTGAGCCATCGCCCTTTACCACGCGCAGCGGAACGCACAACAGCCTGAAACGTTTTCCGATTAGCCCTCCCAAGTTGTCAGTTAAGTTTTCTATAATCACCTTACCAGAACCTAACAGAATTTTGTGCACTTCGGCGTCGCCGATTGAGGGGGAGTCGATGCCGATTGCCCGATAGGGATGCCTGACTAGACGTTTGGCAACATCAGCGCTTATTCGAGGAGTCCTGTCCGGGCTCCAATCCTTTTCCCAGTACCTGTTTCCGGAAGTGTATAACAGAAGCACGTCGGCCGCTTCACACTCCCCTTCGTTGAGCTGGGCTACCAGCTGAGAGCCAGATACCGGGGCCCTGATCACCAACGCTGTTCCAGATGCACAAAGAGGACCCAGCTCATCTACGCTGGAACCAGACTCCACTACATGTGCCGGGGCATCTATATGCGTTCCGGAATGCGTGCCGAGCACAATCCTCTTAAGCGCAAATACATCCTCCTTTACGCGCTTGAACTGCTCTATGCTCGGCTGCGGGTCGCCGGGGAAGTAACTCATTCCGTTCTGTATCGACATGCTAAGGTCAAGAATTTCTGCCACTGCGATGACCCACCAAATAGACTGGGAGACTGCCAGTGATAAACTCATTCATTTTGCCGAATCTGTAACGGGATACGGCATATAGTAGCTCTGCGTCAACGGGACACCCTCCCTAAATACTGCAACATGCGGTGAGCCATATAGGGCCCTAGTATATCAGATTTCCAGATGAAGACTGTAGTCCTAGTCAAGATGGTTCCCGACGTATCGGAATTCAAGTTTGATATTGAGAAGAAGACCCTTATTCGTGAGGGCGTCAGGAATTTCATGAATCCCTATGACCGTCGGGCGGTCGAAGCTGGTCTGAGAATTCGCGAGTCGTTGGGCGGGTCAGTGACAGTTCTGAGCATGGGTCCACCTGCAGCGGAAGAAGTTCTCCGGGACGCTCTTTCCATGGGAGTAGACGAAGCCGTGCTCCTTACAGATAGAGCCTTCGCAGGCTCAGACACGCTCGCAACCGCGAGAGCGCTTTCTCTCGCACTTCGAAGAACAACCTTTGACCTCGTAATCGGAGGCAAGTATAGTGTTGACTCAGAAACTTCGCAACTGTTGCCCGAGGTCGCAGAGCTGCTTGATGCGAGCCTCGTTACAAACGCAAGAAAGATCGAACCACTCGACAGGAGAAGCCTCCGCGTAGAGCGAGAGGTAGAGGATGGTTTTGAAACGTTCCGCGTCTCGCTTCCGTTAGTTCTCAGCGTGAACGAGAAAATAAACAAGGCGCGAACACCTACTCTAGCCGACAGAGAGAAGGCCAAATCACTCCCGCTTTACAAATGGGGATTTCCGATGCTTTCGGCAGACCCTTCTGCTTTCGGTCAAAAGGGGTCACCGACTGAGGTGCTCAGGGTGTTCGATGCTGCCTATAGCCGCACGCCTCAAGTCTTTGAATTCGAAACAGGAAAGAGGGACTACTTGCTTGCCGCTATCGGGCTGGTCAGAAAACTGCTCTCGGAAAAGCAGAGCTCGTCTGGGCACCCGCTCGAAGTGATGGGAAGTGGCAGACGCGCCTGGAGTGTGCACTTACCAGGGCAGGCAGAAGAGAGGACTTCGCTTGAAGTGATTTCAAAGCTCTCCGAACTTGGCTTCTCAACCACCGCCGTGGTCCCTACAGAGATTTCGAATGAAATGATTTTGAAGGCCTCTGAATCAGGTGCGTCATCACTACTTGAAATCCGGACCAAAGGCAATTCCCACTGGTCGTCAAAACGAATTGCACTGGGGGTTTCGGCCGCGATCGAAAGGAATCCTCCCTATGTAGTGTGTTTTCCTTCTACGGTTAGAGGGAGAGAAGTTGCAGGTAGGGTAGCGGCAAGACTCGGCCTCGGACTAACGGGGGACGCTGTAGACTTCAGGCTGAGAGAAGACGGTGAGCTCGTCCAGCAGAAACCCGCTTTTGGCGGAAGCATAATTGCAGAAATACTTTCGAAGACATCACCACAATTAGCCACAGTCCGCCCCGGCGTATTTGAGATCACGAGTAGAACGGCGGCCGCACTGGATCGGAAGGTTATCGAGCTCGATACAGCGGGCATCGAAGGACTTGAAAGCGAACCGGAAGCGCGTGAAAGATTGCCAAACCTGGGCGACTTGGACCGGGCGAGCGCTATTCTCGTGGGCGGCTACGGCGTGGGTTCTGCGGAAGAGCTCACGAAGCTACGAAAAATGGCGGAAGAAATCGGTATGGCTTTCGGCGCCACCAGAAAAGTCGTGGACCTAGGTTGGGCACCGCCGCAGCTGCAAGTTGGCCTTACCGGAAAGTCTGTGGCCCCGGAGCTTTACATAACAGTCGGAGTGTCAGGAGCCATCAATCACGTTATTGGCGCTCGAAGGGCTAAGGTCATTCTTGCAGTGAACAACCAGCGCAGCGCCCCAATTTTCAAGCACTGTGATGTAGGGATAGTGGGTAACTACCAGGAGGTAATGCCGGAAATCAGTGAGGAGTTAAAACTAATTGCGGAAAATCTTCCAAAGCGTCGGTGAATTCATGAGGCCTGTTCCTGCTCCTGTTCCCGAATCAGTTCGTCAACCTCAGTAAGGATTTCTTCCATTTCCCCGGCCCAATCTGCCGATTCTTCATAAATGTATAAAGTGCCATCGTGGCGAAACTGAAGGACTATCTCAGACACGTGACCGCAGTAGCCCCACATGGATTCCAAGGAATTATGAAGCCTCACCGCTCTTTCCTCGTCTTCGAGTTCATCAATATCGCTTGAATACGACCTGAGCTGCTCCTCGCTGTAGGTCTTCGCGTCATACACAAGAACTTTGACCCCCAAATCTTTTGCTACATCAATAAATTTCTTGAAATCCTTATTCTCGGAATTCCAGTGCAGGCAGACCATGCCCTGGTCTTCGTCCTCGTAATCGCCATTGAAGAGTATCAGCCCGCATTCCAAGGCATAGCTCTTGGCGCTCTCAAGTCTCTGCTCAAGCAGATCGACTAGAGTCATCTGTGGGCGCCTCTCAATTCAGACAAATAAGAGCTCCGGGCGTATCGTAGAGGGTAAAGAAGAGCCAATGGCTCGACAGTTATCCGGGCGGCGACCAGACATCAGAAGAGCGCCACCGTTCCAGTGGTTTCCAGACTTCCTCTCCTCGCTAAAGGATTGGAGGTTCCTGCCTCAGGGACACATGGCTGATACGCCGTCATGGGAGTAGCCCGCAAGAGCTGTCTCCACAGACATGAATTCCGGCATGCTCCGCCCAAATCCTACCTTTACTGAACCGAGCCCTTGAATGTTTATCGCGGCGTTCAGGTCCCTGTCCATGGCGAGCCAGCATGGCTCTCACTCGAAAGTCCTGTCCGAGAGCGCGAAAGCGGAGTCCTGCCAGCCGCATCTTGAACATGTTTTCGAAGACTGCTCAAACCTGCGTGTTCTTGTGGTGCTTATACATTTGTATTCGAGGGCTTGAAACTTGTTAGCGCCAGTGTTTTTCTGCTTGAGCTCGGTGAGCGGCTTGCACGTCCTAAAGTAGTTCAGTCCCTGAGGCTTTCTCTTTCGTTTTGAGCCCAAGTAGCAGAGTGTCCTTGCCTCAAGAAAGTGGTTCCAGGCGAAACGTCTACTTCCAAAGAGTCTCTCGAGCGGCGCCTTCTGCGGCTCGGTGCTGTAGAGACGCGCCTTGAGTTTCTTCATTGTTGCCAGCTTGATTGGATTCGATGGGCGCGCAAAACTTCCTGATTGAGCACCCCACCTCCCTATTCCTCCATGACTGAAGGCCGGAGCTTGCGGGGAGCGCGGCTGCCAAACTTCCAATCGCAGGGTGTGCGACAGCGCCGGCAGAAGCAAGCGTAAAACTCATCGCTTTCATCGATTCTCCCTCGGGTTTTATACCAAGGAATACCACAACTCTATCTCCCGCGCTCTTACCAACCAGCGCCCCAAGAACAGCGGAATCCGCCATTTCTCCCAGCTCAGCCTCGATGTCTACGACCGGCTTCGCCGCGTGATTTTGTGGCAGACACATCCGGTGCTCCAGTATAGCCAGTGGGAGAGAGCAGAGCGCAAATACCGCACTCTCTCTGTTGGTCATGGCGCCAAGTATAGAGTTCGAAGAAACCAGAGCACTACAGCACCTAAGCCACGTGCTCGCGCCGTTTTGGTACGACACCAATTTGGCAAGGCGTACACGATCTGGAAAGTCGTTACCCCCCTTCTTCGCATAGACGCTCACGGTCTTCAACTGAAACTCCACGAACGCATCGCCCAGTCGGGATTCTGAATATCGTTCAACATCCATCGCCACCGGGTTGATGTGCAGTGGGGGTGGCCGACTTTGCTCGCTTCTCTGCAAGGTCCGCGAGGAAGTCTCCCCCAGCATCCCCCCCGGTTTTGTAGTTCAGACCTAGAATCCACGCTGGGGTGCGACCCATAAGCCAATGAGCGCGATGGATATTCCCTAGCGTCACCAATACTCCACAATTTTAGAAATCGCTTCTCAGCAATCACGCTCAAGCATCCTTTGCTGCTCAGGAGTAAGCTCCAAGTCTCTTATCTCAAGAAGTTCGACCGAACCACTAAGGTCGTTCGATAGGAGTTTCTTCTGAACTGAAGCGGCGTCAATGTTATATGCACAACTACTTTAGTTTGCCAGATCAGAATTGAGAGTGTCCGAGGCGAACGCAGAGGACTTGGCTGGCTATTTTCAGCTCCTTTCGGAACAGGGCTCGGACGTAACTAATCTACGCAAGCTCGGATTGCCGGTCACCCTGAGGGATTACGAGGAAAAGAAAACTAACCTTCCGACCTGGCTGCACATCCTAGTGGCCTTGGAGGGAAAAGAGGTAATAGGCGCATCCACATTGACGGGAGCCCAGAACCTCAAACTGGAAGACGCGGCGATAATTGCTGATTTGAGGGTCGCTTCAGGGCTTAGACGGTCGGGCGTGGGATCAGAACTCATGAGAGCCACGTTGGACCATGCCAAGGCGCATGGGATAGTCCGAGCCGTTGCAATAGTAAGCGAGATGAATATCGCTGGAGTCAGGCTGTTCCAGAAGTTCGGTTTCAAGGCATATGGTGTACTCAAAGATTTCTATGATGAAGGGGAGAATGCAATCAATTTTGAAAGGTACCTGGCGTGAGAAGCAATGTGCTCGACTTCGGGGTTAAAGCTGAACTCTGAAACGTCACCACGTGTTCCGAATTTGAGAGGCCGCCCAAACCGGCCCTATATCGGGCTGATGCAAACTGCCAAATAGAAACTATCGTAAGGGTCGGGCGCGAGAATACAGGGTTAAAGCCAAGCTGCTCAAATCCGGTGCACTCTGGGTCGTGAGAAGTTACGCGTCAAAAGGATTGTTTGACCTCACCGCAGTGTTCCCTGACAGGGTTAGCCTGATTCAGGTGAAAAAGTCATACATATCTACCGAAGAAAGACATGAGTTAGAGGAATTTGCGAAACGCCTCAAAAGTAAGTTCATCAGCGTAGAGCTCTGGAGTTCAGCGAACGGCCGGTTCGAGATTGAGAAATTGTCAGCGGATGCTAAAACGAGTGTGGGGAAGGGTAATCTTGGCAAAAGGAAAAGACGAGATGCACATCATGCGCCTAAGAAAGGGCATTTCTAGAAGAATTGTTGAGCCCGGACCACCCGAGCACGTTAAGTGCTTGTACTACACTTTCCTAGCTCGTGGGGGAGAGCATTGAACAGTTCGGAATACCCGCTCGAGAGACAATTCGACCTTGCATCGACACTGATTTCAGCGCAAGCTTTTCAGTGGCGCGAATTCAATGGTATTTGGGTCGGCGCCGTCGCTGACACGGTCGTGGCAATCCGTCAGACTCCAAGCTCAATCATAGTCGAAGACTACTGCGCTGATAACTGGAGCCCCCAAGAATATTTTCGCATGAAGGACAATCTGGAAGACATCAACCAAGATATCAGAAACGACCCATTAATTGACACTCTACTGGCCGCAAAAGCCGACATCGCACTAACCTCTCAGGACCCCTGGCAATGCACACTCATGTTCCTGTGCTCGACCAATAACAACGCAAAGCGGATTTCGAATATGGTGCTCAGCCTAAACAGAATGTTCGGAGTTGCGGTAGAAACGCCATACGGTCAGATTTACAAATTTCCTTCTCCTCGTTCGCTTTCTTCAGCATCAGTGCATCAACTGGAAACCTGTGGTTTGGGTTACAGAGCAAAATTTGTGAGAGATTTTGCGTCGATAGTATACCAAGGTGCCCTAGACTTTAAGGACCTGAAGAAGGCTAATTACAAAGATGCGGTTGCCCAGCTTGTGGAATTGCCCGGGATTGGACCCAAGGTCGCAGACTGTATTTCACTTCTTTCGCTCGACAAGCTCGAAGCCTTCCCGATGGATATCTGGATTCGGCGCGTCGTCTCAAGAAGGTATTACCGCCTGTTAGAAAAGTCAGATGTAAGACGCTTGCTCGACGAAAGTAAAACAGTCAGCCCTCAACTTTACCGGCGCGTTACGTTGGCAATGCGTAGTCATTTTGGCAGATTTGCTGGGTATGCGCAAAATACTCTCTATTACAATGCCAAAAGACTTGTGAGCGAAAGAACTATTGCAGCCTGACAAACCCCTTAGCACACTCTATCCAAGTGGAACTGAGCCGGCAGATAGCGAGAAAGCTCTATTGCCCGCACAACATATGATCCCGCTCTCCAAGACCGTCTGCGTCATCCCGCTTTCTTCGGTCTGGTTCGGCGCTCACCTCAGAGAGAAAACGCTTCGGGTGGCCAGCATTCTCCGCACCTGTGGCATCTTCAGAATCCCTACGCTCTACTTGCTCGATGATATAGGAGAACGTGCGACTCGAGACGAAGTCAAAGAAATTGCAGATTACCTGCTGCTACCACCTTATCTGAAAAAACACATCAAGCTCAGTGATACACTGAGGTACGTTGGCATTGCGCCACCCATTAAGACGCCTTTGCACCAAGTAAAATTTGATAGTGAACCAGCCTTAGGAGAAGTGCGAGCGGGTATTGTTGTTTCAGCAGATTCCAATCGGACGCTTGTGGACGTAGGTCTACGCGATTATTGCGAACTCACAGGCGCGGACCAAATCAGAGCTGGTACTCGCGTCATCGTTCAAGTCATTAGTCCAAAATCGCATTCAAACCATCGTCCCAGAGCCAAAATAATTACGACGCCAAGAGGGATGTATCTGGGAACGGAGTTAAGGATGGTTCCGACCAATGACCTCTCATGGGTTGACCCCAATTGGTACAAAGTGGAACTAACGCGGCATGGCTCGGGGCACTGGTCAGAACTGCCAAGAAACGAGAACAGGTGGATCGCGATTTTTGTAGGAAATCAGAGAGACGATCCTTCCGCGATATGCTCGGTAAGCTTCGACAAGCGCGTTTGCCTGATGCATTATCAAGGCGTGGAAACAATTCGATCTGAGGAAGCAATCTTTATTGCGCTGTCCCAGCTTTCCGGGTTGAACTAGTTGGACGTGCCGCCCTGCCACACTTCCTCCACTCTTGAGGAAGAGAGGCTCGCAAGGGATCAACCAATAATCTTTGCGCCACATCAAGGTCCGCGCCGCAGGCAATACGCAATTAAGATCAGCGACTCCCAGAATATTTATGCGCTGCCATGCAAGAATAATCCGTTGCTAGCCTCACGTTGCTCCGTAAGCATGTTTCTCAATCATTGCGACAGTACGAGACCTAGAGAATCTGGTTTGCACTATGATTATTCCCTAAAAATTTGTCGGAGGATTTTATAGAATTGGATCGGTTGAGGATGTTTGCATACCTGTTTATTGTTATCTTGTACCTGGCTGCAGTCGGACTCGTAGCGGAGGCAAATGTAGTCGCAGGAATTATTTTTGCGTTCATTGTCCCTGCGGCCTACATAGGCCTACGCCTCTCAAGAAGTAGAGGCTTGAAACTCAGGATTCCAATTATTGCTACAGGAGAGGGAGTATCTACAGCATTCAGGACGAATGCTCCTGAAAGAGAAATAGGTGCAATCCTGCAGGTAGCTGAAGAGATCGGTGTTAAGGCCACAGCAACCTACAAAAAAGGAGAATACGGAGGAACCGCCTATGATGTCGTTCTGGCCAAGGACACAATAAGAGGAAAGGGCGACGCAAAGAAGGAACTATCCTTCGCATCCCAGAGTGTGGTTTCCATACTTGTTTCAAAAGGGTACTCTGTGATTCCGCTAGCGAGAAGAGACGTTATTTCTGGCAAGTCTGAAGGAGAAAGGTCAATTGTTGCTCGAGAAGGATACCCCATGTGCATCATCTACCCACCCGATAATTTCGATGCTGCAATGGCAGAGTCGTTGAGGTCACGGGGAGTCAAAGCATTCATTTCGGACAACCAAACAAATGAATTGGCCTACCTTGGAATTTGTGAAAAGGCGGGGCAAAAGCCCGCTGTGTTCAGCTTCTCCCAGAATTTTGGAGTGAAGCTGTTTGCCGACAAATCTTCCTATGGCTTCTTGGCTGACGTGGCAAAAGTCTGCTACCAGATGGGTCCGGAAGCCACGACATTCCTCTCTTCTGTTCTTGCAAAGGCAAAAGAGAGCGACACAAGCCTCGACCCATTCGCACTTCGCAATATTCTTCAGGCGGAGCTCAATTCAGAAAAGTATTCCGGTGCGCTTAGGGATAGAGTTCTTGTCTTCGCAGAGAGCCTCGTAACTGATGGGACCTGGAGGGGACTTGTTGCCGAACCGCGTGTCGACCTGTCGGCTATCCTCTCCCGTGATATATTGGTGGACATAAGCTCCGTATCTACTGAATCCGCTCGTATGTTTGTGGCATACGTGGTCGCCGACTGGTTTGAGAGACTCGGCTGCGTTGCACTGGTTGACGGCGAGATGTTTGCGGATGATGTGCTGCATCGCATGCTAATCGACGTTCGGGTGAACCAGAAGTTGTGCATTCTTTTGGCCTCACGCCGTTTCGCAAAATCATTTGTGAGAGAAGCCGAAACGATAGTGATGATAAAACCCGACCAAGCCTTCTATAGATCACTTTACGATTACTTTCCAAAAGAACAGGTCTCAGAAATCCGCAACAAGAGTCCAGAAGGTATCAGGGCGCTCAAACCCAGCAGCCTTGAAGAATTTGCCCTGTCAGTCCAAGGAGAAAGCGCAAGTGCCGAGGACTATCGCAAAAGACTTTCCGAAACTTCACCCACTTTAGAAGTTCCTGAACTATCGAAATCCTACCTTGCGGTAGTGTTCGACCGGCAGAGTCTCAAGGCGGTCGTGGCCACCATGAAATACATACAGGGTTACGGGACAGTTGAACTGGAGAGCGCAATACAAGCTCTTGATCTCGGACAAAAATCACAGGAGGTATTCTCCAAATTGGTGCGACTGGGCTACGTACGCAAGTTTGTAAAGGCCGGGATTTCGTTCTGTGAACTAACAGAAAAAGGGGAAGAGGAACTGCAGTCCACTCAGGTTTTATCCAAACAAGGCTCTGCCTAATATCTTGCTGGACGAGTCACCGCTGAAAGAATGCCAAGCAGTCCAATCGACAGGATCATCCCAATCGAACCTGCAAGGAACCACGAGGATGTCAGCAGCGCAAAGATATTGGGGTAGAACGCTGAAAAGTAACCCGCTGCCAAGAAGACTGCTAGTCCTGCAGCGTAACCAAGAGCTGCGAAGAAGACCAGAACCATTCCTCTCTGCATGATATGCACCGGAGGTATACTCCGCCCAAACGATTTAGCGCCCGTGCAGAAATTACTTTCAGCAGAAAACGAAGGGATTTGCGCGCAGCCATCTCATGAGCTGGAGTTCCCTGCTAGCCTTTTGAACGCGAGGCATTCCGAAAGTATTCCTCGACTTCACAGGTCGGGTGTCTACTTTCCGCGAAATTTTGTAACTTCCGTTTCTAAGCAAATTTCCGCAGGAGTTTCTTGTACGACTCTAGGTTCTTTTCCGGACTAATGTCCTGCAGGGCCATCGGTTCGGACCCCGGGAGCAGGACATTCCGCTCAAACGAGGCGCCTTCCCCCCTGTAGAGCAAACCAGTAGGAATCCTTCCAGACACAATGGTTTCGAGGATATGCTGGAACGACTTTGATCTATTAGTATTGTCGAAATCTGGGTCTGCGTTGAGATCCACGACCGCTTTCCTCCACTCTGCGTAAGTGTCGTTGTACGTGACACATGGACTAAGAACGTCCAAGAAAGCGAATCCTTTGCCTTGAGACTCGTGCTCTATTGCCTCCTTAATCAATCGCACAAGCTGGGTCTGGTTGCCCGAAAAACCTCTCGCGACGAAAGTCGAAGAGCGAAGCGACAGTGCCATGAGCACTGGCTCAAATGGTATCTCCTTTGTGCCTTCAAAACCTATCTGCGCCGTGGGCGAAGGTTGACCCTTGGTCAAGCCATAGGTGCCGTTATTCATCACCAGGTAAACTATACTCGGATTTCGTCTTAAGGCATGCAGGAAGTGGTTTCCACCTATTGCGTATCCGTCGCCGTCCCCTCCAGCAGCAATAACGGTCAGACGTGGATTGGCAAGCTTGACTGCCGTCGCCGTTGTAAGCAACCTCCCGTGGAGGGAGTGGTAGCCGTAGACTTGAATATCATTATGGATATGTCCAGAGCAACCGATTCCTCCCACGATGATTGTGTCCTTGGGCGGAATCCTTAGTTCCGCAAGAGCCTTCTTAAGTGCTGCCAGAACTCCAAAGTCACCACAACCCGGACACCATATTGGCGTGGCTACGGGGAATGTCTCAGGCATTTCGCGAATTGCCTCCAGTCTTTGGCCCCAATTCTTCAAGCACCCTTTGGGCAATTTCGCTGGGCCTGAAACTGTGCCCATCAAACCGGTTTATTCCAAATATCTTATTCGCGAACCCCACTTCTCTTCTTATGAGCCCTGCCAACTGCCCTGAAAGGTTGCACTCGACGACGAATGCCGTGTCTACGCTGTCCAGAAACTGAACCAGTTCGTCTTCGTGTAGAGGATGCAATGAACGCACTAGCAGAAACTTTGTGGGCACATTTTTCGTGGCAAGGATGTCCATGGCCTCTAGGATCGGGCCCACGTTCGACCCAAACGAAACGAATCCTATTTTCGCGTCCGGGCTGCCGTAGAACCTGCCTCGAGGCATCTCGGTCTTCGCAAGTTCCGCCTTCAGCATTCGCTTGCGCATCATCTTTTCTCGGTTTTCTGTATTAACGGATACCATCCCCCACTCGTTGTGTTCATTGCCAGTGATCTGCGAGAAGCCACCTGACATCCCGGGTATAGTTCGCCTTGAAACGCCGTCGGAAGAAAACTCATACCTCTTATACACAGGTAATGAATCGAGCTCAGTCTGGGAAAGCAGCTTCCCACGCTCTACGCGTACCTTGCTCAGATCAAATGGGGGTACTGACTGCGAGTTCTGAGCCAGCGCCTGATCAATCAGAATGAAAACAGGCATCTGATACTTCTCTGCAAGGTTTAGAGCATCGACCGTGAGATAGAAACAGTCGGTCACATCGGCTGGCGCTATCACTAGACGTGGAAAGTCGCCATGGCCAGCAAAAACTACGTGATTGAGGTCAGATTGCTCATGCTTCGTTGGCATGCCGGTGCTAGGTCCCGAACGCTGGACGTCGACTATCACTACCGGGATTTCGGCTTCGGCGGCTTGACCCAATCCCTCAGTCATAAGGTCTTGACCGGGTCCCGACGTGGCCGTCATGGATCGCACACCTGCAACAGCAGCGCCGATTGCCATGTTTATAGCCGAAATCTCGTCTTCTGCCTGAACTGCCGCCCCCCCAAACTTCGGGAGATTGACACTTAGGTAATCAAGAACTTCGCTCGCCGGAGTTATCGGGTAGCCCGCATAGAATCTTCCTCCACCCACGATGAAGCCGATGCCGATGGCTTCATCGCCCACAACCTGAAGGCTGTCATTCTCAGCGCCCTCCGGCATTGAGTAATGAGCCGCAACCCCAATCTCGTCCGCGAGCCGGAATCCAATCTGCAGCGCGGCCATGTTGCCCTCAAGGACCTCGCCACCCTTACGCTGGTAGCGCTCCTTCACTACTCGTTCCACAAGCTCCTGCTTCAGGCCGAGCGCGCGAGAGAGTATCGCGAAACTGATTGTGTTTTTAAGAAGCGTCTTCTTTAGTTGAGTGCCCGCCAAGTCTGAAAGCTTGGATTGATAGACCTGAACGCGGGGAGGCAGCTGCTTTTTAAGCGGACCCCTTGAGGAGTCAAAGATTACAACACCGTCCGCCTCTAACAGCGGAGAGCCGACCTCAACGGCTTCCTCGTCGAATGCGACGAGCGCGTCCAGCGCATCTCCGGAGCACAGCACCCTATTCACAGACCCTCTCAGAACACCGTCCGCATGTCCACCCCGAATTCTGGAGAGAACATTACGCGCGTCGTAGGTGTGCAGCCCAATCAGCTTAAGGCACCTGGCCAGAAGACTGATTACTGTTAATGTACCGTCCCCTCCCTGTCCCCCAACCATCACCCTAATCTCGTTAACCCTTTTCGGCTGAATCGGCCTTGTTTCTCTCTCTAACGTGGTTGTCAAATTTATTTCCTCGTGGGGGTTTACTTAACCAAGCATAGGTCATCTATTTAAATTCTGCATGACAGTTGTGTTGCTATGGTCGAGCTGCCGCCAACCTAAGTGAGCCCGAAATCCTGCAGAAGTCGATTGCTGAGATAAACTCGACGGCCTCGAACCGAACCAATTTGAAACTGGCATTTAGTAGATGCCACTCGAACATCAGCTGTAACGCCTTCAGGTATGCTCACATATTCCATTAAAATCTGGACTGGTTCCATTGAAGTCCTTTCAAAACTAAGAGCCAGCTGGCACTAGCCGATGCTCTCCAACGTTATGTCAATACGGGGGGTTGTCGGAACACTTATTACAGCGATTTGACACAAATTTCATTGGTGGCGTGTATTGGCATCCGAGTCCACTGAAAAGAAGCCCGAACCGCAACAGTTTCCGAAGCTGGGCTTCGAAGACAGGATGCGACTCGTGACTTTGCCAAAGGATTCTCTGGGGTTTGGCGAGCTCAAGTATAACGTGACCGACAAGGGTACGTGCTGCAGATGTGGCGCCTGCGTTGCAGTCTGTCCCGTAAACGTGCTTGATATAGACCATGTAGACTCGGGTGTACCCGTAAACACCGGCAAGTGCATAACTTGTTCGCTGTGCACGTGGGTATGCACAGGTATTAACAAGTGGGAAGGACCGATAGAGAAACCCATCGGCGAATACATTGATATCTTCGTAGCTACTGATCCAAGCAAAGGCGAACGGGTGCAGGACGGCGGAGTAACTACTGGTCTTGTCCAGTATGCATTGAAAAAGGGAATCATTGACGGGGCGGTGCTCGTGGACAGAGACGAGAATTGGGTCACTGAGCCCAAGATCGTCACTTCACCGGATGAGGTCCCAAAATACGGCTCGAGCACCTATTGGCTCGTGCCACTCTTTCCTCAGGTTACCAAAGCGATAACAGACTTGCACCTGTCCAAGTTGGCGGTTGTCGACGTACCGTGCGGAATTGCTACCGCAAGATGGGTAGAGCGAATTCCGAAGTATAGAGGAAAAATCGCGCTAAAAATCGGACTATTCTGTTATGAGAGCTATTACCGCGAAGAGTTCATGGAGCACGTTGTGGAAATTGCAAAGACCGCCCCTGAACACATCAAAAAAATTGACATCAAGAAGGGAAAGATGGTAATCGTCAACGACAGGGGCGAAAACATGGGAGCGGATTTGGAGGAGTTCTCAAAGTATACTTGGGATAGCTGTTGGACTTGCCACGATCTTACAGGGGAATGGAGCGATATTACGGTAGGTGCGATTGGAAATCCAAAAGAAGGGACAAACGTAGTCATCGTAAGAACAGAGGTCGGCAGGAAATTCATTGAACAGGCACTGGCCGACGGGGTAATTCTCAGGCTTCCGGATAAAGTAAAAATAAAGACGCTCTCGAAGATAGCCGCGCGGAAGAAGCAGCGCTCTATGCCACCAGAGGTAGAGTCAAAGATCGGCATGTCGGTATATGAGCGACCAGACGATGTCAATCCCCTTGAGGCGTTCTTTATCCCCTTCATGGTTACGATAAAACAGCTAGCAAGGAAACCAGTTACAGTCGAATATCCCAAGGTGAGGCTGAACCCGTCAGAGAGGTTCATGGGAAGGCACAGACTCGATATGGACCTGTGCACTGGCTGCTCCATTTGCGCTAGAGTGTGCATCGACTCCAGTATCGAGATGGTTAGGACGGAGACAGGCAAGGAGTTCCCTAGCGTTGATATGGCCACCTGCTCCTTCTGCGGGCTTTGTGTCGATTACTGCCCCCGCTACGCTATAACCATGACCAAAGAGTTCGAATTGTCCGGGTATAATCGACATGAAATGTGGTACACTCCGATTCAACTTTCAGATACGAAGGAGGAAGAAAGCTATGGCAAGGAAATATTTCCTACGCCCCACAGGAACGTGGAAGTTTCCGTGCCACTGGTTGCATCCGACGCTTCAGAGGATTGAGCCACAGTTTGCCGTTGACATCTCCACACTTGCACGGATACAACCGACATCCCATCAACGATTTCGACTAATTTCTTTTTTGGGGCGCGCGGCCCCGAACGAGTTCCCCTGCAACACTTATAACAAACCACGTCCTTATACTTGCTGAAAGGGTTTGGCAGCACTTCAGGAAGAACGCACGGTTGAACTGACAGAGGCGGCGGCAAAGCGCGTGGCCGAAATACTGAAGCAAAGCAACAAATCGGACCACTCTTTGAGAATTTTCGTGCGCGGTGGAGGCTGCTCCGGCTTCTCTTATGGCATGAGCGTCGAGAAGAGCCCAACCCCGGACGACATCGTAGTTGAGGATAAAGGGGTAAAGGTGCTGGTGGACAAATATTCTGCCGAGTATTTGCATGGCTCAACCGTAGATTATGTGGAGTCTTTGCAGTCATCCGGCTTTAAAATAGAAAACCCAAACGCGGTCCAAAGTTGCGGCTGTGGTCAGTCGTTCAGGACCACTGCAAAGCCTGGAACTCCGCGGGCCTGCAGCCACTGAACGCCTTTAGTCCTGCGAGGCAGGGCCGCACTAGGGCCTCGCGATGAAAGGTTGACCGCGTAGGCAATTTCAAGTGCCGAGTTGGGCGAGTCTACACCAGCATTCTCTCTTTAACCTTCTTTCGGTGTTTCTCCTTGGCTCGGCGATTTGTCTTGGTGCGGGAGGCTATCTCCTTTGGATGTACTCACTCGTGCCTTTGAGCCTGTCCGCTGTCACCGTGCTCACGGTGTGTGTCCTTGTCACTCTGTCCTGGTTTGTCCAGCGTGGCTCGTCAGTAGCGCTGAATCTTTCGACCGCACTTGGCGTTCTTTCGGTCATTGTCTCCCTCATAATACCTGCTCATGCCGCCGCCCTAGACCAGTTTGGCTCGTCCCCGCTTCTCACGATACTGGGTGCCCTGCAACTACTCGGATTCTATGCGTTTCCAATCGCCTTCATCCTTATCAGGATAGCATTGCGCTTGAGCTAGCAACCTTCCACACAGAAAAGCTATGTGACGACTTTTGGGAGCATAAAGGCGACATAAAGCAGCCACCACTATGGCGGCTCTTGTGCCCATGTCTTTCGCTTTGGTCAAAAGGAACCACTAACGAGAGCGGCAAGCCCGAGAATAAGCCGGAATCGCGTTGTGCGGTTGGAGCCAGCTTCCTCAAAAAGGTCCCGTGCAAGTTAGTCTTCTTTCTTTGAATGCCCACAGAATTGGTTCTACTGTCATCTTACGCACATGCCGTAAGGCCTCACTATCTGAAGGAGAGTCTGAAGTGGCATCTTCTCCATACTGCCAGGATTCCACCTATGGTGGATACTGCATCATAACAGCAAAGAGAACAACCATCGCCATGAGGCCCAAGTTTATCAAAGAAAGACTTCTTGAAAAACGCCTCAGATTTGCGAGGAGAGCTTCCAGTCTCTTACGTTCATCATCAGCTTGAGACGAACCTCGCAATAAGGTAGCAGTTCTCGAAATGCGCCTTCCGAGAATCAAGTTATTGGCGTATACTCCGAGTATCATAGCTCCAACTAGTATAACCTTAGAGACGATAAGATTCCTTAACAATCCGTGGACAGGAGTTGGATAATACCAAGACAGATTATATGCTCCAGTGATCACAAGCACTAATAGCGATATGTTTGATATCCTAGCGAATCGGCGACTGGCCAAAATCATTGCTTGAGATACAGCCTCAGGAGGAAGAGAGCTGCCCCTCAGTGATGGAATGAGTGCGAACCAGATAAAGTAAGAGCCACCGACGAATACTATTGCGCTGAATATGTGCACATAAAGCGAAACGAGCTGGAGCCAGTACATTCGACATCGTGCTGAATGCCTGAATATTTAGCTTTTGAGTTGGCGTTACATCTCAATTCTCAGTTCTCAATTCTCAATTCAATGACAAAGGAGTTCTTATGTTACTCTCGCAAGCAGCTGGAAATCGATCAAAATTGTTTGACTTGCACGTGCACGTCCCCGACGACCAGATGTACTCCGTCATGGGAAATCACATAGTTGAGGCGTCTGCAGCGTATTTTCGGGCAAAGGTTGTCAAGCAGGCCCTATCCCAAGTTGAGGATGAACTTCGTGCCGCTGGGGTGACTGGTTATGCTTTGCTCCCTGTACCTAGGTCAGGTTTCGACGCAAACAGAGCTAATGAAATCAGTGCGAAATATCTTGCGCAAAGCGAAATGGCAGTGGGTTTCGCTGCAGTCAACCCAGACAGGGACCCTTCTGCGACTATGAGGAAAGCTCTGGACGACCAACTTGAGGGACTGAAGATACACCCTACGCTTCAGGAGTGTTATCCCTCAGACGAAAGGCTGCAACCAGTCTACGAGTTGCTCAGCGACAGCAGGGGCGTGGTCGTAGTGCACACGGGAACCTCTGGAATCGGAGGAGGGCTCAAAGGCGGTGGTGGCATGAAAATAGAGTACTCACGGCCAATCTACATCGACGAGGTAGCAGCTAAATTTCCGGAGGTCAAATTTGTCATGGCCCACTTCGGCTGGCCCTGGACTGAAGAGGCCATCGCCATCTCATTACAAAAGGCGAACGTCTATCTAGACCTTTCTGGCTGGAGCCCCAAATACATACCGCAAGAGCTATGGAAGTACGCAAATTCGCTCTTGCAGGACAAGATTCTTTTCGGCAGTGACTATCCTTTTGTCAACCCGTTACGCTGGAAATCGGAGTTCGACATGATAGAACTGAAGCCCGAAGTCAAGGAAAAAATACTGTATAAGAACGCAGCGAGGCTCTTTGACCTGGCCTGATGAGTGGAGTTGAGCAATCGAGGCCCAGCAGTACGTATAAGACTATGAGGCCATGATTGCGCACTCCCGCAATAGGCCGATGTAGGCGGAAAGCCACTCGTTCGTCACCCTAAATTGCGAGCCAGTGCTTAACATCTGGCTTGCGTTGGCGTCATGGAAGGGCAGAGTGATCGTCCACGTCGACATGAATGCTTTTTACCCTTCTTGTGAACAGCTGGTGAATCCAGAACTCCTGGGGAAGCCGGTGATAGTCGTGATGAGCCCTGAAGACGGGGAAAGAATCACACGGGGTGCGGTTGCCTCTTGTTCTTACGAAGCCAGACAGTTTGGCGTCAGGTCCGGAATGTCATATTCGCGTGCGCTACAGCTCTGCCCGCACGGAATCTACAAGAGAACAAACTTCGAATTATATGAAAGGATTTCATCAGAAGTGATGAATACCCTAGTAGCGTATGCCGACGTTCTGGAACAGGCAAGTATAGACGAAGCATACCTAGATTCTACGAGGAGAGCTGTAGAGTATGAATCGATGGAGGACCTAGGTCGGTCGATTAAGGCAGCCGTAAAGAACAAGGTAGGACTTGTGTGCAGTGTCGGAATCGCTCCGACCAAAGCCAGCGCAAAGATGGCTTCGGATGCGAAGAAACCAGACGGTCTTACGATATGGCCCCCTGATGAACTTGCAAGCATACTTGCTCCTCTGGAAGTCAGCCGTGTTGCCGGGATTGGACCCAAGACCCAGAAAGCGCTTTCGGAGATGCATATAACTACTCTGGGTGAGCTCGCAACAACATCGGTGTTCAAACTAGTTGACCGGTTCGGCAAGACGGGACTTTGGATGTGGAAGGTGGCAAACGGCGAAGACGATGAAAGGGTTTCCAGAAACAGCGATTACAAGTCTATAAGTACTGAACACACTCTTGATCAGGAAACGCAGGATGCAAGAATTATCAAGTCCGCCATTTCAAAGATGGTGCCAGAGCTCTATCTCAGGCTCGGTGAACTGGGACTCTCTTACAGGACCGTAGGAGTAAAGGTGGTATATAGCGACTTCAAAGTAGTAACGCGTGACATTTCGTTCAATAATCCGAAGGTCGACCACGAGTCCATTGTCTCAGGGGTTGAGACTCTGCTCGACAGAATAGACTACCACCTGCCGATTCGAAAAGTTGGACTCCGCCTTTCTTCCCTCTCAGAGAGAGGACCTCGCCAGACCCGCATTGAAGACTGGCTCTAGAGTTGCGGAATACCATGTGAAAACTAGCAAAATAATTGGAGCTGGTCACGAAACAGTTATCGAAGTTGCAAGGAAGAGCTGCTTACGCGTTGGTTACTCTGGAGGATCCCTTATGCCCTGACCCGTGATCTCAAAAACTGCTTCACCCGGCTCAAGGTAAGAGCTGTCCACCAGCCTCGCAATCCTCTTTTGACCTTTGCTCTTTCGAAGATATATTCTGTTATTGGGAGCGTGGCCGAGCACGTTCCCTCCTACCGCCCTTGTTGGGTCGCCATAAAACATATCAGGTGTAGCCATCACCTGATTTGTGACCACAACCGCCAGATTGTAAATCTCGGCCAGCCTTATCAGACTGTGCAGATGGATGTTGAGCTTCTGCTGGCGTGGGGCCAAGTTCTCCCTACCGGGATATTCTGACCTAAAGAAGCTCGTAACGCTATCTATGACAATCAACTTGACGTTGTGCTCCTGAATAAAATCCTTGGCCCCTTCAAGTATTGCTATCTGGTGGTCACTATTCAGAGCGCGGATCCAGAATACATTCTGGAGCGCTTTTTCGGGGTCAAGCGAAGACGCTTCAGCGATTCCTCTTACTCTCGCGGGAACAAAGGTACCTTCAGTGTCTACATAAAAGCTGGTGCCCCCAAGCCCACCCTTCTCTACGGGCAGTTGAGCGTTTACTGAAAGCTGGAACGCTATCTGCGTTTTTCCTGCGCCATATTCACCGAAAAACTCGGTTGCCGACTTGGTTTCTACTCCTCCTCCAAGCAGCTTGTCCAGATTCTTACTACCTGTCGTGATTCTCTTTATATCCTTCATTTCCTGTTCGAGCTCGTAGGCGGTCTTGATTGTGAACTTGAGCTCGGCTCTCGCCGAGTTTATGATTTTCTGCGACAACGTCTGCGGAAGCCCTGTAATACCGGCTAGTTCAGTTGCATTAGCAACAGCTATCGATTCATAGGTCTTGTAACCATGTTCAACGAGCTTAGCGGCTGTCGCATTACCCACTCCGGGAAGTTCAGTGAGCTTTTCCTCGAGGGAGCTGTTACCGGAGACAACGTCTTCCTCATCGTGGAGCTCGGGCTCCGCACCATTTGACTCTTCAACCTTCTCTCTTCTCGGCATGAACTTATCGCATCTACCAGCTTGTGCGGCTATGCTTACCTGCTGCGGGCTATTTAACGGCTTTTAGTGTACGGTGCACACTGCGCTTGGGCCAACAAACACGTGAATACCTACCTCTTTCACCTGACGGCGTCTCCCGCTAGAATCGGTATTCTCCGGGGCAAGGAGCGCCAGTCGCATGCAAAGCTCGTCCCGTCAATTTCGAGCGACGAAAAGCGAGATAGCCCCGGCCGGATTCGGACCGGCGTCAGAGGATCCAGAGTCCCCTATCCTTGGCCACTAGACGACGGGGCTTCATGAGTACAAGCCTTGTTTTGTTTTAAGTTTTGCTCACTACGGCGATGCGCACTAGACCGATCGAGCCATAAAAGCGACAAGGGAGGAGACGGACGTTCTTGCTTGTAGACAAGGATGCTGTGTTATTGCCCTGTCGGCTTCCGCCCAGGAATTCTCAGATATTTCTTATCAAACTAAAGAGGTCTGCAATCATTCTCATCGTCGATACTTTACCCTTTATTGACTTTCTTGCCAGTCCTAACAAATGGTTCTTCTTTCTGCCATCTACAAAGTAAGCGTCGTGGAGAAAGCCATTCATAATTTCAGGATAGACAGAATAAAGGCGAGTGTTTCTGAAGAATTTTGAATAACCTTTGTAGCTTAGAAGGTCGGTGAGTACAAAGCTTTGCTTTAGTCTCGTCAGATAATTTGACATGAAGGCAGACGAGGTATTTTTGGCTTTTACAGCCTCAGCCGCAAGCTCTCCTGCGACTGAACCAGAACCTACTGCAAAATCCATCCCCCGAAGGTTGAAGCCAGTGTTGAGTACCATTGCCGCAGCAGAACCTGCAACAAGATATCCTCCGGCGTAAAGGGGCGGCATGCTCTCGAACCCTCCTTCAGCGACTAGGCAAGTGCTATACTCCTCAACCGTCCCTCCTTCTACGAGGCCAGAAATCAGGGGGTGCGATTTGAATAGTTCAATCGCCTCGGAAATCTCAACCCCCTTCAATACTGCATCCTCCATATTCAATATGAGACCTAAAGAAAGACTATCACTATTCGTATAGAGGAATCCTCCTCCCTCCACTCCCTTTGGTAGGCCGAGTAGAGTATACTCAACCCCCGAACGACCAGAAAGCCTGAATCGCCGAGAGATTTCCTCCTCAGAAAGCCTTATCACTTCTTTGATACCGATTCCAACGGTTTTTCCCTGCCACTCATCGTGCAAACCAATATCCCTTGAGAGCAGCGAGTTGAATCCATCGCATTGTATTACGACCTTAGAACGAAATTCATCTCCGCTGGACATTACACCGGAAATCTTGCCTTGCGAACGGATGAGCCCATCAACCCTAACACCTAGGGCTACAGTGGCTCCTGCGGACTCTGCTTTGGAGACGAGCCAAGGGTCGAGCTTAGACCTGAGGACCGAAGCACAGTTATAGGGAGATCGAGACATGCCGGGATCAAAGAAATCCACGCATGTGCTTCTTTGCTCATCCAACAACCCGAGAACGTAACGATCTATATACCTCTCAACTGGACTCTCCTGCGATCCGAAGTCGGGAAAATACCTGTTCATCACGTGAGTGTAAAGCAATCCACCGGAAACCGTCTTCGTTCCAGGCTTCTGACCACGTTCCAAAAGTAATACACCCACTCCTGCCCTAGCCGCCGCGAGGGCAGCCGCGGCTCCCGCGGGGCCCGCACCCACAACTATTACGTCAAATTCCTCCAACTTGGTCAGGCTATGCTTTGAAAACTCCTTTTAATGGTTTTCATGGCATACTGACGTTCTAGCCCCTTCTACAAAATGTGGTCTCCATAGTGGTCAGCACAAACGTCACGCAGGGCTTTTCGGTCACCTGCACAGCTCGGCCAAACGGCGCTCGACATCGTGCCACTTAGCTACGTGTGTGGCCCATGATACGAATTGACCATTTTGTGCCAAGTGGCTACCCGAATACTCGCCCCTTGAATCCGCATACGTGCTCTAAATCAATGGACAAAGGAGCTAAGCGAAAAGGAAGATCGACCACATCACCCCCTACTTCGGCCTTCCCTTCTCGGCTCGAGCCCTATGACGGAGTGCGTAAAGCAGAGACGTGGGCCATTACGCGGCTAACTTACGGTCGAGAATGGAACACTAGGGCTGTGTCCGAGGGCAGTCCGCTGGCCGCGCGAGCAGCTCGACCATGCATTTGGAATTGTTCAACAAACCGGTGCGGATTGGCCGAGCTCAGGGAAGTTCCTGTAAAAGGTATTCACGCGGAGAGATTGCGCCTTGTTTTCTGGCTGACGCAAGTTTTCGGTTAAAGCAGCATAAACCGTGCTCCCTCAATCGGTTACGAGTAAAAGGTTGACTCGCCGCTCCACAAGTCACAAAGCGCTAGATTACAGCTTCCAAGTCAAGATGGAAGCTGTTGCCATAGTTAGCCCCCAAAGCAGGCTGGGCCGCCCCAAAATGCCATTGGAACTGCGCTGAAAGTGCCTTGCTTACCCTTTAGAAGCCTCAGGGCCAAAGTAGTAACTCAACATCTGTAAGTTTTGAGAGATTTTCCCGAATCACAGGGTTTTTTAGTGGGCAAATGTGGGAAAGTTGAGGAAACGTGGTAGAAGAACCGTCTGGGGCCAATCACACAAATCTACCGGGAAAAGCTACATTTCCTGCTCCGCAGGTATCATTAAACGAACTTGCATCGGCTAGGTACATGGGAACTCATTCAGATATCCCGGTAAAGGAATCCTACGACCAGCTTGACCTGTCCACATATGACCTCGCAAACAGATTGGGTGAGCCAGGAAAGCCTCCATTCACCCGGGGTATACATCCTGCCATGTATCGCGCAAGGATGTGGACGTTACGGCAGTTTTCAGGATTCGGCACTCCGGAAATGACTAACGCAAGGTTCAGATACCTTCTCTCGCAAGGCGAAACTGGTCTTAGCGTCGCCTTCGACATGCCCACACTGATGGGCTATGATCCAGACGACGAGATGGCGCTCGGGGAAGTAGGCCGTGAGGGTGTGAGCGTTTCATCGCTGGTTGACATGGAGGAACTTTTCAAGGGAATAGAGCTAGACAGGATTTCTGTTTCGATGACAATCAACGGTCCTGCAATTGTATTGCTCGCCCTCTATATCGCAGCTGCGGAGAGACAAGGAGTCCCCGAAGCGGCTCTCAGTGGGACTATACAGAATGACATATTGAAGGAGTATATTGCACAGAAAGAATACATCTTCCCCCCAGAGCCCAGTATTAAGCTCGTCATCGATACTTTCGAGTATTGCGCAGCGAAAATGCCAAAATACAACTTCATCAGCGTCAGCGGCTACCATATCCGGGAAGCCGGAGCCAATGCTGTACAGGAACTCGCATTCACTCTGGCAGACGGGATCACTTATGTCGAAGCTGCACTAAAGAGGGGCCTGCCCATCGACTCCTTTGCGCCCAGAATGTCGTTTTTCTTTGACTCGCACATCGACTTCTTCGAAGAAATCGCAAAGTTTCGCGCAGCGCGAAGAATGTGGTACGGGCTAATGAAAAACAGATTTCACGCCAAAGACCCTAGGTCCATGAAGCTTCGATTCCACACGCAGACAGCTGGTGTTTCTCTCACTGCTCAACAGCCCCAGAACAATGCAGTAAGGGTGGCCTATGAAGCCCTTGCGGCTGTTCTCGGTGGCACACAGAGCCTCCACACGAACGCGATGGATGAGGCGCTGGCACTCCCTACCGAGGAAGCCGCAAAAGTGGCGGTCAGGACGCAACAAATCCTAGCGCTAGAGACCAACGTCGCAAATACTGCCGATCCACTTGGTGGCTCATATTTCGTAGAGAAGCTGACTGATGAGATAGAAGCTAGAGCATGGGCGTTGATTAACGAGATTGACGAACGCGGGGGGGTTGTGAAATGCATCAAGAATGGCTTTTTCCAGAGACAGATTTCTGACTCCGCCTACGCCTTCCAGAAGTCACTCGAAGAAAAGAGGAGGTTCCAAGTGGGAGTGAATTGTTTCCGTGACTCTGAGCCCACCCCAATACCTATCCTTAAGATAGATCCGGAAATAGAGAAGAAACAGGTTGCGAGAGTTAAGAAGCTAAGGTCTGAAAGGGACGGCGACTTGGTCGCTGAAAAGCTCAAGCAGCTGGAGGCTGCTGCGGGTTCAAATGAGAACCTTGTGCCCTATATCCTTGAGTGCGTGAAGAGCTATTCTACTGTAGGCGAAATTGTCCGCTCGCTCAAAAAAGTTTACGGGGGATATGCCGAGCCGAGCGTATTCTAGAGGAAAGGCCATGTCCCAACCGAGCATGATAGAAAACCGGCGCACCGCTCCGAAGCTGCGCGTATTACTTGCCAAGCCCGGGTTGGATGGCCATGACAGGGGGGTGAAGGTGATTGCAAGAGCCTTGAGTGACGCGGGCATGGAAGTAATTTACCTCGGATTGCGACAGACTGCAAAGCAGATCGCTGCCGCAGCTGTGCAGGAAGATGTCGACATAGTCGCGATAAGTATCCTATCAGGTGCGCATATGACTATAATCCCAGAACTGCTTGAGGATTTGCGGGTCTCAGGAGCCCCGGACATCCCAGTGGTAGTGGGGGGGATAATCCCGGATGATGATGCTGCTTCACTGCTAAATCTCGGCGTAAAAGGAGTGCTTGGACCTGGCGCATCAATCCCCGAACTTGTCGCTATGGTCGCTGGCGCCGCGAAGAGGCGGGTAGCTTCCGGTGCCGCGCTCTAGCCATGTCTGACCAAATAACCAGTCTGCTTGAGAGCACTGCAAGGAAAGATGTCCGGGCGCTTTCCAGACTTATTTCGATGGCAGAGAATGACGAAGACGCGGCAGGACGAATCTCCTTTCTCCTAGCCAAGATGACTTACGCCCACCCTCAAATTGTAGGAGTGGCTGGTGCTCCCGGAGTAGGTAAAAGCACTCTCATTCGTTCAATTTGCCTTGAGCTCAGAAAGAGAGGTTTGAGCGTGGGTGTGCTTGCAATAGACCCTACTAGCCCCCTTACCGGCGGCGCGGTCCTAGGAGACCGCTCGAGGATGAGCGAGCTCGCAACGGACGAAGGAGTGTACATAAGAAGCATGGGTGCGAGGGGTCAGCTGGGAGGAATCTCGCGCGCAACCAGAGATGCGATAAGGCTTCTTTCTGTATTTGGTTCCGACGTAATCATAATTGAGACGACCGGCGTGGGCCAGAATGAACTAGATGTTGTGAATGCTGTTCACACAGTGATATCCGTGATCATGCCGGCTTCGGGGGATTCCGTTCAGCTCTTGGAATCTGGTGTCACAGAAATCGCGGATATTATTATTATAAACAAATCCGACCTGTTGGGGGCTGACACGCTTGCATCTGAAGTGAGGGGCGCCCTTCAGCTCAGAGCGAAGAAGGACGGGTGGACACCACCACTAATCAAGACAATCGCGACGAGCGGGATGGGCGTGGCCGAGATCGTGGACACAACACGCGAGCACTTTAGCTTTCTTGAGAAGAGTGGCAGCAAGGTCGAGAGGGAAAGGAGGGCCTACGTTGCGGAAGTGAATCTCCTGCTCAGGCAGCGAGTTCTTTCAATCATTACAGCAGAGTTAGAAAATGGAGCTGAATTCAGAAAGGCTTTGCAGTCGGCCTTTGAAGTTAGAAGGAGTCCCTATGAATTAGTCGATATGCTTCTCTCCCGGCTCTTAGCCCGAACAGAAATATCCAGCCACTGAAATATTCTGATGTCAGTTGTTTCTGAGTATCATTTTCAGGACGTCTCGGAATGGCGTGAGCCTGACGCCAAAAGCGGCGACAAGTTCCGATGGGCTGGATATGAAATCTGAAATCAGCACGTCAAGTTCGTCTGTACTCAGTTCTGTACCGTATCGCCTCTCGTTAACCGGGCGCATCGAGTCCTGAAGCGCAAATTCCAGATTGATGGGTTTTAGCTTAAGTGGTTTGCCAGCTACTTCTGCATAAGTTTTGAGAAACTCCGAAAATGTAACTACTTCTGGTCCGACCAGGTCAAATGTTCTGTTCCAGACTGAATTTAGTGATAAGCTCTTAGCGTATATAGAAGCAACGTCGTCAACCGATATTGGCTGGATTCTATAACGCCCGCTACCGTAGACAGGTATCTCCTCGCCTTTAGTCAACCTCTCAAGTACGAGACCTGAAAATTCGTCCCCCTTTCCAATAATGTATGACGGCCTAAAGATCAGATTCTTTCCCATGAAGCCCTGGATAATACGCTCACACTCCGCTTTGGCCAAGAAATATGATTGCGTGCTACCCTTGTTCGTTCCGAGACCGCTGTTATACGCAAGCATCTTGACCCCAGCCTTCTCTGCAGCGGCTACTAGCGCCCGGGTAGGCTGAATCATACTACTGCTGAAAGGACTATCCAGGGTTTGTGAACTCGTGCCCACGAGGTGGAAGAGTGCATCGCAACCTGCAAGAGCTTGTTCCAGCGTCTCCTGGGATGAATAGTCTACGAGAGCAGCCCTCGCCCCGGCAGTTACCACATTGTGAATCCCTGACTGCGAGCGTAGGAGCCCCACCACCTCAAACCCGCAGCTTGATAGCTCTCGCAATACCCTGCTTCCAACAAATCCAGAGACACCGGCTACCGCAATCTTCATAGCTTGGAATCCCCTTATCTACTCAGAATCCCCCTGCACAAAGTCTTTGTGATTCGACACCGAAGTGAATCCAATGTCTAGTATAATAGGGAAGCTCGACGCAGACCAAAAGTCAATACTGTCCGAGCTTCGAGCGAGATTGATGGAGCTTGACAAAGACGTCCTTGAGCAGGTTAGGCAGCACAGAATAGTCTATTCTAAGGGTTTTTTCATGCGAGACTTTGGGGAAATCACATTCGAAGGGGGAAGGATTCGATTTTCGGCACTGGGACCAAAATCAGCCACACAGTATCCTCAAGTTCTGGTAGAAAACGAATCGGAGCTAGATGCCGCCGTGGAAATGGCAATACGCGCATTGCATGATGTCTGACGAATGTACCAACGGAACTTAAAGGATAAAGACTATACCCGTGTCGCATCAATGCCAGTCTACGAGGCTCGAGAGTCCCCAATATCCTGAACGCGTATCATGTTTGTGGTTCCTGGCCTGCCAGTTGGAAAGCCGGCAACAACAACGACCCTGTCTCCGTCCGAAGCAAATCCAAACCGGCGGACTCTTTTCTCAACTTCCTCTCGAGAAATTTCGGTCCTGCTTTCAGGCATAAGGCGAGACTCGACACCCCACACTAGGCACAGCTGCCGTACTGTGGACTGCACAGGAGAAAAGCTACATATTGGTATGTGCGTCCTATTCTTAGAAACCACTCTTGCAGTGGCGCCGGACCAGGTATACGCTACTATACATTTTGCCTTTGTGGCCGCCGCCACCTGGCAGGCTGCTGCGGCTGTCGCCTCCTGAACGTTTTCTCCATCTACCGGATGGTAAAGCGAGCGACCAAATTCATGCTCGACCGTCTTACTCACTCTTGCAAGCGTTTCTACCGCCTCTTTGTAGTAAGGCCCGACCGCGGTCTCTTCTGAAAGCATGAGTGCATCCGTGCCGTCCAGTATTGCGTTAGCTATGTCACTCACTTCTGCCCTAGTCGGGGTTGGTTCGTGTAGCATGTTCAGCAATATCTGGGTTGCAGTTATCACCGGCTTACCTAGGCGATTGGCTTCATGAATAATCTTCTTCTGCACCATGGGCACTTTTTCGGGGCCGAGTTCGACTCCCAAGTCGCCCCGCGCTACCATTACTGCGTCTGAAGCCGAAATAATGTCTTTGTAATGTTCGGCAGCTTCAACTTTCTCAATCTTGGAAATTACGCTTGCATCGCCGCCTGCTCTGCGTATCTCATTCTTAGCCTGATGCATATCCTCTGGTGTGCTCACGAATGACACTGCGACATAGTCCACTGAATTCTCGACTCCGATTTTTATGAGTTCCAGGTCTTTCTGCGTGAGGGCGGGCACTTTGGATGCCAGTCTTGGGATATTGATTCCCTTGCCCGTAGCAACGAATCCTCCCATTTCCACCTCACACTTTACACTATTCTGTCCTACCGAATTAACTCGCAGCCTTACAGTTCCATCCGCAAGGTAGATCTTTGATTCCTCATGAACAATCCGAGGAAGTTGGGTGAAACTCACCGGAATTATATCCGAGCTTCCCGTCAGGGCCTCTGTGGATAATGTTACCGTGGCCCCTTTGTTTAACATGACTGGCCGATTTCCCATGTTTCCTATCCTCAGCTTCGGGCCGGGGAGATCCTGCAGAATGGCTACTTCTCGCCCCATTTGCGAAGACACGCGGCGGACCAGACGGATATGCTCAATCTGTTCTTCACCTGTACCATGAGAGAAGTTCAATCTAGCTACATCCATTCCAGCTCGTATGAGCTCCTTTATGGCCTTGACACTTGAAGTGGCAGGACCAATAGTACAGACTATTTTCGTGAACCTGTGCACAGCTCTATGAGAAGCAGCTTACCTTAAACCTTCACGCCTAGGCTATGAGCGTGGCGGCTTTCAACTCTCGTGTATATGACCTTAGCTCATCTAGGGCCGACTCACGCTCCGAATTTGCAAGCCTCGACACGAGCGCACTTCCCACAATCACTCCATCAACTCCCAGCTTGATAGCCTGCTTGACTGTCTCGGGTCTTGAAATGCCGAACCCGAGCGCAACTGGTATGGTCACTCTATTTTTTACGCGACTCACGAATTCTTGGGCATAATCCGGAAGAGAGCTTCGTTCACCGGTCACGCCATAAACCGATACCAAGTAGACAAAGCCAGAACATTTTTCGACAATTCTATCAATCCTGCTCGAAGAGGTTGCCGGAGAAACCAGGAAGACAGTTTCGAGTGATTGAGCCCTAGCCGCAACCAGCCATTCATCGGATAGTTCGACAGGAAGATCCGGTACTATTACGCCCGTAACTCCACTTCTAGAAGCCGCTCTTGCGAATGCCGGAAGGCCCATGCGGAGCATAGGGTTCAAGTAGGTCATAACATAGATTGGCACCCTCACACTCTTGGTTAATTCACCAGCGAGCTCTAGTACGTCTGCTGGTTTCGTTCCAGCTGAAAGCGCTCGAACTGATGCAGCTTGTATTGTTGGGCCGTCTGCGATTGGATCGGAAAAAGGGATACCTAATTCGAGCGCGTCTGCGCCCCCCTCAATCACGGAGAGCGCGGCATCATAACAGAACGATGGATTAGGGTCGCCACCCATCAGATACGCGATCAGCGCTCTTTTGCCATCGCTGAACGCGCGTGAGCTGGTCAAAGTATTTCGCCTCTAAAAGCTGCGACGCTTTCGACGTCCTTGTCGCCCCTGCCAGAAAGAGTGACAACCATAACCGAATCTTTTGAGGCCTCGGCAGCGTGCTTGATAACATAGGCCAAGGCGTGGCTCGACTCAAGAGCCGGAATGATTCCTTCCAGCCTGCAAAGTTCCACGAAAGCAGCCACAGCTTCCTCGTCAGTTGCAGTTTCATACTTCGCCCTTCCAGTCGCCTTTAGATAGGCATGTTGCGGGCCGACACCAGAATAATCAAGGCCTGCCGCGATGCTGTGAGTAGTCCGAATCTGTCCGTAATCATCCTGAAGGACCATGGTCCTCATCCCTTGAAGAACCCCGGGCAAACCAGCTATGAGTGGAGCTGCATGCATGCCACTTTCCAGGCCTTGTCCCCCAGCCTGGACGCCCACTAACTGTACCTCTGTATTTGAAATGAATGGAGCAAACGTACCCATCGCATTACTACCTCCGCCGACGCAAGCCACGATGGTATCCGGAAGTCTACCAATTTGCTCTTCCGATTGTGTCCTGATTTCCTTTCCTATTACGCTCTGCAAGTCCCTGACTATGGTGGGATAAGGATGCGGACCCACCACAGAACCTAGGAGATAATATGTGGTCCTAACATTCGTAATCCAGTCGCGCAGTGCCTCGTTGATGGCATCCTTCAAGGTCTTGGAGCCAGATTCAACCGGATGCACTTCAGCGCCGAGCAACTTCATCCTGTAAACATTCAGTCGCTGGCGAGCCATATCATGAGTGCCCATGTAAATTTCGGCTTTTATTCCAAGGAGTGCAGCCGCCATTGCTGTAGCAACGCCGTGCTGTCCTGCCCCTGTCTCAGCAATTATCCTAGTCTTTCCCATCACCTTGGCGAGCAGCGCCTGACCAACAGCATTGTTCATCTTATGCGCTCCTCCGTGTACTAGGTCTTCACGCTTGAGGTATACCTGAGCCCCACCCAGCTTTTTGCTGAGGTTTGAAGCGAAGTAGAGTGGTGTTGGTCTCCCAGCATAATCTCTAAGAAGCGACGAAAGTGTAGATTGGAATTCTCGGTCTTCACTATACCTCTGGTAGGCCCTCCAAAGCTCGTCGAGTGCCTCCTTTAGTGTTTCAGGAGCATACTGCCCACCGAATTCGCCAAACCACCCAGCTTTGTGTTCGGGTTCAGTCAATCTGTCTCACCATCTGAACGAACTTACGCACCTTTTCGGCGTCCTTGATACCTGGAGACGACTCAACGCCACTTGACACGTCAACTCCGTAGGGCTCGACCATGCGTATAGCTTCTTGAACGTTGGTGGGGTTCAGACCTCCGGACAGAACAACACAGGAAAAGTTTTTCGATATCGCTTTAGAGAGCCGCCAGTCGTGTATGCGGCCCGTGCCGCCGTGCATTCCTTCTGCATAGGTGTCTAAACAGACGGTGTCGAATAGCGTATATGGCCGAACGACTTCCTCAGGGGGCATAGAACTACCAACTCTGAGAACTGGCATTATTTTGAGACGGGGGTAGCGATCTCGAATCTCCACAAGCCTTTCGGGTCTTGCATGGAGCTGGAGGTTCATTGTAGGCGGACTTTCGAGGCGAGCGAGAGCGTCTTCGTTGGTTACGAGCACAGACTGGGTCATAAACGGCACGGCTGCGAAGAGCTCGTCAAGCATGGGTGATGAAACTTCTCTCGGTGAATCCGGGAAGCCGTGAACTACTCCCACTGCATCGGCACCTGCAAGCGCAGAACTGACTATATCCGATTTTCGCGTATGTCCGCAAATCTTTACTTTAACCACACGAGGCCAACTCCTTAAGTTTTCTCCCAGGATGAGGGGACTCCATTAATGAAGAACCTATCAGGAACGCGTCTGCACCCGCTCGAAAGTCTCTCAGAATGTCTGCGCATTCCGAATAGCCGCTTTCGGCGACAACCAATCTGTCGCGAGGCAAATTTGGCGCAATTCTGAAAAAGTGGTTGGTATCAAGTGAAAGATCCTTAAGATTCCGGTTGTTTACCCCGATATAGTCACTCTCAGAGCTTACAGAAGAGTCCATCAAGGAAGGCGAATGAAATTCTACCAGCGTCTCGAGGCCCAAGCCATGAGAATAGTCGACCATTTCCTCCAAAGGCAAGTCAGACAACCCTAAGTGGAATAACTCAGAAATCAGGAGAACGATATCTGCGCCAGATGCGAACGCGGCATCAATCTGACGCTCAGACACTATAAAATCTTTGAAAAGCAGGGGGCATCTCGTGCTTTCCGCAACCTCCTGAAATAGAGATATTGAGCCGTCGAAGTGCGCCCTCTGAGTGAGCACCGACAAACCTGCCGCCCCCGACGCAACCAGCTCATTTGCGAGAGCCGGTTGAATCGCCTCCCTGAGATGGCCTCGCGAGGGAGACTTTGCCTTCAATTCTGCAATTATGGCCGGTCGACGTTTGCTCATATGGCTCCGAAGACTGAGTCTCTCACGCCTAACCCGTCTCTCAACATTATAATAGCCATTTTCAAGATCCTGCCTTACGCTCGCGCATACAGCTGCAAGAAATTCAGGCATGTTTCTCTAACTCCTCTAGTTTCTGTTTATTACCCTCACTCGAGTCCACCACTTTCTGCAAAGTTTCGACTGATCTTCCACTCGATATGACACTACGTGCCACCTCAACGCCTTCGGATATTGAGGCAGCAAGCCCGCCGAGTTCGAACCCTAGGCCGGTATTCGCCAACGCCAATGACACCATTGGCTCGTCCAGACGGCACCTGCCGCTAAGAATACGATACACAGACAACGCGTTCCCCGAAAAGATACCCTGTTTAAGTTGGCCAATGGGGATGCGGTTCAGACCAAAATCTTCCGGCTGGAGTCTGAGCCGAGTAAATGAGTTCTCCTCTATTTTAACGGCTAGTGTTGGCCCGCAGACAGAGACTTCGTCCATCCCCTCCATACCAAAAATCACATACGATTTCTTAGTACCTAGTTCCCTGAGTGCAGCCGATACAGTCCCGAGCGCTCGTTCATCCGCCACACCGAGCAGCTGATGGGTTGCCCCGGCGGGATTCGTAAGTGGCCCAAGAAGGTTAAAAATTGTTTTCGTCCCAAGTTCCCTGCGGATCATTCCGACGCTTTTCATAGCTGGATGAAACACTGGCGCATAGAGGAAGCCGAATCCCGCAGAGATGATGCATCTTTCTACAACTTCTGGCGAGGCAAAAATGTTAACTCCAAGCGCTTCCAGCAAGTCCGCGCTTCCACTCTTGCTGCTCACGGCCCTGTTGCCATGCTTTGCCACCCTCAGGCCACCAGCAGATAGTAAAATTGCGGAAGTCGTGCTTACATTAAACGTGCCAGTACCATCACCACCAGTGCCGGCAGTATCAACGATCGGACCCGGTAAACCCACGCGAATCTGGAGGGAGTACTTCCGCATTGACCGCGAGAAACTCGCAATTTCTGTGCCCGTCTCGGGTTTCGCCTTGAGAGCAATGAGCAAACCTCCGATTTGCGCAGGTGTGGCAGAGCCCGAAACAATTTCCTCCATAACAGCATTGACCTGTTCCTGACTGAGCTCGTGACCTGCAAGTACAGTTACGAGCGCCTCACGTATCACTTTTTACACACCCTCGTGAAGTTATTCAGTATTCTTTGCCCGACTGGTGTCAGCACAGATTCTGGATGGAATTGCACTCCGTAAACGGGCCTCTTACTGTGCTCGACGGCCATCAGTTCCCCGTCATCAATGCAAGTGGCAGTAGGGCGCAGCTCTGAAACACGTTTGTCGAGTGTCCCCACGAAGGAGTGATACCTGCCAGCATAAAACCTTCTTGGAACGCCATCAAAAAGAGACCCGTCTTTGTGTTCAATCAGGCTACTCTTGCCGTGTCTGAGGTTCACGGCCGGACGAATTTGCCCCCCAAAGTAATAGATGATTTCCTGATGGCCCAAGCATACGCCCAGCACAGGCTTCTCTAATGATTGCTCTTTGATTATGGCCGGACCCATACCTGTCCTTGCTGGATCTCGCGGATCACCTGGACCCGGGGAAATTACATAGCCATCGTAATCTGGGATAGCCCTTAGCTCGATTCGGTCATTTCGGATCACGCAGACTTCGGCGCCGGCCATGCTAAGGCCCTGGTAGAGGTTGTAGACAAACGAGTCGTAATTATCTATTAAGAGGAGCCTCATCTATTCAACCCCCTCAATCGCCAAGGGGTTTGCTCTCAAGGCGGTGAGCAGCGCGTTAGCTTTATGCTGAGTTTCCATGAACTCCTGCTCGGGGTCAGAATCAGCAACGACTCCCGCGCCAACACCAAGATAGCAGTCGTTCCCAATCGCCGAAAGTGAGCGTATATTAATGGCGAAATCTGCACTTCTTGTTCCTCTGACTATACCCACGGCTCCAGCATATGGCCCGCGGGCACAAGGCTCTAGTTCATCGATTATTTCCATAGCTCTTATCTTCGGTGCTCCTGATACCGTTCCGGCGGGAAACACCGAGCGAAAAGCATCCAGGGCATCCACTCCGTCAAGGAGCCTTCCAGTTACCTTGGACACTATATGCTGCACATGGCTGTAGCTGATAACCTTGCGATAAAGGGGCACACGAACCGTGCCTATTTTGCAGACTCTGCCCAAGTCGTTCCGGGCTAAGTCGACCAACATGACGTGCTCGGCTGCATCCTTCTCGCTCGCCAAGAGCTCAAGCCTGAGTTTTCGATCCTCCTCTTGGTCGCCCGTTATCTGCCTCGTCCCTGCAATCGGGAAAGTCGCCGCGCTCTCGCCCCTCACATCGATAAGTGTTTCTGGTGAAGAACCAATAATTCTTCTCTCCGCAAACTTGAGATAATACATGTAGGCAGACGGATTGAGTGCGACCAATCTTGCAAACACACTACCCCAGTCACCCGAAGTACTGAAACGCATTTTTCGAGCGGGGACGACCTGAAAGACATCGCCGGACCTGACATACCTTTTTGCCCTTGTCACCGCGGATTCGTAACCAGTTCTACCCAAACTATCGGAGACGAATTTGGACTCTGGTAGCTCTATCGTGGCGTTGCGCGCGTCGTCGACAAACCGATTCAGAGATGTGTTTGACTCGACAAGGCTGGAAAAAGATGCGAATTCAACGTCAAAGAATGGAGAAGGAGGCTTGTATGGCAGCTTTTCCATCATGGATGCGGCTGAATAACTCACGTATCCCACACATGCAGCGTTTCCGCCCAAAAGTGACATTATCTTCTGCGAAACTTCAGACCAATCATGAATGCTGCTCGCGTTGGCTGAACATGAGCCACTATCCTCCACCGAATAAGATACTTTAACACTCCGACCTACCAACTTTGCGAACAAAAAGCCGAACTCGGAAGCATTTATCTCTTCTAGAATTGACCTAAGCGGGATGTAGTGCGCCTCCGCGTGGGAAAAGGTTCCAAACCCGATCGCCCACTTTTATCGCCGGCAATCTTCCGACGGCTTCATATTTAAGTCTTCTTGGTTTGGGTCGCACTTTTTTTGGGTTACTACACTGCGGCCTCGCGACTCTGCGTTTTTTGTTTACCAGAAGCAGTATATGAATTGCTGCTGAGTTCACAGAACCTCTGGAGGCGGCAGGGATTCGTCCCTTCCACTCTTCGTGCGAGCCAACGCACCAGTTGCGCTGCGGGAAGCGTGAGTGAGCGATCAGAGTTTTTCAATTAATGCCTCTATGGTTTCCTTGTCCTTGGCCCACTCGTCCTTGCGATGTATCTTGTACTTTTGCACCACTTTCCAGTCGCCATTTCGGAATTGCCAGAGGTAGACAGTAAGGGCTTTTTTTCCCCAGCCCTCACTTAGAACCGCTGCCTTCCACCATTTTTCCGTTTTATAAATTGTTTTGCCGGCGAGCTGCTTCAGATTCTCATCTACAGGGTAATTCTCAGCTTGCTCTTCCTTGCTAGAGGGCCCTGAAAATTGGCCTTCACTCATGTGTGAGTCGCAACTAGCACGTAACGAACACGAATATACGTCTTTGCGTTCCCCTCTTAAGGCTGCCAAGCTCAATCAACAATCTGCCTTCCACCTCGCAGTAAAAATCGTCAACGAAATTCGATGTCTCAGGAGTTGAATGTCTGTGCCTGACAAGAGTTTGCCGCACCTCTAAGTGTAGCAGCCATCTCTTCCGGCAACAAGTCAAGTAAATGCGTATCAGCGCTCCTTTCGAGGCCCGTGCTGAATCGCACTCTAGAGCGATCGGTAAATGCAGGAATCAACTCAGCGTGCGCATGAAAGTTCGCTCGTGGTTTGGGGGAATTATGCAGAGTTAGAGTAACTGGGGTTAGCGGGCCAAATAAGCGGTCAATAGTCAACATTGAAAACCGAATGGCTCTCACGAAACTGCTCAGTTCTTTTTCACTAATCTCCCATAGTTCGGGCGTATGCGATGACACAACATGCACCTCGTAGGGCCACCGAGGTGCATATGGAACATATGCAGTCGCGTTCACGTCAGAGAAAACACATCTTGCAGAAGCCGTGAGCTCGACGCTGCAGACGGGACATGCCTTTGACCGGAATGCCCGTTGTTCCAGTTGCAGCCTTTTTGGGACAAATGGAAGTGCGTATACCTGAGAGTGCGGATGCGAGACCGTGACGCCTTGTTTTCCGCCACGATTCCTGAAGAAGTGAACATATTCAACTCCCTCCTTCTCAGATAGCTCGCGCATTCTGCTCAGTGCGACATCGAAGACGATGAGAGCTTGGTCCTCTGACATGTAAGCCAGATCATCATCGTGTTTCCTTGATTCGATAACTATCTCACTCACACCGCGTGCTGGCGCAGAATCCACTCCTTTCGCTGGACTGACATCAAGTGACAGAGGCGGGTAGCGATTTCTCAAAATCTGAACCTCTTTTCGTGCGTCAATCTCCGGAGCGCCAGGACAGAATGGGCACATCTCTGGAGATACCGGCCTGCTAGCTCGGTTGGGTGCAACGATAACCCACTCGCCGGAGAGCCTGTCCCTTCTCAGCTCGTTCAAGAGTCAAGAACCTCAAGCACGCCAGTCCGGATCCGCTCCAGGAGCGGATCCAGAGTCAAATCTGCAAAATTCTTTTTGAACTGGACGAATGTTGACCTACTGCCGAGAGTCGCACTCAGCTCTCTTGCACGTATAAGGGCTTCAAGTTTGTCTGAAAAGTGGACAATCTTAGACTCCAAGGTTTTGCCGTCAGAATATTCTTGCCACAGGCTTTCGTATTTCCGCGCAGATTTCTGCGGAAGTAGTGAAAATATATTCCTCACGAAAGATTCCTCCACGGCGAGTTTTTTGCTTCGACCCAGAGCTTGCGTTGCTTCCAAGTCCCAGTCGCCCATGTAAGCCTCTCCAATATCATGAAGCAACGCCATTTGGATCGCTCTCTCGGCATTTATCCCGTCCCTCAAGGCGTCGCAGATAAGTGAAGTTATTAGAGCCGTCCCGAATGAGTGGTCGGCGACACTTTCGTCTGGAAGCCCACGGACTCTCCATCCAGTCCTTGCCGTTGCCTTTAACCTCCCAGCAACTGACAGAAAGGTGAGCCATTTTTGAATCCCTCCCTTTTCAATTGGCTTACCCAATACAAAAAGAACTTCCTGCGACAAATATCAGCCTTTCCTCGCACTGCATCCGCACCCTCGCAGAGCTTCTGATCCGTCTTTACTCAATGAGGCGACGGTTATTCCCTCGTAACGTGAGCGTGATTACACCCCGGTCTCGATTACGCGAGTACTAGCGCTTGGCGCGCACCCAACTGGGAAGTAGAGATTGAAGCAGGGATATCACTTCTGGAAGACCGTTTTTGAATACGCGCTCCTGAAGCCAAGCTTCTCATAGAACTCAACCACACGGTCAGAGCCAAAAGTTTGGAGTACCAAGACAGAACCCGAGCCCTGCGAATCGTGTAGAACTTGCGCAAGCATACTGGAGGCCACGCCCCTACGCCTGAACTGAGGAACCGTGCCCACGCAGTAAATACCAGTTACGTCCCCAAACACAAATGAGGCCGTCACTCCCGCAAATTGTTCATCCACCTCCACGTGATAAAAAGTCGTATGGTCCGCCCTGTAAGCAACCTGAACTGCACGCCGCACCGGCTCCATGAGCGCTCTCGAGCCATAAAACGCATCCAGATATGCCAGTGTCCACTTGTCAAGTCGAGCTTCCCCTGTTTTATTTACTGAAAAATCACTTGACTTCAGCATGTCAGGACGAACCAGTTCCATCACTTCCAGAGAATCGGTGCTTCGATAGCCCTCGTTCTCCATTAATTTCCGGTGCACGTCAAAATCAGCCGTATTCGAAATTATGGCGCTTGGTCGCTTGAGAAGTGACCAGCTCCTTACTATCGAGTCTCTGATTTGAGAGAGGTCGCCCGATTCGGGGTGTATGAAACCCAAATGATTGAACAAAGGTTCCTCAAAATCATCTGAATAGAGAACATACCCAGCGCCCACATCTTCGAGCTTTGCCCAAAATGACCACCACTTTGCTTCGTTTGTTTCAAACACAGCCTGCTTGTTCTCATTCATGAGGTGAGACTCGCGCTACTTGCACAGTTGGGTACAACTTTCGGTCCCCTTGTTCGAACTTTCCATACCAAGGAAATCCACACCAGTGATGCTGGAGACCAAGCCAAGTGAAAGCACTGCACGGACTTGCTTGTTTTGGGGGAGGCTCCCCATGGATTTCGAAAGATGCTCCACCCTACGCCAAAGCAAAGGTGTGTTCAGGTCATCAAGTAGTGGGCCAAGTAGTTCTACAGATAGCTTGTCTCTTGGTAGGAGCCCACCTTTTTGTCCATAGCTCACTCCAGATACTTCTTCCGAAATCTTTTCACGAAGGTCAAGAAGTCTCTGATGCGCCGATTCCAGCTCCAACTCGTCAAAGATGGAATCAACCCTGTAGTGGCTTTGAAAGATATAAAACCTCAAAGTATCTGCACCGTATTTGTCGAGAACGTCCCTCAAGCGTACGACATTCCCTTCGGATTTTGACATCTTTTTCCCCTCGGTAGTTAGTAAGCCCGTGTGCACCCAGTATCTAACAAAGGGGCTCACCCCGGTCAGGCTTTCAGCCTGCGCAATTTCGGCCTCATGATGAGGGTAGATTAGTTCGTGCGCCCCTCCATGGATGTCGTATTGAGCACCAAAATTCGTTATGCTAATTGCGGTATCCTCAATATGCCAGCCAGGTTTCCCTCTCCCCCATTCGGTTGACCAGCCAGGCTCGTCGTCTTCTCCTTCCCGCCACAGAAGAAAATCCAAAGGAGATTTCTTGCCCGTAGCCAAATCTACAGGCTTGAGCGCGAGTTCTACCTTTGATTCGTGCGACAATCTGCCGTAGCTTGGAAACGAATTCACGTCGAAATATACGTTTGAGCCAGAGACGTATGCGTGTCCGTTCTTTATGAGCGTTCGCACTTGCTCGACCATTATATCGACATAATCCGACGCCTTCTCGTAGCTAGTCACGGTGTGCACGCCAAGCCGTTTCATGTCTTCCAGAAAGGACGATGTATAAAATTTGACGTATTCAGATATGCTTTTACCGCTCGCTTTGGCTCCGTAGAAAATCTTGTCGTCTACATCGGTGATATTCATCACAAAGGTTACCGAATACCCCAAATGGGTTAGCAGGCGCGCCAGCAAATCATACGCCGTGTATGTTTTTGCATGACCAACATGAAGATGGTCCTGTACGGTTGGGCCACAAACAAACATTTTCACCTTGTGCGACTCTAGAGCCGAGAAAATCTCTGCTCGACGGCTAAGCGTATTATACAGTCTGAGAACTGGCACGAATATCTACATCCCTAGGGGAGAAGATCCAGCAAAAAAGTCCAGCCCATCTTAAAAGGACATCTCAGCGGATAGAATTTCAATACGCCCTGACTAAGTGTCCCAGGTCGGCGGCTCCTGCGTCCAGAAAAACCTAAAAGCGAACCCGGGAGTATCCCCCACGATGAGGAGTTGGGACAGAATCCAATTTTTCGTAGTATCGAAGAAGTGCTCTCAAATGCACGCTCTCTCGAGCTTGATGAGGGAATACGCATCCACCTTTACAAAAGGCCCAACTCCTTTGTGTTTGTCACGCGGCCCGCTGGAAGATTTGTCGTTGCAAAGTACAGAGCGAAGAGAGGGGCAGGTGGCAGGCTAGTTCCCGGAGACCAATCAGAGTTTTCAGAGGCAGGCGATGAGGATGAATTGCGTTCGCTTTTGGGAAGGTTTTTGCGCGGGCCATTCATAGCCCAGCGATATTAGAATTTTCCATGATTTGGCTATAGTTCGAGCCTGACTCGCGCGCCGAACTCGGGCGTCTCCTTTACCTCTACCGTAATCGCTACTGCAGTAGCTCGCTGCAGGAGCTTGTTTCGGAGCAATTCGGCTATATAATGAGCCAGATTTTCCGCGGTCACGTTTTGGAGCCTGAGAACTACTGCCGCATTGCGAGGAAAAACATATTCTTCTCCGTACTCACAAACCACTCGTACCTCTTTTGAGCCTTCAGAGTCTCCCCTTAGCTTTACGAGCGGATTAGCGCCAGGCAGGAGCACTTTGTGGTCTAGCGGTTCGCAAGCCTCAAGCAGTGCTCCCTTTAGGTCCAGGAAATTAATCACCATTCCCGCTGGTCCTATCTCTCCTTCGATCTCTGCTCCCGCAGTGTAGTTGTGACCGTGCAGATTCTCGCGAAACTCGTCCGAGTAAATGAAGTGAGCTGCAGAGAAACGCACCCCCTCCACGGCTACGCATGCTTGACCAGCCAAAGATCCTAGACACCCTTCAACCTTTTGTCAGTCTTGTTAAGGCAAACACTTATGGGTTTGCATCATCTGGCAAGGCCACCCGTGTTCCGAATTGGTAACGACCATCGGTATCGATCAGGGCAGCCTTACCTACGACATCGTGGGACTGGAACAGAAAGATCGCATCCGACCAGTGCTTGAAAAGTCGTTCACTACGAGATTTGTCAAAGAAAGACCTAACATCGTGCTTGAGACCGTGCTTTCGTTGACTCCCGCTCCTGACGCTGTGGTTCTTCCCTCAGGGTTCGGAACCCGGCTGACAAAGGTTGAAGAAATAAGCAAAGATCAGCTGTTTGAAATCTCCCTAAAAAAGGGTCAGGAACCTTCTTCACTGGCCAGGGTGATTGAAGCATTTCGTGGTAAACTGCCGAACGTCTACGTTCTTCCGTCAGTTCGCCTACTTCCGACAGTCCCCAGACACCGGCGGCTCAACCGGATAGACATGGGCACTTCAGACAAAGTGTGCACAGCTGCCCTAGCGATTTATACCCAGGTAGCAAGAAGACAAATTGGGCTTCCAGAGACAAGTTTGGTGCTTGCGGAGCTGGGGTCTTCCTTCAATGCTTTTGTTGCAGTTGAGGCTGGCAGAATCGTGGATGGTATTGGAGGCACGAACAGCTGGCTGGGCATGCGCGCTCGGGGCTCCATTGACGGTGAAGTTGCAGCACTGATGTCATCGTTTTCAAAATCAGATGCCTACGAAGGGGGAGCGCTGTTCACGACCTCGCTCGAAAATGGGGACGCCTCGCCGGAGGAGCTCGCGAGTTATTCGGAGTCTGGAAGTATAAGAGCCCAGCTGGCGAGTGACGCATTCATAGAAGGCATAATACGGGATGTAGGAGGTCTGGTATCCGCTTGCAAACTGAAACCAAAAGATATTTTTATTTCTGGAAGAGTCTCACGAGTTCAGTATTTCAGAGAAAGATTGCATAAGGCACTGTCAGCGTATGCACCTGTGAGCGAACTTGAGACCTTTTCGTCTACAGCGAAAGAGGGTGCGGTTGGGGCGGCATTGGTAGCAAACGGCTTGGTCGGAGGCAAATTCAAGGATATAGTAAGCGTGTTGCGAATCAGGGAGGCAAATGGATCCATACTCGACGATGTATACCTCGGACACCCGTAAATAGAACAAAAGCACACCAAACCAGGCCCCAAATAACGCTTATGCGGGGGACGCTCGCCAGATAATTGATGCGTGACAAAGAGCGGCCTCTTGATGTCCAGTCGCAAAAGCCCAGATTTCCGTTACGGATTGAAAAGGCAGGTATTGTAAATGTCATCAAGGAGGTTGTCTTTAACTCTTCGGGGCGTCCATACAACGTTGTTGCCTCATTCGATGTCTTTACCGATTTACCTGAATGGCAGAGAGGAATGCATATGAGTAGACCCGGTGAGGCGATTATGGACATTCTCGAGAGTTCCTCCAGCCTTCCAATAAAGACATTTGAAGGGCTCTGCGAAGAGATCTCCAAACGCACACTGGAGGTCTCTGAGTCCTCAAGCTATGCTGAGACTAGGCTCAGAGGCGCGATGGTTCTGCGTTCAAGATCGAAAATAAATGACAGGGTGACGACCGAGCCCATAAAAGTTATTTCGTCTGCAAAGGCTCAGCGCGCGCCTCCTGTAACACAGCACTCAATCGGCGTCATTGTGTCTGGAATGACTGTATGCCCCTGCGCCCTTGAGATGATACGAGACTACAGCAAGGACCTACTTGGCGCTGTGCTTGGTTCACGCAAAACGCAAGACCAAAGCGACCTGATCGACCGCGCTCTTAATGAACTTCCTCTTGCCTCACATGTCCAGAGGGGGACGGCAAAGCTGGTTGGTTATGGAGCCAAGCCTGGCGCGCTTGACGTGTATGACCTTGTAGACATAGCAGAAAGAGCAATGAGTAGTCCGACCCAAGCCGTGCTGAAAAGGGTTGATGAGGCGAGCCTGGTAAGAACTGCGTTCTCAAGGCCAAGATTTGTCGAAGATGTTGTTAGAGAAATGGGTATGGAAGTCGCAAGGACCTATGGCGGAAAAGTGTCGCAGGATACCAGCTTCCTCTTTGTGCAAAGAAACTTCGAAAGCATTCACAAGCATGACGTAAAAGCGATTCTCAAAGCCTCGCTTGGCGAACTGGTTGAACAGCTGTCACTCATCGAGAAGCCTAACGCCATTCACGAATGATGCGAGCAGATCCTTGCTCTCCTCATCGTCTATTTGTTTCAGGAGTAAATGTTTTACCCAGATCAGGTCGAATCGTAGCTCACCATCGTATCCCTTTTCCCTGTAATACTGATGAAGTGCATCAGTGATTGCCAACTTGACCTGTTCGGCCCCCATGCCATAAGAGACAGACTTCGCTAGGCGTTCGGCCCATTCATCAGTGAATCTTAAAGATTTACCTTCCTCGACAAGGACGCCGTACTTGATTAGCCTTGCAAGCGCCTCGTCAAGAAAGTAATCCGCAGCCAATCTGATCGATATCCAAATTCTCTGAATACCTAGCTATGGATTCTACAAACACTAAAACACTAACGATGCTCGGACTGAGAGTTTTGCCTTCGGCCCAAAAAAAGAACTGCCTTGGAGAAATTTACTCCTTTCCCAATGTGATTTTGATTGCGGAAATATTTCTCGGCTTGCCCTCAAGCTCGACAGTTTCTGTCGTTATCGAAATGTCGTTAATTACGGCATTCTTCATAAAGTTTCTTCGCAGAATCTCGGCAGTATCCACCGCTCTAGTGATAGCCCTGCCTCTCGCCTTAATGTGCACCTGCTTCGAGCCACGTTCAAAGTGCGTGAGTACTGCGGTTACATAACTCATCGGCGGCTTTTGACCAACAAGCACGGTGTCCGGCTGCGCCAAACTTGGCGTGCGCGGACTGTCGGTAGGCGATTTCTTTTCATTAGAGTCCGAGGATTGTTCCACGGAGGTGGACGGGTCCACACTTCTAGGGTTTCGTGGTCGTTTGGTGGGCAGATTAATCGGATTGAGGAGGAGCGGATGTTCTTAAGTGTTTTCGAGAGTTCGAACTCGTCTGCGCCACAGGTGCTAAGACGTAGAGCGTGCGTTTAGGCCACGTTCGGAAGGAAGCGACGCGCTCAGTAGTCATCGACTCGAAGTCGGAATCGTGAAACGAATCTGTTCGTTGAGGTTTCATCAACCCTTAAGTATGCGGTCCTTATCCATGCGTCTTGCGCCACATGTGAGATGCCGAAGAGTTTGTTCAATTCAAATTATAGAGCTGTCATATTCGACCTTGACGGCACGCTAATCGATAGCCTAGAGTCGTTCGCCGCTGCACAAATCAAGGCGCTCGTAGAGAATGGAATAGACAGATACTCTGCAGCAGAACTCACAAACGACGTGAGAACGCCCTTCGATCGACGCCTCCGGGCCCTGAAACCAGAACTGGAAGAAGAAAAAATACGGAAAATACTGGCTGACTACGTCAGAGTTTACAATACTGAAACTTTCAAGCTTGCAACTCCTATGGAGGGAGCCAAACACCTGCTGAACACGCTGGAGCAAAATTCGGTAAAAGCAGGTGTAGTGACATCACGTTCTCTCCTGGAAGCTGCTATTGTTCCTACATTGGAACGCGTTGGGCTACTTAGCTACATAAACAGCATTATAACCCCAAGCGATGTAGCAAAGCCGAAACCGGAGCCATATGGACATCTCCTTTCTCTTAAAAGGCTGAGTGTCTCTGCCAACTGTGCCGCGGGCGTTGGTGACTCCCCAGAGGATATCATCGCCTCTAAGAAAGCCGGTATTCTTGCGGTTGCGTTTACGTCGGGCTTCTATAGTCGCTCTGAGCTCAAGTCATTCAATCCTGACGCATATGCTAGCTCCCTGAGCGAGGTTCTACCCATAGTTGCAGGTGGCTGCACGGCCGATAAGCAGGCCACAGGAAGGTGAGCTTAAGATGCAACCCTCAGATTTGCATAAAGCGATGAAACCTGATTGGCTCAAAGTGAGGCCTCCAGCAGGAAAGAGCTATCTCGAAATAAAGAAATTAAAGGCGGACCTGTCGCTACACACGGTCTGCGAAGAAGCGCACTGCCCCAACATTGGCGAATGCTGGGGAGGCGGGACCGCAACGTTCATGCTCCTTGGCGACCTGTGTACGAGACATTGCAGATTCTGCGCTGTGAAGAGCGGAAAACCTAGAGGAATTGTAGACCCTTTGGAACCGCAAAAGGTTGCGCATGCCATAAGGCAAATGGGATTAAGCTACGCTGTGATCACTTCAGTAGATCGCGATGATTTGGCTGACGGTGGAGCCTCGGTTTTTGCGTCCACGATCAAGGCAGTACGTTCCCTGTGTCCTCGTACCAGGGTAGAAGTGCTCATTCCGGACTTTCAAGGAAACCTAGAGAGCCTTGATAAAGTGGTTTCCGCTGGCCCTGACGTAATCGCTCATAATATTGAAACCGTCCGCAGGTTGAGCCCGAGCGTAAGGGACCCACGGGCGTCTTATGATCAGACTCTCAGAGTGCTTCGGGCCATCAAATCCAAGGACGGCATGATGCCCACCAAATCCTCCATAATGCTGGGCCTAGGTGAAAGCACGGAGGAAGTCGAGGAGACTATGGCCGACCTTAGAGGCGCCTCGGTTGACTTTCTCACACTCGGCCAATATCTGCAGCCCTCAAGGGGACACATTCAGTTGGTGGAATACGTCTCTCCTGAAAGATTCGAAAAATACCGCGAGATTGGGATTCGGCTCGGCTTTAGATATGTAGCGGCTGGGCCACTGGTAAGAAGCTCATACAGGGCCGGGGAATACTATCTCTCAACCATAATCGGCCAAATTCGCACTGGCGAGCGCACCGCACTGCGAGCGGGATCCTGAGACACCCTTGTAGAAATAAAAGCACCTAGGAACAACTTATATTCGCTCTCTATACCTTCAATAGAAGAACCGCGTGGTTGACCTAGGAGTTAGGAAGGGCGGCAGCCGGCTATCTCAGGACCCCGTCGTCCTAGGAAGAGGGAGCAGCTCTCGACCCGGAGGCAAGACTAGGGAGCGCGGTCGGCAAGGGCCAGAAGACAATGTATGAGTTCAAAATACCTGACATCGGAGAAGGTGTAACTGATGGAGAAATTGTCAAATGGCTTGTTAAGCCAGGGGATATGGTATCAGAAGATCAGCCACTTCTAGAGATAATGACCGACAAGGTAAATGCGGTAATACCATCCCCCGTTGCCGGTAAAGTCGACCAGATAATGGGTAAAGAGGGCGAGAAGGTAAAGGTCGGCCAAGTTGTTCTCACGATTGCAACCGCAGCATCGGGCACAAAGTCTTCTGTGGGTATTCCTCCTCAAAATACTCGGCCAGTTGATGACGGAGGCCGACCACAAGCCGAGAGGACGGAGGCGCAGTCAGGCCAGCAGGGAGGAGTTTTGGGGGCGCGGGTGCTCGCTCCTCCCTCAGTCAGAAAGCTAGCCCGCGAATTAGGCGTGGACCTGAATTCAGTTGCGGGTTCGGGACCAGGGGGGCGTATAACAGAGTCTGACGTGCGTAACTATTCGAATACTTCTTCTGCGGGCACCCCTGCAGCGGCAGTGTCGCCACCCGCTAACGAGAGTCCCGTCAAGGGTTCAGCGCAGCCCAGCCAAACTGCATCCGAAGTAACTGAAGAAAGAATCCCGCTCCGTGGGCTGAGACGCTCAGTTGCGGAAAAGATGGTCAAATCTGCGTTTACAGCCCCTCATGTAACCCACTTCGACGAAGCAGATGTAACGGAGTTGGTCAAGCTTCGGGAGCTTTTCAGGCCGCTCGCGGAAACTAAGGGTGTGAAGCTGACTTTTATTCCTTTTATCATTAAAATGCTTAGCGTCGCACTAAAGGAATATCCTTACCTTAATGCAACGCTCGAGGACTCTTCCCAAGAGATTATTCTGCACAAATACTATAACATCGGGATTGCCACTTCTGTAGAAGGAGGTCTCGTCGTTCCAGTTGTCAAGCACGCCGACCAGAAGACAATCTTCGAAATCGCCTCAGAAGTTGCTCGATTAAGTGACCAAGCCAGGTCTGGGAAGCTGACACTGTCAGATGTGCAAGGAGGCACGTTCACAGTAACAAGTATAGGCAATATCGGAGGGGTATTCGCGACTCCAATAATAAATCACCCAGAAGTGGCAATACTTGGCATATACAAAATCGCAAAGAGACCAGTGTATTCTAGTGGGGGGCAACTTGAAGCTAGGGACATACTGAACTTTTCAGTTACCTTTGACCATCGGGTCCTTGACGGAGCAGTAGCTGCCACGTTTGCCCAGAGATTTAAACAGTTACTGGCGGACCCCCAACAGCTGGTGGCGTACCTCATCTGAATCGGTGGTATTCAGCTTTATGGAAAACCCTGACGCAGTAGTTATCGGTGGTGGTCCAGGTGGATATGTTGCCGCGATTCGCCTCGGCCAGCTTGGAAAGAAAGTCGTGCTTATTGAAAAAAATAAACTTGGCGGTGAATGCCTGAATTACGGTTGCATACCAACGAAGACCATGATTGGGACGACGAAGATGGCAGACAGGTCCGTCCATCTTGCTGGGAAAGGATTACAGGGCGAAATATCTGTTCAGTTACCAGAACTCGTAGAATGGAAAAACCAGGTTGTAAAAAAACTGGTTGACGGAGTTAGCAACCTCTTGAAATCGAACGGCGCCGAGGTAGTGTTTGGGGAGGCCAGTATCACTGAGAAGCATAAAGTAGAAGTGGTAACGAAAACCGGAACCACTGAATCGCTGCAGGCATCGAGCATAATCGTAGCGACTGGCTCGTCGCCAGTGGAACTTCCGATGTTAAGATTCGACCACAAGAGAGTATTGAACAACTGGGATGTCTTGGACCTGCGAGCCGTTCCCAAGAGATTGCTTGTTGTCGGGGGCGGTGTGGTAGGGCTGGAATTTGCATTCATGTATGCCAAAATGGGTTCCGCGATAACTGTAGTCGAAATGATGGACCAGCTTCTCCCCGGCATGGATAAGGAGGTGTCAGAAGTCGTGCTTCGTTCAGCTAGGGCGCATGGCATGGACGTACAGCTGAAGTCAAAAGTCCTAGGCGGTAAAACTCAAGGTGATATGCTGGAAGTTGAATATGAGACCGAGAAGGGCAAAGTCACTGAATCATTCAGTTGTGCACTGATCTCAGTCGGTAGAAAGCCCAACACAAAGGGAATCGGCCTTGAGGCGGCGGGCGTAACTACGGACCCAAGAGGTTTTATCCCAGTTAACTCCAGACTGATGACTTCCGCCGCCGAAATTTACGCCATAGGTGACGTTACACCTGGCCCCATGCTTGCGCACAAAGCGATGAGGCAGGGTGTTGTCGTTGCCGAAGTGGTAGCTGGTCTCGATTCGGTGTTTGATAATAAAGTGATCCCAGATACCACGTTCACCGATCCGGAAGTGGCTAATGTGGGCCTGAGCCTATCAGCTGCTACTTCAGCGGGATTCAAAGCGGGGTCGGCCAAGTTTCCCTTCGCAGCACTCGGGCGAGCGATTAGCGAAGACGAAACTAATGGTTTCGTAAAGATTGTCTATGAGGAGCCAACCAAGGCGGTACTTGGGGCGCAGATTGTTGGTCCAAACGCATCTGATATCATTAGCGAAATGACACTCGCAATAGAGATGGGCGCCACGCTCGAAGATTTATCCGCCACCATTCACCCTCACCCGACCCATCCAGAAGCTATACTCGAAGCTGCTGAAGCCGCAGAAGGAAAGTCCATTCATATGGTGAACAGGAGACGCAGCCCACAATAGTACGCGACATGGGTATTGTGGACTACGCTGTTGCCTGGAACCTGCAGAAAGAACTCGTTGAGAGCAAAGCCGCGGGCAACGAGGAGCGCGACTTCCTTATTTTGTTGGAGCATCCACATGTGATAACTGTTGGTCGGAAAGGTAATATGGACAACGTGCTCGACCCACGCGTACCAGTATACCGCGTAGAGCGGGGAGGCGATGCCACCTACCATGGCCCAGGTCAACTGGTAGCCTACCCCATAGTCAGTTTAGTTCGCACAAATTTCGCCCTGCGCGACTTTGTCAGAGCCCTAGAACGAATAATAATAGAGACACTCTCCACTTTTTCGATAACGTCCTCAGCTATTGAAGGAAAAACCGGAGTTTGGGTTGGGAACAAGAAGATTGCCTCAATTGGTTTAGCGGTGGATCGCTGGATCACTTATCACGGGTTGGCACTGAATGTGAACACAGATCTCGCGTACTTCGGGATGATTCGGCCCTGCGGATTTTCCGCAGAAACAATGACCTCCGTCGAGAAGATTACCGGGAAATCGCTGGATATGAGACGTGTCAAGGATTCTCTGGTCAGGGCTTATGCTCGTGTAATGGGCGCTCGAATGGAAGCCGAGTCGGAGTGGAGAGATTACTCAATTGAGCCAGAGAGTCTGGTGGATTGAGCGCGAGTTCCTCGACAGGAACTTGGTCGTAATCGGAGTGCAACCTTCGGTCAAAATCTTGGAGGGCACCCAGCTCACTGACGCTGGTCTAAAGGTAGCAGCCGACATACGAAATTCACTGTTTGTCGAAGATTACTTTGGCGGGCTTGTTGACCCTAACCGCCCTCACGAACTGCACTTCCAGTACCCCACGCAGAAGGTCATTGTCAGTGGCTCAGTGGTTAGAGTGGCAATACCTGCCGGGATGCTGAAGAGTCGCAGAGACTACGTAACCATCAAAAAGAATGAAGACGGAACTATCCTGATAGTTCCGTGAGTAACAACCTAGCGGGCCAGTAACACTTATCGTAAAGACGCCCAGTTTGGGCATGGCTGAGACGTGCGCAAGACGCAAGTATACGCTGGTATCGGGTTGCTGCTAATGGCGACCCTCATGTTCTTCCTAATTCTCCCCATTGTGACGGGATACGCCACTCATGTTTACGTCTCCAGTGGTGCCCAAGGCTCCCTGACGTTGCAGCCGGGCGAGGCCCAAAATGTGACTTACACTTCGCCTTATGAATACTTACTGCTTGGTTATAATGAGACGCCGCAGGCACTTCAGACCACGATCTTCGTGGGTAACGGGACGATTCGGCCCGGCTATACTTCGGCAGGCAACGAGACTTACGAAATCAGTTTTGACCTGGGCAAACCCGGACCAGTAAGCCTTACTGCAGAGTTTGAAAATAACGGCACGGTGCCTGTTACCACAGACTATATCCTTGCCCCCGCGACCATCAATCTACCTGCCATAGGAGCGGTGTTCTATGCATCTATCGGACTCTTTGTGGCGGGAGTGATTGTCGTGGTCTGGGGAGCGCTTCGGAAACAGTCACTTCCGTCAGAAGAGTCAGGGGCTCAGTCAAACGGGCCCCACACGAAGTAAGCAGCGATTCAATATTGTCGAACAATGAATTGCAGCAGCAATTGTTGGCCTGCCTCAACGTATTCCCCGAACTAGAAGGTACACCAATCAAGATATACTATAAGAGACTCGAGAACTGCGTACTCGGTCAAACGAGGGTAAAGAGAATTGTTGTAGGTCAAAAAAAGAAACGCCTAGTGTGGCAACCAGTCGTGGAGATTTCTTGGTCCCTTGGTGAGCTGCCGTCTGAAACGAGAATCGCGACATTAAGGCAGGTAATCATTCACGAGCTGGTGCATATAAGTAGGGCTCATCTCTCCCGACCAAAAAGTAACAACCACGAGAGTGACTTTGACATCGAAGTAATCGAGCGCTTTGGAAAGCTTGCGGCTTCTCAGGAAAAAGTTGCCGCCAAGACTGAGTGAAAAGGGAGGCCGCGGAGAATCCATTGCTCCGTATCCGCATATCGTCGGCTGCTTCTATAGTTTGACGAAGTAATTGAGCAGAATATCCGAAATTCCACGTAATGCTCTGACAGCCCTGGAATCTCAACCGCCTAACAAGGGCTCACGCATGAATGAAAAGGCCTAATTACGCCCTCGGTCCTTCGCAAGAAACGCGTAAACTTGGACCTCAAGTGCCAGATACTGAGCTGGGGAGACGTAAACCGACTTGCCAAAGCCATGACTCTGCGCGTTATGCAGAGTGACTTTCACCCAGATGTCATAATCGCAATCAGCAGAGGCGGAGTCGTGCCAGCGCGTATTGCATGCGACATAATGGGGATTACCGACCTGCTAGCGGTAAAAATCGATCACTGGTTCGAAACTGGCGAGCATTCGGAAAAGGCTTCAGTAAGATTTCCTCTGTGTGCTGATCTAACCGGGAAGAATGCGCTCATTGTGGACGACATTACCGATACCGGAAGCAGCCTTGAGACGGCACTCACCCACGTCAGGTCCAAGAACCCCAAAGACGTCAAGAGCGCAACAATGATGCACATACCAACGAGCGCATACTCACCTGACTATACTGGGCTCAGTGTCAAAGAGTGGGCGTGGTTTGTTTTTCCATGGAACATTAATGAGGATGTGCGCAATCTCACGGTTAAACTGCTGAGGGCTCACCCCGAATTGAGGGGCGGTCCAAAGGATCTCGCGCAGTGGTTCCGTAGATTTTACGGCATCAGAGTGTCGTCAAAACGATTCAAGGAGTCGGCGAATCTTCTGTGCGAAAGGAGAGTGGCCGCCTGGGATGATGGGCGCTTGAAACTGCTCCGCGAAAAATAACAGAGCGCGCTGCGATTAGCCTGCGTCGAAATTCACCCGGAAACCGCCATCGATATGAGTCTGAGAAAGTATCCTGAAACGTCCTATCTCCTTAGTGTTCTTGAGGTGGGTCCCCCCGCAGGGTATAGACTCGAATCCGTCTATCTGTACAACTCTGTAAGTATCTGATTCTGGCAATCTCTCAATATTAGGAGCACCACTCAGATCAACAAGGTCTTCCTTTCTGACGAACGATATATTAACTTCAAACCCTCGATCTACGTAGTCGTTTGCCAGTTCTTCTGCTAAGGATAGCTCCTTTTCAGTTGGAGGTGAGCCAGAGTAATCGACATAAGCCACCGGCTCACCGAGCCAGGATGAAAGTGTTCTGTAAATTCGGCCAGTGGCGGCGTTGATACAGTGGTCGAACATATGTGCGGAAGTATGTCTCTTCATGAACTTGTATCTAGGCTCCCAATCAATCGAGCCGTTCACCGTCTCGCCCATCTGCATTTCCGTTCCATTTTCCAGCTTGACATAATGCACAATCACGCCCTGAACATCCATCACTTTCTTTACAATTGCACTGAATCCGCCAGCCCTGATACTGCCTGTATCGGTAGGCTGCCCACCGCCCTTCGGGTGAAAGAGCGTCCTATCCAATACGACATAGTAGCTCCTCCCTTGCTCCTTTGCGGCAGCTACCAACTTTGCGTTGAAACTGGTCGAATAGGAGTCTCGAAAATAGAGTCTCTCTGTCGGGGGTATGCCCCTGATCAATTGGGTGAGCTGCATAACAAACGAACTCTTCTTCGGCCCCCATTCTTAAGAAGTCATTGGTGTCGAAATCGCTCGTTTGGTTCGCCAGTCCCTTGAGGTCGTCTTTTTAGATTCTAGTCCCCTTGTGAATTTGCTAAAGGTATGGTAAAAATGAATTTAACGGCTAGCATTGCGGCTAACGGAGCCGCTCCCAGTAACTCGTAAGGTCTAGTAGCTGAGGGAATTCCTAATTGCCTTAGCAATCCTCTGCGCATTTACAGTATAATTGTCTTCAAGCTTTGCAAGAGGGTCTACTACATCGTAACCGGTCACTCTAATAATTGGCGCCTTCAGCGAGAGCATTGCTTTCTGTGCCACATAGGCCGAAATCTCTGCGCCAACACCCGCTGTGCGAGGGGCCTCATGAACTACAATCAGCCGTCCCGTCTTTTCAACTGAAGAAACCACCGCTCTGAAATCGATAGGCGAGATGGTTCTCAAATCGATCACTTCCGCCTGGAAACTCTGAGCGGCTTCCATGACAGGGTAAACCATAGCGCCGTACGTAACTATTGTAACATCATTTCCTTCCTTTACTACCCTAGCCTTACCCAGTGGTACAGTGTATTCTCCCTCTGGAACATTTTCTCTAGGAGAATCATAGTGTTTTTTGGGTTCCATGAAAATCACAGGGTTGTCGTCTCGAACAGACGCAGCAAACAAACCCTTCGCATCGTAAGGATTTGACGGGACCACGACCTTCAAGCCAGGAGTGTGCACAAAGTAAGCTTCTGGAGAATCTGAGTGGTGCTCTAGTGAGTGGAGTCCTCCGCCATAGGGGAATCGTATTACCCCCCTCAATGCGTACCTTCCGCGCGTCCTGTTGCGCATTCTGGCAATATGGCTGAATATCTGATCGTATGCCGCTAGCGTGAATCCTTCGAACTGAAATTCAGCAACCGGAATCCTTCCGCCTATTGCCAGTCCAACGAATATTCCGGCGATAGCCGCTTCCGACAAGGGCGTATCGAACACCCTTTCTCCGAACTCCTCGCTCAGGCCCCGTGTCACCTGAAACACGCCACCGTTTCGCGCAACGTCCTCGCCGTACACAACAATTCTTGGGTCGCGTTCCATTTCTTGCTTTATCGCAAGATTCAGCGCGTTTCGAATATTAAGCTCCTTCAAACTACCCCCTTGTGGCGGCTGGACCGCAGACTCTTCCTTTACGGAAGGGTACCTTCCGAATGCTTCTTCCATTTGTTCCGCAAGTGGATAGGTCAATGATGAATACATATAACTAAAAATATCCTCAGGCTCCGGAGCTGGAATCGCCCTGAATTTTTCTACCGCGACCCTGATTTCTTCTCGGACTTCTGCTCGCGCCCTTTCGATTTCTTCGGGGGATATCAGCTTCTCCTTCAACATGTATTTCTCAAGCCTGGCTATGGGGTCTTTGGTCTGCCAGAGCCGAAGTTCTTCCTGGGGCTGGAGCTTGAATGAGACTAACTCTGCTGTCGTATGATAGCTCATGCGATATGTAACGTATTCGATCAGCACCGGTCGACCACTCCTTGCCAGCTCAGCCGCGTAGCTCGTCGCTGAGTAACTGGCCAAGGGGTCATTACCATCCACATACATGCCATCTACGCCGTAGGCAAGAGCCTTCTGGGCTATCGTCCCCGAATGAGTTTGCGCCGAACGCGGTACGGAAATCGCGTATTGATTGTTCTCCACTCCAAGGATGAATGGTAATCCGTAGACGCCTGCGATGTTCAGTGCTTCGTGAAAGTCTCCCCTAGATGTTCCACCGTCCCCAGTCATTGTAAACACAAGGGAACCAGACTTGTTCCATTTTTCAACCATAGCCAAACCAGCAGCGTGCGGTATCTGAGTAGATACGGGTATTCCGAATGGAAGCATCCGCAAACCGGGAGGTGGACTCAAGCCGCGCTCATCGCCGCCCCAATACTGGAAGAGCTTCTCTGGAGCATAGCCCTTGGCAATCATTCCTGCGCCATCACGGTACATTGGCACGTACCAATCGCTTTCCTTAAGTGCGAGTATTGAAGCAACCTGCGCGCCCTCCTGTCCACGGTGCGGGGCATATGTCCCTATTTCTCGAACACTTGAAAGCGTTGTCGCCCTTTCGTCGAATGCTCTCCCAAGTAGCATTAATCTGTGCATGCGCAGGATAACCTCCTTGGGGATGTTAACGGGATTTAGGGCCGAGCCGTCATCAGAAATGGTTCTGTAGAGCTCAATCCCGCCCAGTTCTTCTTCGTTAATGAGCCTGATTTTTCTGCTTGTTTGGACTGTCAACCTTCGAGAGCCACCTGGAGAGCCAAGATTGGTCACAAGGTGCAGAGAGATAAGCCTGATTGAAACCGCTGCTCTAATCAAGAGACCTCGCCCCAGTTTAGCCCAAGGCTCTGACTGCCGCGAGCTTTCCAAGGCTGTTATGCCGCCATGGATCGGAAGGATCTCGCAGTAACATATCACGAAAACCGATTCTGTTTGGACACTAGCGAATGCCTTAATGCAAACAGATAACCGTCACCGAAGCCCCTATGACACAGGTTACACCGCCGCAGGTAACGTCGGTCTTAATCAAGAAATTTGACATATTATCCAAGGTGCGATCCCGCACATGGCAAGCAGTTTAGTAAATAACTGGGACCGGAGGGAGACTAAAACCTTCGGCCAGTCGCTGAGGGAAGCGGTGAGCCCGCCGGGCCCGCTAAAGCCGAGGCTTGAAAACGCAACAAGGGCGATTCAGGCCCAGTCGCAAAAACTGGACCAGATCTCCCACAGACTGTCAGACAAAGAGAAGGCCACCTTCCGCAAGGTGGTTGATGCTTATCAGAAGCACGACCAAGCGAGGGCGACAGTCTACGCCAACGAAGTAAGCGAAATACGGAAGATGAGCCAGATAATTTCACAGGCAAAGCTTGCGCTTGAAGCGATAGTCACACGTATCTCGACTGTCGTGGATCTCGGAGGATTGGTCGTAAGCTTAGCTCCGGCAATAAACGTGCTCAACGCTGTCAAATCTGGTATCACAGGCCTGATGCCCGAAGCGGCAAGAGAAATCAGCGACATCAACGACGTTCTGAGTGGAATCATGATGGAAGCCCAAGGAGGCTCTTACAGCTTCGCCACATTCATGTCCTCTGGTGAAGAGTCAGAGCAGGTCCTGAAGGAGGCTGCAGCCATCGCAGAAACTAGCACTAAGGACAGATTGCCAGACCTACCATCATACACCGGCCCCAGTCCACTCCCGACTGGAAAGGAGTGAAGGGAGAAGGGGTCCTCCCCCCCTTCTCCTCCCTACTCTTTTAATCGCGCGGTTGTTTTTTCGCGAAGTATTCGTTCCTTATTCTTCTGCGGCTTTCGGATTGGAAATAGACAAAACGTCTGACCAATGACAAATCGGATTTATTACTTACTTCCCGCATCCAGCTGTGTCTAATTACCAAAAGCTGGCTGGTTATGTAATAGAAAACTATGCATCAGACCTTCTTAAGCAGCTTTCAACTATATCGGATTATTCGCCAAACATCGATTACGAGTCGTGCACTATTATAGGCATAGGCGGAAGCGGAATAGTTGGAGCCTATTGGAAAATCCTGGCCGAGCCTGACTGGAAGAAACCGATATCGACCGCGAATTATGAAAAGCCCTCTTTCCCTGAGTGGGCGGCGGATATCGTCATCGCAGTTAGTTACAGTGGCTCTACTTACGAGACGATTCAGCTATTCAAAAGTATAGCCAAGTACGCGAAGGTCACCTGTGCAATAAGCGGTCAAGGAGAGCTCCTTGATATAGCCCATGCTCTTGGTTCCCAAGTCAGACTTGTTACCGGAGCTCCCGCGCCAAGGTTTGGCCTTGCCATGATGCTCGGAGCGACAGCTTCACTATTTTGTTCGCTAGTGGGAGACCTCCCGGTCAGATTGAAACTGGAGAATGCGGCCAGAAAATTGCGGGAAAGGTTGGATGACAGCGCAACAAAAAGTCTCGTAAAAAGCATTGTGGACTTTGTAGGAAGCTCCTACCCCGTAGTTTACGGTTCGGGTTATCTGCTGCCAGTTGCCTACCGCTGGAAGACTCAGTTCAATGAAAATGCCAAGGTTCCTGCCTTCTGTGGCGAGCTTCCAGAATGTAACCACAATGAGATCAACGCCTGGGAATCTGAAAAGGCTAGACGAGATTTCTGCGGCATCATGCTAAACGGTGAGTGCTCAGAGTCGGAGACAGCCATTTTCCAAGATACGTACCGAGATGCTTCAGGCTTGCGAGTATTAAAGATAGGACTTCCTGCTGCCGATAAAGTTGAGGAAACGCTGATGCTAACCGCTGTCGGAGACCTCGCCTCAATCGCTTTGGCTCAGAAGCTGGGTAACGACCCACTGAAAGTGGATGTCATCGAGAAAGCGAAAAAGGTGCAAAGAGAGATGCTCGATTCAATAGGGAATTGAAATGGGTCGTAAATCAAGCCGTCAAAATGATTTACAAACACCGCCTAGACGGTTTATAGTCGAAGTCACCTATACCAAAGTGCAGGGGTTGGACGAAAGCACGCTAAGGGGACTGGTACCCCCTGAATTGGAGACGAATTTCACTCGGGAAAGGATATCGTTGAAGTCAGCGAAAATCGACGAAATAATCGTCGTGGGTCGGAAGCTTTTCGACAGCCTCGACCGGGCAGGAGCGAAACCTCTTCTTATGGTTTCACTCGACATGCACTAACACGCGTGAAGCCTAATACACAACCAGACAGGGATCTAGATCTACCGGTCAATTTCCCCGAGAACTGGATCCCACGTACCAAGTATAACAAGCGCGTCTTGCAGCTTTTCGCCTACCATTTGCCTCTTTGCAACATAAAGATTGATGAACGCAGCGCTCTTTATTTTCATTCTAACTGCACGCGGAGAACCATCGCTCACAAGGAAATAGCTTCCTTCGCCACGTGGAGTCTCTATACGACTGGATGATTCTCCAGGAGGAATGCTGAGTAGTGATGCTTTAGCCTGGTAGGGACCGCTTGGGAGGCCATGCAGGGCCTGACGAACAATCGAGATGGACTGTTTGATCTCTTCGACCCGCATCATGAAGCGGGCCAGATTGTCGCCATCATTACTCACAACTACGTCAAAATCGAAATGATCGTAAACTGAATACGGGTCATCACGTCTGACGTCGAACTGCACCCCCGACGCCCTTAGCCCGGGTCCCACTGCCCCCCAATCGATTGCATTTTGTGGACTCAGCACTCCCACACCCTTGAACCGTCCCAGGAACACAGGATTTCTCTCGTATATCGCCGAGAACTCCGCAAGATGACTCTCAATCAGGTTCAGGGCGTTATTTGCTCGTTCACTAAATCCCTTGGGCAAATCCCTATTGACTCCGCCAAATCTAAAGTAATTCGGAAGCATCCGGGCCCCGGCCACCATCTCGTTCAGGTCAAGAATGAGCTCACGATCTCTCAGTCCCCAGACGAATCCTGTGAGTTGACCAACGGTGTCTCCGCTCGTAGCCAGGAACATAAGGTGACTCTGGATTCTGTCCAGCTCGGCCATAATCACCCTGATGTATTCCGCCCTCTGAGGGGGTTCAATTCCTTCAAGTTCCTCGACTGCACGCACATACGCCCACTCCCAGTTAATTGGCGATACGTAGTTCGTCCTGTCGGGATAGGGTAACATCTGAATCCAAGTATTGTTCTCTCCCAGCTTCTCATGGTTTCTGTGCAGATAGCCCATGACAATATCGGCGTCATACACCATCTCCCCGTTCAGGCGCAATCTGACCATTAGCGGGCCGTGCGTGGAGGGATGATGTGGACCAAAGTTTACTGTGAGCACACTTTCTGAAACATCCGGATCCTCTTCGAGCCACTTCTTCGGAAGCGCAATCTTCCCCTCGTTTGTGCGCCACAAGGCTGGCGGACCCGCCGCCCCAAGCGCGGGATTGATTGGGCTTCCCCGCCTGTCGTAGATCTTCCGCAAGGGATGAGTTTTCCAATCTTCCCTTAACAAAATACGTCTCTGATCGGGGTGGCCAGTGAAATCGATTCCAAAAAGATCATACACCTCTCTCTCAAACCACTCCGCTGCCGGATAGACGCCAGTACTCGTGGAGAACGGCACGAGTTCATCTTTCTGGCTGTGCGGAATGTTGACCTTCAGAAGCAGTTCCATATGCTTCTGGATCGACCAAAAGTTATACACCAAGTCGAAAGAGCTTCTGAGGTCCACTGCAGTCATGTAGTTGAAATGGTCGAAGCCCGCCTCATTCCTCAAAAATGCCAAAACGTGCAGGAAAGTTGCCGGCAGACACTGCCCAACGAGTCGCCTGCGCCTTGCCGGCTTGAGGCTCATGAAGTCATTAGGTAGCGCTCCGAGTAAGGCACGGACCATCTCTTTTTCGGCTTGAAGAGGATCAGGTGGCGGAGCAACAGGTGGCTTGAGCTGCGGTTTTGAAGCCAAGCATGATCACGCCGTAGTCTGTACCCCTTCAGCTGTCTCAGGTTTGGCGCCCCCAGGGGTTAGTCCAGCCTGATAATAGGAGTCAATCATTTCCTGAATTCGGGTGAGGCCGTATACCAGCGCCTCGGGGCGGGGAGGGCAACCCGGCACGTAGACATCAACAGGAATCATATCATCCACTCCGTCCACAACGTCGTATAAATCACGGAAAGGACCACCGGATGTTGCACATGCACCCATGCTTACGACGAACTTTGGTTCAGTCATCTGTTCATATAGACGCCTTACGACTGGGGCCATTTTCTTTGTGACTGTCCCGGCTACAATCATAACGTCTGCCTGCCTAGGGGAGGCCCTCTGCATTAGCATACCAAGCCGTTCTGCATCTGTCTTCGAGGCTCCGGTCTGCATGAGCTCAATTGCGCAGCATGCTATTCCGAATGCCAGCGGCCAGAGGGAATTCTTCCTTCCCCATTTGACCACTGTGACGACGCCCCTCAGATCGTCAAGTTCAGCCATATGAGGTACTCGCACTCGGTTCAGCTTTAAGTCTTATGGGGCATTTTTCGACACTGAACAATTTTCAGTCTCGAAGCCGTGAGCGACGCGTGGATAGAGCCTCATAAACAAGTGCTGTTTCAGTTCAAAGTGGCAACTATCTCAGGTATTCCCGCAGAAAATAAGAATGCAATCTATTGTCTCCTGAGAGTTCAGGGTGAAATGAGGTTGCAAGAAGATTGCCCTGTGATACGCAAGCTGGTTCGCCGTCGAGTTCCGCGAGGCTCTTCACTCCATCACCTATCTTCCTTACAACTGGCGCTCTGATGAAAACTCCGCGATAAGGCTCGGGCCCGAGCACTGAAATCGAAATCATCTTCTCAAAAGATTCTCCCTGTCTCCCGTAATGATTGCGTTCGACTTCAATGTCCAGAACTCCAAGCAGCGGTTGCTTCTTCTCCGTTACAACCCTATCTCGGGAACCTTTCGATAACAAAATCATTCCCGCACAGGTACCGAGAACTGGCAATCCGTCAAGAATTCTTTCTTTAAGTTCTGAAAAGAGTTCGGACCTGCTAGCAAGTCCTCCCATCACCGTGCTCTCGCCGCCAGGTAACGATATCGCAGAAAGTGATCCGAGATCCTCTTTCTTTTTTACAACTCGCACATTACCACTCGAGGTGCACTCCTCGAGAGCTTGCTTCCAAGCCGAGACGTGTTCCTCCAAATCTCCTTGCAGGCCCAAGACCCCAATAGTAATCGTCACTGCGGCCCACGCTCCTGCATTTTGAATACCATCGTCGATTCGTCCAATCCTTCCATTGATTTCGCCTCATCGATGCCTTCTTGAACTTCTGCCACAATATCCGGCTCATCAAAGTGAGCTGTTGCCATAACCACCGCCTTTGCGCGTTCGAGTGGGTCCTTCGACTTGAATATACCGCTACCCACGAAGATGCCGTCGGCCCCAAGCCGCATCATTTCCGCAGCGTCCGCAGGAGTTGCGATGCCACCGGCCGCAAAATTTACAACGGGCACGCGACCAAGCCTCGCGGTCTCGACGAGAGTTCCGAGAGAAACCTGGTATTTTCTTGAAAGCAAGAATAGCTCCTGCTCGTCGCCGGCCTCGTAAAGTGCCTTGGCCTCGCTGATTTCCCTCTTTATCAGCCTGAAGTGCTTTATGGCTTCTGCGACATTTCCTGTCCCAGGCTCACCCTTCGTACGAAGCATTGCCGCCCCCTCTTCAATGCGGCGTAGCGCTTCACCCAAACTCCGCCCTCCGTTTACGAAGGGCGTACGGAAGTCCCATTTCCATATATGGCGTTCCTCATCGGCAGGGGTAAGCACTTCAGACTCGTCAATCATGTCAACCCCGAGCGATTGAAGCACTTCCGCCTCATAGGTATGACCGATTCTGCACTTCGCCATCACTGGTATTGTCACGTGGTCCATCACTGCCTGTATAATGCCCAATCCTGCGGTGCGCGCGACACCTCCGGCTTTCCGCACATCATACGGCAGCTTGTCGAGCACCATAACCGACACAGCACCTGCCTCTTCTGCTATCTGAGCCTGTTCCACGTTAGTGACGTCCATTACTACCCCGTGTTTGAGCATATGAGCGAACCCCCGCTTTACCAGCGTACTGCCTGAGGTGCGCTCGTTTTCAGTCCATACCTTGGCCTTATCCTGTAGGGGAAAACCCCATAGGGAAATCATTAATCTCGTCTTACTGATGCGTATCCCATAAATTAGGTTGTCTATGAGGCGTTTCGTGAAGTCGTGTGGGATTCAGCCAAATCTGTAACTGATGCCCCTTCCACCGGCGGGGTAACGCCACTTTATTGCTCCATTTCCGTATTCGTGACATGCTATGTAACATGCCCTAAGCTCTAGGCATGCCTCGTAGTTGAAAGATATCTTTGCGTCCTCTTTCGTATAAACTCTGGCTGGACAGACTTTAAGGCAGGGTTTCAATTTGCAATTTGCACACAGGTTCTGGTCTGTTATCTCAATGTGGCTGGCTCTCTCCCAGTCCCACTTATCGTGACCGAGGAGAGACTCCACGGAAGCTTTCGTGTCAACTGTCAACTTTGTGACGCCACGAATAGCTTGGATGTACACGATAAGGTTATCACTGCGATGCCCTCCCGTGACCAAAGCGCACGAACATCTTTATTCGGCGATAAAACTTTGGTCAAGCGCTGTTCCCCGAGGGCTCGAGCAGTCATGATTCATCCACGCGTAGATTCCAGCGCGGTCCATAGGTATTTGCTGGACACCCGCGCCTGAGATATTCAGACGTCAGCTTGGCAATACTTACCCTTGGTGGACGTTGCAGCTTGGCCAGCAAAAAGCTGAATACCAATGAGAGAGTGGAAACGCCGTTCTTGAGAACGGAGTGGCGTCTGGTTTACACACGCGTTCGAACATGCTCTACTTCCGGCAAGTCTAGCTCTAAAGTCACCTCTTCCCCGCCACCGCTTCTCGGTTTACGCAGGGATAAACTCCAGTTTCTCAACTAAAAATCAAGCTGAACATGATGTCGGAGGAAGGCATTCTGTCGTCCCCGCCGATAGATTCACCAAGTCAATGCAGCAGCGACCCTCTGGGACCCTTGCGGAAGACTGGGATTGACCAGCATTCCACGCATTTTTTCTGTAGGGAGCGGCACCGAACACTCAAGAGCCAGCATGGAATCCTGCACCTCCACTACTGTGCACGGAATCAACTGGCCCGCAACTGCTATACTCAATCCCTTCGAAGTCAACAAATCATGTTTGTAGAATGGTGCCTTTCTGAACCTGACCCCCAGCTTTGTACTAGTTTTCAGGTTCGCTGGAGCGAGGAGCGCACCTTCAAGATCCTTTTCCCCGAGCCCTCTCAGTGCTAACCCTACTCTCGATCCCGCCTGCGCCGAATCCACGCTGACATCCATGACCTGGATGCTCCTGATTTCAGACTCCTTGCCTTCGGTTGTCCTTAGGGTTTCGTGGACCGAAACCTGCCCGCTGACCACATAGCCAAGAGCCACCATTCCGACTCCCTTGACCGTAAACGCATTATCTATGCTTATCAAAGTTGCTTCCTTCACAAGCGAGTGCTGCGGTTCGCAGAAGTCCATTTTGGCGGCGATATCCGCAAAGTCAGTTAGCTCTGCGAGGCCGAAGTTTGCGGCCGAAAGTCCTGCGAACTTTTCTTGCAATACCTCCTTTTGATAGAGTCCGGGACGGCTGACAAACTGTCCGTTGGATAGGCCGGCGGCATCAATGGCAATCGCCGCTTCGGCCTCCGCCAATGAGATATCGCCGAGCTCTGGTAACATGAGAATGCTGCAAGTGGCAAGCGTTACGGCTTTCGCGAGATGGTTAATCTTCTCTGGATGAGTAGAAGGGTTTAGAATTGACTGAATCCGACCGCTGGCATGGAAGATTTCAACGCCCTCGGATTCGGCCTTCTTGCCCATCTTGGCGCAGAGTTTTCGCCTACTCTCAAGGCTAGAGCCGGCAACCACCATGGTTGCGTAAGTCAAGGCCATATCGCCCCCACCGCACGAGTGTCACTTGAACGAAAGTAATGCCTTTGCAAAAGCTGTCGAGCCATTCAAGCGGTTATGATAAACTGAGTTTACTTAAGCTCTATAACCTACCTTCTGGCATACGGCAACGTAGTCAGAGATGCCAATCAACGATCTTAGGGAGTATATGTCGATACTCGAGAGCAGGGGTAAACTCGTCAGAGTAAAGCCTCAGGTGGACCCAGACCTCGAAGTGGCTGAGGTCTTGAGAAGAGCCTGCTCGAACTCCCTTGGCAAAGCAATTCTTTTTGAGAACGTGAAAGGTTCAGACTTAAGAATTCTTGGAAATGCATTCTCATCCGATGAGCTAGTCGCCCTGGGCCTGGGAGTAGGGAAAGTCTCAGAAATCGGGGAAAAACTGGGAAAGCTCATGAACCCAGATATTCCCAAGGGCATACTCGATTCTGTGAGGGCCCTGCCGAGACTGAAAGAAATGGCTGGCATTGCCCCAAAGACAGTGAAGACTGGCCCCTGCAAAGACATAGTCATGACGGCCAACGCTTCTCTTCATTCTCTACCAGTCTTGAAGGTCTGGCCCAAAGACGGGGGACGGTTCATCACATTTCCTCTTGTCGTAACCAGAAACCCAGACACTGGTAACACGAATATCGGCGTCTACAGGATGCAGGTCTATGATGAAAAGACCGCGGGAATGCACTGGCAACTGCACCGCTCCAGTTCGCTCTCACAAAGGGACGCAGAGAGGATTGGAAAACGCACCGAAGTCGCCGCCATAATTGGAGCTGACCCGGCTACCATCTTCGCAGGAGTGTCTCCCGTGCCGGATGCATTTGACGAGTATCTGTTTGCAGGTTTCGTGAGAGGCAAGGGTGTGGAGCTCGTCGATTGTGAGACGGTAGACCTTAAGGTACCGGCAAATTCCGAAATAGTACTTGAGGGTTACATAGAACCCGGAGAGAGGAAGCCTGAAGGACCGTTCGGTGACCATACCGGATACTATACGCCAGTGGAGTCATACCCGGTGTTTCATCTTACTGCCATGACGCGCAGAAATGACGCTATATACCATACCACTGTGGTCGGAAAACCGGTTCAAGAAGACGCGTTCCTAGCAAAAGCGGCAGGCTCGGCATTCACGGCGCCCGTGAGACTGCTTCTCCCTGA
>JAJYZJ010000107.1 GCA_021800035.1 archaeon
CCATGAGGATTCACCTTTGCAAGGATAACCACAGATAACGCATAAAAAGGAACTGAAATGATGAATGGTGCCAGTCTGGAGACGTCGGCATACAGGTAACCTGATATCACCTGTGCCGGCGTCGCTACGAGCAACGGGACAACGCTGAACATTGCCATAAGTCTCCCTCGGATTCGCCTGGGAACGGTGTTTCCCTGAAGGCTCTGTATCGCAGGGCTGACCAATGCGCCGCTGACACCGCCGGTCACGCTCCAAGTGACCAAGTCGTTCATACCGTTAGCCGAGACAAACACGAGCATACTTAGTGGAGACGTGAGCGCTGAAAGCACAGCCGCCCACCTTAAGCCTACCTTTTCGATAAACGAGGTACTGGGTAGCAGAAGCAATATGGTAGTGAGTGCGCTGATAGCAGTCAATCCCCCATATACTTCGAGACTGATGTGCACTGTATCAACCAGATAAAGCGAAATATAGAGTGTGGAGAGACCCGTGGCTATGCTGCTAACTCCAGCGTACGCGATAAGTTTCCTTGCGTCCGAACTAGCCTCCGCAAGCGCTTTTCGATTATCGTTGATCACACCTCGAATAAACCCCTTGAGGTCTAGGTGATTTCGATTCTCCGCCTTGAACGTCTCCTTCAACGTTATCGCACGGTATGAGACGGCTACGACACCGAACAGTCCGCTCAAAAAATATCCAAGTTTCAGCCCCGGCACGTTACCCAAGGAGTCAGCTAGGTAGCCCCCAGCTACAGGAGCAAAGAGCGAGGGGATTGTAGTCACAATTGTAAATGACGCGAATCCGCGCGGCCTTAGCGAAGGTTCAAAGCTGTCATTTATAGTTGCGTTCAGCGCAGGCGAATATATTCCTGAAAGCGCGCCCACTATCACGGGTAGGAATAACAGTGTCCAACTCTTTACAAATACATAAATGAACGCATTAAGGGCCGACACAAAGCTGAAAACTATTATAACCTTTCGACGGCCCCAGACATCCGCTACGAAGCCCCCTACAAGGTACATTACCGCGGTAATTCCGCCGCTCAACGCTCCGAGAATGCCTATATACGTGACGGGCGCGCCTAGCGCAGTAAAGAATATCGACTGGTAAGGGTTCACCATGGAACCTCCTATCGCCCACACGGCAGACGTGAATCCAATAATCCACGCGTTGCCCGGAAGATAGAACAACCTGGCGACCGATTTTGGTTCCCCCCTCACGGGATGTAGCGCGAATCAAGCCGTTTTAGGCTTTACCTCCTCTCTCACGGACGAGTTTCTGGTACACTGGGTCACCCACTGCGGGGTATGGACCGCCATGAATTCCAAGTCGGCTTGAGAAACATATTTAGCACTCCTTGGGCAGAATGAAAGGAGTGGTTATGCCTGTTGGACGCCCCAGCTAGCGAGAATCAGACGCCATCTAAAAACCCCGGCGAGAAGGAAGACTGGTACTCTCTTGCGATGCGGTACTCGAAGTACTATGCAGGAAAAGTCGAGGTTATACCGAAGGTGCCCGTAAGCGGGCTGAGAGATTTTTCATACTGGTACACCCCCGGCGTAGCGGCAGTCTCTATGGCAATCAGCAAGAATAAAGAGCTTGCATACGAGCTGACAGGAAAATGGAATACGATTGCAATTGTGGGTGACGGAAGTCGGGTTCTTGGCCTTGGAAATATAGGCGGTGAAGGGGCGCTGCCAGTACTCGAGGGAAAGGCACTAATTTTCAAATATCTCGGTGGAGTAAATGCTGTCCCTCTCCCTCTCTCGACACAAGACCCGCAGAGAATCCAGAACACTGTGTCAGCGCTGGAGGCTGGGTTTGGCGGAATCAACCTGGAGGACATTGAATCCCCCAAATGTTTCGAGGTGTTGCATTACTTGCAGGATAACATGAGTATTCCTGTCTGGCATGATGATCAGCAGGGCACTGCGGGTGTAGCGCTGGCTGCACTCATAAATTCTCTGAAGCTGACAGGGAGAAAACTCGGCGATTCTGAAGTCGTTCTCCTCGGCGCCGGGGCTGCGAATATAGCTACCGCAAGGTTACTGATTACGGCTGGGGCAGACCCCAAGAAGATAATGCTGGTAGACACCAAGGGAATTCTGGAAGCTGAAAGGGAAGATATGGACCAGCTTATGCTGCATCACAAGTGGAAGTACGAGCTTGCCCTAAAGACCAATGGCTCAAGGAGAAAGGGCTCGCTTGAACAGGCACTTATCGGAGCCGACGTTCTCATCGCTGCTTCAAAACCCGGACCAGGTACTATAAAGAAGGAATGGGTCTCCAAAATGAACCGCGACGCGATAGTCTTCGCGGAAGCCAACCCCACGCCGGAGATATGGCCCTGGGAACTCAAAGAAGCTGGTGTACGAATCATTGCAACAGGTAGGTCCGACTTTCCGAATCAGGTGAATAATAGTTTGGTTTTCCCAGCAATCTTTAGAGGTGCGCTTGATTCCAGGTCTAGAGGGATATCAGATACCATGGTTGTTGCGGCGTCAACGGAGCTCGCCCTCTGCGCAGAAGAGAAGGGACTCGCTGACGATTATATTCTTCCTACCATGGATGAATGGGAAGCATACCCCAGAGTGGCTGCCAGGGTAGCCTCCAAAGCAAAGGAGGAAGGACTTGCAAGGCGTGGCCGGTCGTACTCCGACTACTTGGAGCAAGCCAAGGAAATCATAGCGAACTCGAGGCGCACAATTTCCTCATGCATTAGCTCCGGCAGCATTTCGCCCCTCCCGAGTTGATAATCTCTTGTCAGAGCAACGGCAGAAGGTTTCCATAAGCCGAGCGAAAACGGAAGACATCAAATCGATCTCAGAACTCGTCATCAGGCTAAAGAAGCTGAATGAAGAATTTGACCCTTTGCTCAAGGTCCGTGAAGACGCACTGGGGAGAGCGCAGGAGGAATACCGAGAATGCGTAGAGAACCCTGAATGCGTCGTGCTCGTGGCCAAGAAAGGCGATAAAGTCGTAGGTGTTGTAAAAGCGAAGACTAGAGAGAGGGTCTACTACCAGCCCAGAATTGAAGGTGCTATTATCGACTTCTATGTTATGCCGGAGTATCGTCGGCAAAAACTTGGCGAGCAGATGATCGCAGAAGTTATTTCGCAACTGAAGCGTAAAGGAGCTGGAATTATTGTCGCAGAGTTTCCGTTCCAGAACAAAATCGCTTCCACCTTCTACCAGAAACTTGGCTTCCGACCAGTCATAGGTATTTTTGGAAAGCCAGACTGATAACAGAACCTCTCCGGCTTCACTGGAATTCTTCGGATTTTCTGCGTGTTCGAATATGCCTTGACTTCCTTTCCCGATGCAAGTGCTCCTTCGCCCGCCTTTCCAAGATATCAAATATCTTCCCCAAATCGAAGCCTGATTCAGTATAGATGGCCGATTCGGAGCCAGGAGAGTAGAGGTGCAGAGTAATTTCAAATTTCCGGGTTCCGCGCAGAGGTTTAACAGTAGCGCTCATCCTGAACTTCCCCCCGTATAGTTTGGAAAGTCTGTCTCCAATTACGCCGAGCTTCTGTCTGGCTATGGCTGCTTCAGCTGAATTGGCTTCCAACCCTGATATCGTAAATGGTAATATCGTTCGAATATTCATTGCAGTAAGAGGCCTAAGCAATTCTCGTGGAGTCACAATCCCTTGCATTTCGTCATCAAGAGACACTATCGCACAATCGAAACGTTCAGGGACTAACTTCTGAAGGGCGCCATGCAAGGTTTCTGTTATTTCCAGAGTGAGTGGGCTGGCCGCGAGTAATCCCCTGACGCTTTTCGAAAAGGCTTTGTGTGCCTCAATCCCGAAAGCTCCTGCATTTACTTTGCCCGCAGGAGCGAGCGCATACAGTGCCAACTCACGCGACGAGACCACTCCAATAATTTTTGCGTTCCTCGGTCCAGAGGTTATCGGCAGATAATCAATGTTCTTTGACGCCATGAGTTCTACTGCTTTGGATATCGGTGTTTGAGCGCTTACGGACTCCGGCCTCGGCGACATTATTGAACTTATGCCCAATTCCACGCCAGTTTCCGAATCTCTCATGGCTGGCAAAAAGTCGAAAGGCGATAGGGATCCTGCCAACTCCGTTCCATCATAGACAGGCATCACTGGAAGTTTCGATTCGTAGAAGAGGTGGGCTGCCT
>JAJYZJ010000108.1 GCA_021800035.1 archaeon
CAACTCTTACTGGCTATCCCACAAACGTGGGCACTGGAGACACTGTGGTCTTCTCTGTGACCGCTACCGATCAGGCAACCGGCACGAGCCTGTCCACCCAAGCCTCAACCGTCATCGCAGACTGAGCGGCGCCTACAGCGATGACTAGGTCCGCCCGAACCCGAAGGGGTAGAGCTCTCTCACCAGTGGTGGGAACTCTACTACTTTTTGCCATAGGTTTTGTGGCTTGGGCATTGATTTATCACATAGGTCTTTTTTACGTGAATGTTAACGAGGGCACGCCGCAGGTTACTGTAGCTTCGTCAATCCTTCTCCTGAATAACGGCAACCTTTCCGTAATAGAGCTCCAGATCTCGGACCAAGGGTACGGCGCGTTCAACCTTGAGTCGGTTTCTGTATTTAATAGCACTGTACTTTCTAGCACCGTTTCTCCATCCGCGTTCTATACCACGTTTTCCCAGGTAAGCACGGGTACGAGCTCTTCTCCCGTGACAATATCGAGCGCGCAGCCGTTTCTTGTACGACAGGGTACGACAGCTACGCTCTACGCAATTGTTCATGACTCGGGCGAATTTTCGGGCGCTCAGACGTTTATTGTGCAGCTCACCGGAACCATCGGCTCTTCGACCTTTACCTTCCAGTCCTCCGCTCAGGTGGTCAGCTGATGCATTGCATGCCGCGCCGGGGAAGTCGTGGGCTATCCGAGGTTCAGGGAGCGCTGCTTTCGCTTGTTGTGACACTGGTGCTGATCGGCACATTTGTTGCGTTCAACATCAACTATATTCGTCCGGAAGCTTCGACAGTTAAGGAGCCCACCATTGAGCTCCTGTCCGTGTTATGGACGAACACCAGCACAAATCACGCCAAGACCCGCACTACTTTCATGCTTGGAGTCGAGGACTATGGGTCGAATCCGATCACTATCGCATATGCACTGGTAAATGGGGGAGCAATCCCGTTTCCGGCAATTGTATACCAGTGCAGCAGCACGAGTCCAACGGACTATGACGCAACATGTACGGTTGACACTAGTAACATATTAGCTCCTCATGGGGTTTACGAAGTAAACGTAACGGTCAATTCGGGTTACAGCGTATCTGGCGGGCCCAATTACGTCACACTTGCCACGACTAACGGTGGGCTCTATCAGGAGGTATTGGGATGAGCATCAGGCATCACTCTCGGAATAGATTTGGACGCAGGCAGCGATCGGGGCTCGGAACAGTGATAGGCACTCTCTTATTCATCATCATTGCCCTCGCTTCGATCTCGTTAATTAGCGCGCTAATCGCCAGATCACAGGCGTTTGGAACGGAACTCGCCTCGTATGAGAATACAATCTTTCAGCGCAATTCGGAGGATTACAGTGTAAGCGTTGCGGTATATTGTGCGGGGGTTTTTGGTGGTACGTGTTTCGCGAGCTATTATAATATAACCGTTACTAATAATGGTGGCACCTCCATCGTTTGGCAGGACTTGATAGTACTAAACGACGCGAACGCGCCTCCTAGTGACGTTTGCTTTGCAGGCGTGGACCATCTCGTGCCACCGGGCGGGAGCTATACCGTAGGGTTAGTCAGCACCAATTGCAGTAGCATAGACACCTCGACTACTTTAGCTGCTCCCGGCTATACGTTCTATGCCACAACACCGGAAGGCGTCAGCGAAAACTATCATCTTAAGAGTTTTACGTGTCCGCCATCAGTTGGTTCACCATGTACCTAGACACCCTCACTATGATGTACCAAAAAGAGTTGAATCAGAATGAGTTTTAGACCAATCAAGGTTTTAAAGGCGGAGCAATCACAGGAGGCCATCTCTTTGCGGGAGCTTCCTTGGAAGTACGGCGAAATGGGACTGCTCTACCCGAGCGCCCAGATTACGAAGCGCGACGGGCAGATTCGCTACGAAATAATCGAGCCGGACCTGAGCAAACAGGAAATGGAGAAGGAGATGGCGCTCAGGAAATCTCTCTTCTATACGCTCAAGCCCGAGTCCCTGGCGGTCGGCGCTGACGATGCAGAAGTGGCAACGCGGATGCTCGACCTTCTCAAAAAGTCGGTTGACAAGTCCGCCTACCCCAAGATAGGCTACTACCTTGTGCGGGACATCGTGCGCTACGATTCGCTGACCGCGTTTCTGGATGACCCGGACATTGAAGACCTGAGCTATTCTGCGATGGACCAGAGTGTCAAGGTGTTCCACCGCGAATACAGCACGTGGCTCGACACAAATCTTGACATTTCTCTCGAAGACGCGGATTATCTCGTCCAGCGAATCGCGCTAAAGTGCGGCAAGTCTGTATCCATAGCAATCCCCATGCTGGACGCGATGAGCCCAGAAGGCTATCGAGTTTCTATCACCTTCTCGAAGGAAATATCACCACCGGGTTCGACGTTCTCCGTAAGAAAACCGGCGACAGAGTTCTGGACTCTCCCTGAACTGATTGTCGACAAGCACATGATGGCTCCGGAAATGGGCGCTGCGCTATGGTACACTCTTCAAAATCGCGGCGTAGTGCTGGTCGTGGGAAGGCCTGGTACCGGAAAGACCACGCTCATGAATTCGGCGCTCACTGTGCTGCCAACGAGCTGGAAGATGGTCACCGTCGAAGAGATCCCTGAGATACACATACTGCATCCCAACTGGCTGCGCCTGATCACCCGGCGTTCAAGCACGTTCTTAGAGGCATCCGAGAAGGTGGAGATTTCTCTCGACAAACTCCTACCTCACACACTTAGGGTGCGCCCTGACATAGTCTCAGTGGGTGAGGTCAGGACAAAGTCTGAAATCAAAGAATTCATTCAGGCTGTTGCAGCCGGTAATGGCGGCATAACTTCGATGCACGCAGAGGACTTTGACTCGCTAAAGGCAAGATTCAACTATGCGGATGTGGACGATTCCTTCTTCTCGCTGGTTACTTTTGTGCTCTTCCTTAACGCATTCGAAGTTCGCGGGAAGCTGATTCGCAGGGTTCAGGAAATGGGAGAAGTCGTGCTCAAGGACGGCAAAGCGACCTACAACTCCCTCGCGACCTACAACCTCGCGAAGGATAGCTACGTCCAAAATGTCTACGACAGCGTAAGGATGGCAAAGCTTGCGTCCATAAACGGACTGAGCAAGGATGACCTGTTAAAGGACCTGGGGAGGCGCAAAGATTTCATCGGCCGCAGCGCTCCGCTAAAGGGCAAGGAGTTCGTCGAGGAACTTCGGCAGTTCTACGGCTAGGTAGGCGGGGCAAATGCAAAGCACTTCCTACCTAGTGTTGGCTATACTCTGCGTGGTCGCTGTTTTCGCTGTGTATTTGCCAGTTATACCAAGGGTGAGCACATACTCTCCCTATCCAGCTTTGAACGACTATGTTGTCGCGGCAGTTGTGGCCTTGGCATCGTTTGCGTTTCCGATACTGGTTTTCCACTACAGGCTAAGGCGCTCGGGAGAAACTCTTTCTTCAGCAATGGAAAAGCTTGCGGCGAAGTCGAAGATAGTCGAACTGCCTGACGTATGGGTAAAGGAGACCCTCCAGCTCACGTATATCGGAATTCCGCTGGCTCTGGTCCTTGGCGCCGTGCTCTATGTCGGCTTTGGTAATACGGTTTATGCTTTCATTGTTGCCGTGCTCAGCCTCGGCACATATTTCGTTCCCTATATCAGGGCGTTTGACATCAGAAACACTCTGAACCAGGAGGTCACTAGGGAGCTCCCTGTGGTTGTGATTGTGATGTGGGGTCTCTCCCAGGTCGGCTACAGCGTCCAAAGGATGATTGAGACACTCAGCACGGAAACTGACATTTCAACTGCAATAGCGAGGGAATTCAGGAAAATCTACAGGGACTTTACGGCCTTCAGGGTTGACCCCGAAGACGCAATTGCAGCCGAAGCCGCGGACCACCCTTCGAAGATATTTGACAGGCTGCTCACGGGCATACTGGGCATCTCGAGGCTGGGCGGAGAGCTCAGCGCATATCTCGAACGCATGGCGTTTGAAGTAATTACCGACCTCAAGGAGCAGTGGGCCAGATTTGGCCGCGCCGCCTCTGATATGGGGGAGCTCTCAATACTCTTTATGCTGGTGCTCCCAATTCTGGCCATCTTTTTTGCGCTCGTCGAAGCTGACCCGGTGTACGGTGTCGACCTGATAGCGTTCTT
>JAJYZJ010000109.1 GCA_021800035.1 archaeon
GGCCGGACGCAAGATATGAGCCGAATGTGCCTGGAGCGATCAGCTGTGTTGAGATAGAGAGGTTGATTGCTGCCGCATCATTGTAAATGCTGGACATGATTGCTTGGTATAGCTCGAAACCCGGGCCTGGTGAAAGCACTAAATAGAAGGAAGCTTTTGTGCCGTTCTGGAAACTCCAGTATCCTTGAGAGCTATGGTCGACTAGACCCGCCGCTTCGAAATCCTGAATCGCTGCCGTCAGGTTGTAGCTACCGTATTCTCTATATGCCTCGGCCTGTCCCGGGTTAAAGTAGGAGCCAAAAATCTGCGGGGGAGCATAGTAAGGAGTGGCCAGACCGAGGACGCCACCGTCTAGGAGTGAAGAAAGTGTTTGATAGTTTATGAGCCGCTGGATTCCCTGCCTGAAATGTGTATTGTCAAACGGAAATACGTGATAATTGAACACAATATAGTACCAGTAGGGCGCCGGAGTTATGTTCATCGCAATTGTTCCTGAATTTTCGTAGGACAGAAGCTGACTGTATTCGGAAGTGCTTGCGACAGGTGAATCGATAAACTGAATTGCACCGTTCACCAGTGCTTCGATCTGTGCTTCTGTCGTAGTAAACCAGGTCCAGTAGATTTCTTTGAGGTATGGCCCCCAGTATGAGCCGGTCATATTCAGCGTAGTTTGAGAGCTCGGAATGGTGGGAGTCCCATAGATCGAAAAGGGCGGCAGATAGTTGGACGCGGGCGCGCTGCTGACAGGGGACACAAACGAGAGCGACAGCATGAAAACTAGGGCTAGAGCTAGAGGCCATTCTAGCCTTGACGCAACAAAATGAGACACAATAATGCAACCCATCTGAGTAGTATTTAAACATTTATCGATGAGGAATTTGTATCCTATTACCCAATCCGAGCATCATACAGTATGTCATGGTTAGCCGCACACGGCCATTCTCCCTTTCAACGAACATGTTCGAGCTTGCTGGTGAGCGGGCGATTTACCCATGACGGGGCTAATCGGCCCGCAGTTTTGCGGTTTCCAGCTCGACTTGGGTACCGCTACAGCTCTTGCATCGTCGCGTTTTCAATAAAGCAAAAAGAGAGTGCACCTTGGCTCATAGTGGGGGCAGAAGAGGGAGAATTCTGATAGCCTGCTGATACAGGAGTTAGATTGAGACACAGTGCAGCCGATTATTGCCCCTTGAACATGTGTAACCATTCTCCAGCTGGCTTTACCACCACCAAAAACTTTGTAAGCGATTCGGGCGAAAGGGGAGTTCTGTATTGAAGTCGCCGAGTTGTGGAGTTTCAGGGCGGGCAGGCGACAGAAAACGCTGGGCTTAAGCCAGTGAGCACGGGGGCAAGAGGGGCCGGGTTGACTCCGTACCCGAAGCACGGTACAAAGGGGCCGTCGTCCAGCATGGTTTAGGATACCACCCTGGGGCGGTGGCGATCGCGAGTTCAAATCTCGCCGGCCCCACTACGTCTTTCTAGTGAATCGTTGGTGTGGTGGGGAGGATATGTGACTGAAGATTGATTTGATACATTGAAGGCTGTTTCCCGGCACTGGTCACCAGTTTACAGTACATTTCTTTCGAAATTTGCGTCATTTGTACCAGCGCTTGATAGCCAAAAACTCCTTAGCTTCAAGCATGAGTTCAAAACCCCTGGGTCCAATGGAATCCTCCTTATACAAGTGCCAAAATTTGCAATCCATATCCTTGACCTTGGCACGGCTCAGAATCACTCAAGATTCGGAACTTTCACATCGAGACATTGGCCATGGTTGATGGGTTCAGGCATCGGAGCGCACGCAACCGCCAGTGATAGCATTCGAATTCAACGCTATAATTCGTCTACCAGCGTACCACTGCTTGTTTCAGGCAGCGCATAAAGATATGGCGACGTTTGAGCGGGTTTGGGTTCACAGCAGGAACTCCAAAGGGAGTCTAACTTGTGAAAAAGTCTTAACCATTCATAAGTTTCTTGGTAAGGTTTTCATGCCACCTTGATATGCACCCTACTCGATTATAATGTTTTGTCAGAAGGCGAACTATCAACTTAAAGAAATATCCAACCAAGTCATAGCTTCCTTTAAATCGCAGTGGGTCGCGTTCGCCATATCTTGAAAATTTGTTATGACTGGTGAGCGGGAAGACCCAGATCCCTCAAGGGTGGGAAGAGAACGAGCCAAAATTCCAAATTTTTTGCTGGGCTACCCACTTAGGAAATATGCGGAGAAAGGCTCTCAACTCATCGCTGGGCAAGCCTTATTTCTGCGGCAGATAGCCCGCACGCTTTAGCCATGGAAACACATCGAAAGAGCCAGCTGCCAATAGAGCGAAATAATCAGATGTCTAGACCAAACGCGCCCACGAACGCCTGAGCCCTTTCAACTTCTTTCATGAACTCCTTCCCCTTCTTTGTCACTTCGAAGTATTTTGTGTCACCATCTGCGATTTCGTTAATCAAGCCACGCTCTCGAAGTTCACCAAGATATTTTGTCAACCTGTCGTAAGACAGATTTGCTTGATAGAGGATATGAGTGGACCTCGCCCGCTGTGCTTTGTCGATAGTACGCAGAATGTCAAGGTAAATCCTTAGGCGGCTTCTTCCGCGTTCAGGTTGGCTCGACTTTACCACTCCCAACAAGAAACATGAGCATCGCGAGGAACCCCCCGAACCGGATGAAGTCCCCAACGAAGTAGACGGCAGGCGAGAGAATAAGGAGTGAACCCAGCGTCACTAGCTGCCCAAGTAGTATAAAAGTGAAGCCTGCAAGCACGAGGAGCGACAGTCGGTTACGGTGCTCACGGTAAATCAGCAACCCCTGAAAGACCACAAACGCCAGGAGGACAATTATGATGAAACTCGCGACTATGTTGTCGCCCACTCGCAGAAAGTAGTACCTGAGAGGGGGAGAGTTTGGAACCAGAAGAGCAAGCACAGTTGCGCCACTGTTCCCGGCAGAAAAGGCCCCCACGGTGTAACCTATCGCGATCACAAGGTAACCCAGAAACTGCAGAACCAGATACGCGAGCGTAGAAGCCAGCAGAAGTGTTGCTTCTGTTGCCCTCGTGTGGTCGAGGAACGCCACGGAAAGCGCGGTCATGGCCTCAACCAGCAGGCCCACTCCAAGCGCGGTAAACCCCAGGCCTATGAATCGCAGTACACTATTCGAAACGAGTCTGTTATATTTGTAGGCATAGTAACTGACAAGCAGGGCGACCGCGCCACTAAATAGGTTGAGTATGACGTCTCCTGTCGTGAAAGCGCCGGACACGCTCGCGAACTGGTCTCATCAGAGTATTAAGTGTTCACGCCCCGTTGTACGTACGGAGCGTCTGTACGCGGGTTTCTTATCGGTTAAGTGCCTTTTCGCATAAGGTGCTTGGTGAACCAAGACGAAAGCACGAACTGCGGTTTTTCTGGGCGGCGCGGTATTACTCGCCGCCCTGGCTATATCTGTAATATATCCGGCAGTGACAGCACAGTCTGCGGCATCATACACCTCTACAGGTTACCCCGTTTTGCCGGGGCAGCCGCCAGCCAAGGGGTTGCAACACTTCCTGGGACCGGCAGTCAATCTCTCTGCAGGCACAAAGATCACGCTGAGCAGTACTGCAGGAGGCTACTGGGTAATAGGACATCGAAACCAAAACGGCACGGCATCTGGAACATTCAGCCTTACGGTGGAGAACGATTTGGCAAACGGCTACCCAGTGAGCATTTCCAGCGGCAGCCTCACCTTTGACGGAGTTACTTACACAGTGTCATCCGGCTCAGGTGTGATCGGTCACTGGGAGCGATTTCTGGTTGCCCAGGGCACAGCGGTATCTCCAGTGGTAGCAGGGCAGCAGTCAAGTAGCAACGCCAACTTCATTTTGAGAGCTTTCTATATCGGCAATTTCGGAGGGGAAGGCTACGCTGTAGTCCACCTGATACTCATGAGTGGCGGAGTGCAGTACAGGATATCGCTTCTGGCGGCTGTGAGTCTCTCCTAGATAGAGACCCCCCCTCTTTTTTAAGTGGGCAAAGGTAGACCTTTGGCAGCGTGCAATTCTGCAAGGCGGCTGCACAGCCGGCTGCGCCTTCTGAATGCGTAGGAATAGAGCGAATTATAATTATGGCATTTTCTGTAAG
>JAJYZJ010000110.1:2500-4094 GCA_021800035.1 archaeon
AAGAACCCCAGTGAGGGGAGTGAAATAGAACCTGAAACCGTGCGCTTACAAGCAGTGGAAGCCAAGTAAGGCCGGAGTAATCCGGTCTTCGGGTGACCGCGTGCCTTTTGCTTAATGAGTCTGCGACTTACTCGGCGTGGCGCTAAGGTTAAGCCGTAAACAGGCGGAGCCGCAGCGAAAGCGAGTCTGAATAGGGCGTTTAGTCATGTCGAGTAGACCCGAAGCGGGATGATCTACCCATGGTCAGGGCAAAGCGGCAGTAAAATGCCGTGGCGGCCCGAACTGGTGAAGGTTGAAAACTTCTCGGATGAACTGTGGGTAGGAGTGAAAGGCTAATCAAATTCCGTGATAGCTGGTTCTCCTCGAAATATATTGAGGTATAGCCTTGGGCGATGGCTGGCGGAGGTAGAGCACTGGATGGGCTAGGGTCCTTACCGGGATACCAAACCCAACCAAACTCCGAATGCCGCCAAGCTTAGCCCAGGAGTCAGACTACGGGCGATAAGGTCCGTGGTCGAGAGGGAAACAACCCAGACCGCCGGCTAAGGTCCCCAAGTCGATGCTAAGTGGGAAAGGATGTAGGAGCGCTAAGACAACCAGGAGGTTGGCTTAGAAGCAGCCATCCTTCAAAGAAAGCGTAACAGCTCACTGGTCAAGCGAGCCTGCGCCTAAAATGTAACGGGGCTTAAGCATCGCACCGAAGCCGCGGGCTTCCAAAAGAAGCGGTAGAGGAGCGTTCCAGTTGCCTGTGAAGTGCGACCGGTAAGGACGCATGGAGGTCCTGGAAGTGATTATGCAGACACGAGTAGCGATAAAGAGGGTGAGAAACCCTCTCGCCGTAAGTCCAAGGTTTCCTGAGTAAAGGTAATCTTCTCAGGGTTAGTCGGCGCCTAAGCCGAGGCTGAAAAGCGTAGGCGATGGGAAGCAGGTTAATATTCCTGCACCGCCAGTTCAGCGTTTGAGCGATGGGGAGACGGAGCAGGGTAGGTCGGCCGGGTGTTGGATGTCCCGGTTCAAGCCCGTAGGCGGAGGTGGCAGGCAAATCCACCGCCTCATTACGCCGAGAGGTGATGTCGAGCGACTGCGTCAGCTTTCGCGAAGCGATTGAGCCCATACTCCCAAGAAAATCCTCTAAGCGAGCTGGATCGGCGGCCGTACCGCAAACCGACTCAGGTGGACAGGTAGAGCATACCAAGGCGCTTGAGAGAACCGTGGTTAAGGAACTCGGCAAACTGACACCGTAACTTCGGAAGAAGGTGTGCCGGTAAGCGTAAAGGGACTTGCTCCCCGAGCGCTGGCCGGTCGCAGAGAGCAGGGGGTAGCGACTGTTTATCAAAAACACAGGACTCTGCTAAGCCGCAAGGCGAAGTATAGGGTCTGACGCCTGCCCGGTGCCGGAAGGTTAAGGGGATCTGTTAGCTCGCAAGGGCGAAGCGGAGAACCGAAGCCCCGGTAAACGGCGGCCGTAACTATAACGGTCCTAAGGTAGCGAAATTCCTTGTCGGGTAAGTTCCGACCTGCACGAATGGCGTAACGACTTCCCCGCTGTCTCGACCACGGACTCAGCGAAACTGCACTCTCGGTGAAGATACCG
>JAJYZJ010000111.1 GCA_021800035.1 archaeon
AGTCTGGGGTTCCCTAATTTCTAGTATGTAGGTTAGTTTCATTAAATAACCTAACTTACAGTCATTCTTTTTTATTAAACCTTATTGAAGGTAATAATTACTGGGAAAATCGTTAACTAAAATCCATAGACAAATTATACCTGTTTGAATTGAAGCATTAAATAAAGCGCATTCATTTACGTTTATGGCAAAGGGAAAAATCAAGATAAATACACCTCCACCTTCGACCCCAACTGCACCTCAACCATCCACAAAATATTCCGGGGTAAAACATACCATCATGATTATGAGTGGTAAGGGGGGAGTTGGAAAGAGCACTTTTTCAGTCAACCTGGCTGTATCCATGGGAAAGACGAAAAACGTAGGAATCATTGATGCTGACATTAATGGGCCTGATGATCCCATGCTGCTGGGCGTGTCCAAGGATAAGCTGCATGTGGAAAACAACAAAATAATTCCGATGAAAACCAAGTACGGTGTGGACGTAATCTCCATGGCTTTCTTCCTTCCGGATGACAGCACTGCAGTGATCTGGAGAGGTGCCTTGAGGCATAAGGCAATTCAACAGTTTCTGGAGGATGCCACATGGGAAGGGAAGGATTATGTGATCATAGACTTTCCACCGGGAACCGGGGACGAGGCACTTTCTGTGGCACAGATGATACCCGAGGTGGATGGAGTTGTAATAGTAGTAACTCCACAGGACCTTGCTCTTCTTGATGCCAAAAAGGCTATCAATTTTGCAGAGCAGCTGCACCTTAAGGTTATAGGAATAGTGGAAAACATGAGTGGGTTTTCCTGCCCACACTGTGGAACAGTAACAAATATTTTCAAAACAGGAGGCGCCGAGGCGCTGGCAAAGGAATTGAATATAGAATTCCTTGGAAAAATCCCTATTTATCCTGAGATAGTTCAACATGCTGATACCGGAGTGCCAGCAGTCGAATCCTCAGAAGAAGTAAGGAAAATATATAACGAGATTTCATCAAGGATAGCATCCCTGGTGGAAAAATAATTTTTTTTAAAAAAAAAGCACTTGGTATGAGTGCCGATCAATTTTAATGAAGTATGGATTGTGCATTCAGCCTGTTAGTAACTGTGGACTGAATATCTCGGCGAACCTCGATACTTACATCCCAGCTCTATCAATCTCCTCTTTTAGGAGTGGCTTCAAACGATATCTCTTTTCAGGGATGGCTTCAAGCTTAGATGCCTTCAGCTTTTATCCATGTATGGCGTGGCTACCCGACGAATGCCCTGCCGGACAATCGGTAAACCAGAAGCCACGAACCCCCGTTCCTCTCGTACTAAAGGCTCCTTCCCTTCAGATATCGAACACTCCCACGGAGAAGCAACCCTACTGTCTCGCGACGTAGTGAACCCATCTCAGGATCCCTTTTAATGGGCGAACAGCCCCACCCTTGGCACCTTGTTCAGCACCAGGATAGGAACAGACGACATCGAAGTAGCAAACCCTCGGGTCGATGTGAACTCTTGCCGAGGACAACTCAGTTATCCCTGGGGTAACTTCTCTCTTATCACCCGCCCTCATCAAGAGGGGACTGGGTGGTTCGTTAGACCCTGCTTTCGCATCTGCGTCCCTTGTTGTCCGGAACACAGTCAAGCTGGCTTTTGCTCTTACACTCTACGGAGGATTTCTGACCCTCCTGAGCCAACCATTGGGGGCCCCTGTTTGATTCTCAGGGGCGTGGCGCCCCACCCAAACTGCCCACCAATAGTTGTCCTTTTTCACAAAAGTTAGTAACGCAGCTTTCAAAGGGAAGTGTTTCATTGGCGCCTCCGCTTGAACCAAAATTCAAGCATCGACAGCTCCTTCCTACACTACGCATTGAAAACCGTATTACAGCTACAGGCTGCAGTAAAGCTCCACGGGGACTTCGCTTTCACGTGGGAGAGACTGGATTGTGCACCAGTGCATCAATTTCACGGGGCTGAACGCGGGGACAGTGGGACTCTCGTTGAACCTTCATGCAAGCCGCCAATTAAGCGGCTAGGTATTACGCTACCTTAAGAGGGTCATAGTTACCCCCGCCGTTTATCGGCCCTTCTTTCCCTTGAACGGGACTTTCAGGTACCGACACTGGGCAGGTTTCGACCGCTATACACATCCTTTCGAACTAGCAGCGGCCTGTGTTTTTGGTAAACAGTCGGGGTCCCCTTGCCACTGCGACCTGTTCCCTCCCGGAACAGGCACTCCTTCTACCGAAGATACGGAGCTATTTGGCCGAGTTCCCTCGCGTCCATTATTCCCAAACGCCTTGGACTTCTCATCCAGGGGCACCTGTGTCGGTTCTTGGTACGAACTCAAACTTGACCCATGAAAATATTTCACAGGATCCAGGAATAGAAGGAATTCCCATTCAGGAATAAACAAAATTTCACCAGTTTTACGTCATTACGACTCTTCACCGGTTTATAGATGTTAACACACTGGCTAGTGTGTTCCCCCTATCCCGAACCTCTTTCCATGGCGGAACATTTGAGGTGACGGAATATTAACCGTCTTCCCTTTCGGTCATCTCCTGTTAGGAATGACCTTAGGATCGACTAACCCTCGGCTGACGAACATTGCCAAGGAACCCTTAGCCCTTTCGGCGGAATTGATTCTCACAATTCTTGTCTGCTACTTTTGCCAAGATCCGCGATACCATTCGGTCCATTCCTCCTCTCGAAGAAACTTCTGCCCAAATGGCACGCCCCCCTACCAGATCACCTTACGGTGCTCGAAGGTCTCGGTGACTGACTTTAGCCCCTTCCATCTTCGAGGCATATAGCCTCGGTGAGTGAGCTGTTACGCATTCTTTAAAGGATGGCTGCTTCTAAGCCTACCTCCACACTGTTTTAGGCCATAAACCTCTTTGATTTGCACTTAGTCAGTCTTAGGGACCTTAACCCTCGTCTAGGATGTTCCCTTCACGGGTACAGAGCTTATCCCTGTACCCTAGCACCCAGCTTCTACGATTTTAACAAGTTCGGAGTTTGATAAGTCGACGCGAATTTTCATTCGCTAACCAACTATTCGGTCGCTCTACCTCGCTAAACATCTCTGCTGAGGTCTACCTGCGGGTAGTTTCGGGGGGAACCCGCTATTACCGGCCTAGATTAGCCTTTAACCCCTACACCCAAGTCATCCGAACGATTTGCACATCAGAACCGGTTTTGTCCTCCACCAAGTTTTCACTTAGCTTCAACATACTCAGGCGTAGATCGACCGGATTCGGGTCTTCCTCGCATGACTAAACGCATTTTTTACGTGACACCTCCATTGCTGTGCGTGTTACTTGCTTTCGCTACGGCTACCTCTCATAAGAGTTAACCTTGCCATACGACAAAACTCCCTGGCCCGTTCTTCAACACGGACAATAGAACACCGCTTTCCCCTTTCGGGGATCATTGCTTGAGTGCCCTATAAGTTTATCACTATCTGGTTTCAGGTACTTTTCACCACCCTTCCGGGTTGCTTTTCAGTTTTCCCTCACGGTACTAGTTTGCTATCGGATTTGAGGAGTATTTAAGGTTGGATATTGATGCTACCCATCTTCCCACGCGAATAACGACGCATGGTACTCCGGGACATTCTTCTCGTATCCTTTACCATTACTTTTACAGGGCTATCACCTTCTATGGCAGATCTTTCCAGATCTTTCAAATTCTGATATTAGGAATTGGAAAAAGCCCATACACCACATCTCTCTTTCCTTGTCGGAAGAGATTCGGTTTGCCTTATACCGCTTTCGATCGCCTTTAGTTACGGTATCTCTATTGATTTCTTTTCCTTCAGGTACTAAGATGTTTCAATTCCCTGAGTTCCCTCTCCTTTCGGAGTGCCTAATGGCAGGAAGTCCCATTCGGATATTCCCGGATCGAGGGCTCCTTGCGCCTCCCCGGGACATTTCGCAGCTTGGCACGTCCTTCATCGGCTCCCAAACCGAACCATCCCCCAGATAGTTTCACAGACTGCACAATCCAATTTACTATTATTTGATCGGCTTCATCGGTTTTTAATAAACCTCATACCCTTCCCTTATGATATCTCTTCACAAGGTGCATAAACGTGCGTA
>JAJYZJ010000112.1 GCA_021800035.1 archaeon
ACGTACCATGACCACCACGCAAGTCCAAGTTAGGATCCCTGAGGAACTCGTGGAATATATAGACCGTTGGATCGAGGAGGGGCGGTTCTCGAGCCGCAGCGAAGCAGTGAAAACAATCGTTACGCTCTACAATGAGCGCGAGCGAACGCGAAAGTTCTATGAAATGCTGTCCAGAGAAAGCGAGGAAGCTAGAAAGCACCCCGAGTCCCTGATTCCCATGAAGGACGTCTTTTGACGTATTCCGTCCTCTTTCGCCCAACGGCCGCAAAATCGCTGCGGAAACTCCGACGTTCTCTTGGGGTACGCATCCTAGAGTCTTTGAAAGGGCTCGAACAATCGCCTGAGATCGGGGAGCAATTGAAGCCTTCACAATTCTGGAAAATCAGGGTGGGGGATTACCGCGTCATCTACCAGATTGATAGGCCATCGAAGCGCGTCATCATCCTCTTCATAGGCCACAGAAAGAACGTGCACGATAAATTCTCAAGGCTACTCTAAACCTCGCCCCAGGGCTATGACCGACCGCGGCGCAAGAATGTCGTTTCGATACCGTCTTCAGCTGCGGTTTTGCACCGATTCCCGTCGGAGTCGAACCCGTTGGAGTGCATTTCTGTCACGGTTGTTTCAGCGGCGGATAAATACCGACCAGACCATATCACTCAAGAGAGATTGCCCAACGAGAGATCAAGGGTTGGCATGTGGGCCGGTTCGAACCCTTGTCAGGGAGGCCAAGGGTCTGGGCCGGAAATATCGCGATGTAAAGCTGTCAGGCTCCTTCCGGCTCGAACCCTTGGCCTCGTAAGTTCCTGCAGATTCGAACCAGGGCCATTTCCATTCTGTTCCGCAATGTCTCTGGGTTGGGTCAAATGGGTTCTCATTAGGCATTGGCGTATTTATACCGGTTTGACACGTCTTCGGTGACATGACGACAAGAGCACCCCACGCCGATCCCCAAAGACAGGGCCCGGTATCAAATGATAGCGGGCGCGGTGACGCTTGGACTCGTTTTGGGTTCGAGTACTCCTCTCTAACGTATGAAAGTAGACCCTGATCTAGAGACGTGGAATAACTTGGAAAGGCTCCGATCAGACTTCAATGTGCCTTGTTTTAACCTCTCTCACCTTGGCGAGTTCGCCATCGGTAGTTACGAGAAGGGCTTTTTCGGCTCTTGCTAGTGCAAGGGCGAAGCAGTCAGCAAGTGACAGGGTGTGCGGGTGCCTGCATTTTTCTAATCCTGCCGCGCTTATCAATTCCTCCTTGTTGACTACGTTAAGCTCGCTGTTCCGCAACTGAAAATACCACGCATCAGCGGTTTGTTTTCCAAATTTTTTGGCAGGCCTTATAATAAAACTCACAAACGTTGAAGGCAGAAATCAATCCCTGACATTGCCCCGAAATTATTCGGTCGAAGTACCTTCTTACCCCATCGTGATTGGCAATGTGCAAAGAGAGCGCGCCAGCATCAAGAACCAGTTTTTCATTCATCGTTTCGCTTCTTCCCTGTGCTCCTTTTCAAGCTCTCTAACTGCAGAAACCAATAGATCTGACTTTTGTTTCGCTGCGCCTCTTAGTTCGCGGAGCGATTTAAGGGGAACAAGAAACAAACCTTCTTCTACCTCCACAAACTCAACTTTGCTTCCCTGCCGAAGACCGTACTTCCTTCTTATTCTTGAAGGAATGGTCACCATGCTCTTGCTCGTGACTGTTGCCACCTGTCCCATATTTCCGCACCATGCATATTAGCGGTAACCATGTATTTAGACATAAAACATGATGAATGATGCTGGAATCCCAAAATTAGTAGGGGTAAGTGGAGTGTATTCGTCGTGAGCTGCTCGCGTCTGAACGACGTAGGCTTCTCACATTCTTAACTGAACTTGCCTATCCTCTCGAAGATACTGACCCTGCTCGGAGACAAAGTGACTCCTAGTCCATGGGCATGAGTAAATCAACAAACGCTGCCCATTATGCAATTTCGGTGGGGGCGAGGGGACTTGAACCCCCGACCATCGGGTCTCGCCGCACGGTCGCTCCAGAGCCAAGTCATCCTCCGGCTGGAGTCAATACCAATATTCGTTCTGGAGCCCGGTGCTCTACCATGCTGAGCTACGCCCCCGCATCGTCGGCAGGCAAACCATCGGGTTTTGGGATTCCCTGCTTGCCTGCGGTTTCTTCCGGCTTAAAACAGCCCTCACTTTTGGCTTAAAAAGGCTTCGACCTGATTCTCGCCGCGTACGCTCAGTTTCCCAAGAAGCCCTTTAGCTTCTCGCCACATGAGTGGGCACTCAAAAGAAGCTTCAGTCCGCAGAACGGCAGGCCAAGGCGTGGGCACCCTCGAAGGCTCTGGCGAATTCTTTAACACCAGGTCGGTAGTAAGACAGCCGTAAAGAGGGTTGACTCCCAAGGAATACGAGCTCTTGAAGGGTATGGGCGACTGCTACCGCGCTTGTCACGCGGACTTCGAGCGCACGGTGGAGATGGTCGCAGGCAATCGCGGACTCGACCCCGAGGATGTAAAGCAAATATTGTTCTCACTCAAAGCCAGACACGGAAGCGAAGCGGACTACAGAGCGCTGAGAGAGCGCCTGCCCGGGGACTTCCCAATTTGAGATGGTGCCATCCAGTTTGAAGTGTCCCGCATGCGGAGCGCGACTTGGAAAAAATCCGGCAGAAGCCCTTGCTTCCCACATGTACCGCATGGCGAGGGCCAGTAACCCGGCCCACGTAATGTGGCTGAACCAGAATATCTCAAAGAAGCAGGTTTCGGAGCGCGGACTCTCGGAACTTCTTACCGAGTTCCTTGACTTCTCGAAGACAGGACTAAAGAAGTGGCTGCGGCTGAAATTCATTCAGAAATTCTACGGCCGTGAACCGCATCCCTTCGTGCTTGCGCTTCAGCACCCATCAAGGGAAGTGCTTCTGGGCTACGTCATCGAACACCAGCACTTCCTGAGGCAATGGGTTCGCTCCTGCTCTTACATCATGGCTAGGACTGAGGAAGAGGACGTAACGCTCTACGAGCTCGACAACATCAATACCGAGTTCGGCGGTTTCGGCGCCGAGCGGCCATCGCACTATGAACTCCTCCTGCGAATGGGCGAATCTCTGGGGCTCGCCCGGGAGAAAGTGCTCTCCACTCCGCCACTTCCGGATACCCGGTGGGCGCTGCACGTGTGGGACCGGATTGCAGCAAGAGACGACTGGGTAGAGGCAATGGCAGCGATGCACGGCCTCGAACTGATAGCTGACCGCTCCGTAAAGGAAGACGGCGCGACAATCACCTACTTCGACCCGAGGATCCTATCCGGAAACGAGGTTTCGTCCGCGGCCGCGGCTTTCCTCCGAGAAGGTTACGAAGCAGACGTAGTGCATTCGGGGGAAGCACTGGACCTCGTGGAAAAGTATGCAAGAACAAAAGGTAACGAGCCTGACGTGCAGGCCACCTTCCTTCGGTCACTTGACGCGTTTGATAGCTATTTGATGGCGCGACTCCAGAGGTCCAGAATGCTTGCCTCGCCCTGAAAATGTCTGTGCGCTATGCGGCTCGAGCTGGGGAGACGTATGGCGAACGATTGATGGGAGGCGGCTCTTCTTCTGCTGCAAAGTCTGCGAAAGGGAATATCTCGTCACACTTAAAGAGATTAAGAAGAGGACTGGCTGGAAGAAGCTGGAGGATGTCAGATTCGAGGGCGGGCGACGCGGTAGGCGTTGCGTTGCAAAGAGCGGGGAGAAGAGCTATACGCTCATAGCGAGCTACGACAGGGCGGGCAGGATTCAGTTTGCATCGGAGGCACACTCCGAGCGATAGGCGTCTACGCAGGGGCCCCAACCGCCAGGCTTCACAGGGACTACCGGACCAACTCTTTGCGAAAGCAGCAGACCCAGCTCGCGACGCCCGGGGCACTCGAGAGCGTAGTGGAGCGTGCGGGTGATTGAATTTTCGACGGGTTGCTCTGCAAGCGGCTGAGCGTTACAGAGGAACTGAACTGGATTCGGAAGAGAGGAGTCGCCCCCCCCCC
>JAJYZJ010000113.1 GCA_021800035.1 archaeon
TGGAACTGGCTTTCCGACGCACTACAACGCCTACAGCATCCGGGCGAACCAGGCTGGAGAAGTTCTGAAGTTCTATGGCTACGGCCTTCCGGACGGCACCGTGGCAAGCCATGACGTAGCGATATTCAACTCGCAGGGCGTCCAGGTTGCTACAGGGATCACCCAGCTGACGAGCGTGGTTAACGGCGAGTTCAGCGGAAGCTATACCGTGCATCCAAACTTCACATCATCCAAGATAGCAGTGAACGTCACCATCCTCTCCGGGCTTTCGCCGGGCACGGGTTACTACGCCCAGTTCGATATCAGCGGAGTGCTTGTGGACAGCTTTCCCTTCATAGCTTCGGTTCCCACGAACGGCAACTTCCAGGCCAGCTTCAGCCCAACCCAGGCTTCGGGGACAACCCAAGTGACGGTCCAAGGAACGGGGTTTGGAAACGACACAACTGTGACTGGCGCGGTTCAGGTACCGTTGGTTTCAGCCATAAACCAAATATACGGTCGATCCAAGGCAGATGAGAACGGCGGCTTGGTGTTCTACCTTTACCCTGTGTTCGGATCCTCGGGCATCCCCAATGGCACGTACTCTGTAATACTCCAAGACTACTTGGGCGCAAGCGGTGGGACAGTTCAAAAGACCATAGGCCAGATACAGTTCGTTCCGTCGTTCAGCGTCATGGACACCAACAATGGCTATAACTTCTTTGGCTATGTGGGCGATACGCTTGAGTTCAACGCAAACGCCCCATCCTTCACAGGAGGCAGCTTCCCCAGCGCGTTCCAGGCAACTTCAATAACCCTGACCTCCGCGGCAAATGGCTATACCCAGACAATCACGAATACCGCGCCCACCAAGACTAGGCCGAACGGCGAGCCCATTGCCGAGGGCTATTACGGGTCTAACATCTTTGGTAACTTCCCGTACAACGTGACTCCCAACAATCTGTATCACGGAAAGCCGCTCAATCTCAATATCTCGCTGCCCAACATGCCAGCCGGGCTGACCTACGTGACCATCAACGGCGCCATCGCAGGCGGAAGACAGGTGAGCATACCCGGAGGAACGTTCTACGTGCTCACGTCCATATCCGCGATCTATCTTGCCAATCTATTACCCGCCGACTCCAGTAACTGGCAGTTGGTCACGCCCACTCCAAAGGTGTTTGCCGGCGACATTCTGGATGTGCAGCTTTCTGGATTTCCGGTTAACGCCACGGCATCCGTAAACTTCACAGCGAGCAACAAACTGCTCTCCGAGGGGGGAGTGATAATAAGCGGCTCCACCCCCAGCGCCGACGGATTCGTCGAGCTCATCCTGAACGTGCCCTTCTTGCCGGCTTCCACCATATCCAACTTCGGTCTGTACGAACTATACATCAACAACGCGTTCGGAGTGACTTCGGTGTACTGCCAAAAGTTCGTGCAATTTGGCTTTGGCGAGGTGGTTCCCTCGCTTAGTTACGTGAACGTGAGCCAGCCAGGTCAGTTCAAGCAGGCAGCTCCGCACGTGTACGTTGACCCGCAGTACGTTACGCCCCAAAGCCAATGGAACGGCTTCTCGCCAATATTCCCCGCCAGCTTCACCGTAGGCACACCTGTAACAGTGCTTGGCACTGGATTCGGGGGCGGAATCAACGAGTTCGTAATGCTGAACCAGAGCTACGACAACCCATCCTATCCTTATAATGACATCAATTACTCCCAGATATCCATCATGAACATCACGACGAACAGCTTCGGAATATTCAACTTCACAATCAACCTTCCGAACCTGCCGAGTGCGGTGCTTGACCAATTTGGCAACAGCTTCTTTGCGGAATACGAAGTTTCGGTCTACCAGACCAACCCGAGCGCGCTTGTAAACAACATATACACCGCGATACACACGCACAACGTAGTGAACGAGTTCAGCATCACCCCCGCGATATCAGTCACTCCTGACAGCGGCACCGTGAATTCCAGCGTTACCGTAAGCGGAACCGGGTTCGGGATGGACGACACTGTGACGCTTTACGTCCAGTCCGTTACCGTGATTCCGGTAGGAACCGCGTATGCCGACGCAACTGGAACGTTCAGCGTGAACCTGACCATACCCGCAGTGCCGACCGGACCCGTGAACATCACAGCGCAGGGAGTTGCTTACGAAGGCGACAATGCCTATCACGAGTTCCAGGTGACCGCCGCACCAAAGTTCAGCGTCTCAGTGTCCGCGGCTTCGCCGCTCAACCCCGGCGCGACCCAGGTGGTTACGCTGAGCACAACTCTCAACGGAGCACCGGGTTCAGCGACTGGAGAAGGCGGATACGTGCTGCAGTCCAATGGGGTTGTGGCGCCTCTCAGCTTCCTCACAACCGCAACCGGCGAGTACCAGGCGATCTATCACGTGCCAACAGGCTCTACAGCCCTCGGAACCTACGTGATCACCACGTGGGCAACCTACGGCAGCCAGAACCTGACCGCGACCACGTCGTTCAGCGTGGTAGCTGCGCCAATCAACACTACGCCCACCGTCATCGTACCCACAAACAGCACATTCACTTCCCAGGTGCTATCCGAAATCTCGGGCCTGCAGAGCGGAATCACCACACTCACGAACGATCTCTCGCAGCTAGCGGCAAGCACCGCTTCGGCAATACAGGCGCTCGACTCTAGCCTCGGTTCACTCGCAAGCAGCATCTCGCAAATCCACAGCCAGTTCGGCTCCATCGAAATCTACAGCCTCGGCGCGCTCCTGATCGCGTTCATCGCTTTGATCGTGATCATATACGGCGTGTTCGTCCGCAGGCGAATGTAGACCATCAAACCAAACTGAACCAAACCAACGCAAAATTGCGGGGGCAAAACCCCTCAACCTTCCCTTTTTCTTTTTTTCCTTTCCGGAAACCTGCTCATTGAATGCTTTATGCTCAGTTCTCGATTTGTCGGGGCCAGTTCTGGTTTTACATGCAGGTGCATGTCATGGTCTCCCTGCGCATGCGCGCCTCTCGCAGAGTCCTGAGACCTGCTGCTTCGAAAACAAAGTCCCTCATTGGTTTGTTTGTATTTCATCGAAGATTGTTTGGAAACCCCGGAATCCAGCTCAATGGCGGCTTGTTGCACACGCGGAGAATTCACTAACCGAGACTGGTAATTTTTGACCAGATATTTCTAACCGAGGCAGAGGTCTCAACAGGCAGCCTTGTCTTGGCCCGGCGACTGACTTGAGCTCGGGCAACGAGGGCGGCCTGAACGTGAATTCGGCCAGTTGGCTGCCACGACCCAGCTATTCCTGACTCTCCAGAACGCCCTGGCAGGCTTTTACGAGCTGCATTCGGGTTATGTCCATCAATGCGCTAGAGCACGAAGTCAGCCCTTCCGAACCGGCCTAGAGTCGCGCTCGCTGCTGGCTTTCGACATCTTCCTCGATGGACCCTCAAAAATTTTTCAGCTTGTGCTGCGGAGTCATGTCTGCTTCTCAGCTATTTATTACATAAGAACCAACCGCTCAGGCGAGAAGTGGCTCTCGGGCGTCTTTGTTCGACTGGTTCGCTGGGCCGGAAGCTGCGGAATCCAAGGCTATCAAATTCGTGACTCGTGCCAAAGTTTGTAACTGGCGCTATAAAGCTGTATGGGAACTCCAATTGTCTCGGCGAACTGCCAAACTTGTCTGCACCATCTAGAGATAGGAATGGATGAGCCGTTTCTCTTCAGCAGGAGTTCGTCCACTTGCCTTGGCAGGGGGCTGTTTCACGCATCCTACCCAGATGGCTACGCACTGCCGTAGCCACGAAGAATCCACCACCGGGAGCGGGAGCCGGTCGGAAGTGCACGAGGGCTGGGTCTTCGCTCTCTCTATCTCTGCCAGTGGCTGAGGGGGCTTTCTGGGAAATGGTTCAGGGATAAGAGTTTTGAAAACTGCTTCAAATATGAAAAGCCATAAATAAAGGTCAGTGGCTCGTAGGCTCATGGAGATAGATCTTAAGCCCAGTGTGGCACTGCTACTCGTAGCAGTATTCGCAGTGTCCA
>JAJYZJ010000114.1 GCA_021800035.1 archaeon
TGGGTGTCAAAAACCAATGGGTCGATAAGGTGAATCCTGTTGTTTATCTTCTGAACCGTAGCTTCCAACTTAACCACTGTATCGTTCGCAGACTCGATATGTCCACTCGTGTACGGCTGAGTTATCTTAAAGCCTTCGCGCGGCCGGAAGCAATAAAGCCGGCAGCCGCACTGTGTCCAACATGGCCGCAAATACCGCGTATTCTGTAAATGTGAGGCTTTGCCGCAACTTCCAGTTTATTGGTATGGACCACGCGGGGCACTCAGTGGTGATGGACGCGTCTAAACCCGAGGGCGAAGGTTCGGGCGCAACTCCGATGAACATCCTGCTCTTTGCGCTCGGGGGTTGCACGGGGATGGACATCGTACAGGGCCTGAAAAAAACTGGACAGAAGTTAACTGGTCTAGAAATTGGCGTGACTGGCGAAAGAAATGACAGGTCGCCAAGATACTATACAAAGATACATATACATTACAAAGTGTCAGGAGATGTCAAAGAAGATTTGCTAACCAAGGCTATACAAGACTCACAAGAAATTTTTTGTTCAGTAGCTGCTACCCTAAACGGCAAGGCAGTTATTACGACCAGCTATGAACTTAACAAGGTTCAGTGAGAAGGAGCAAGAAGTTAGATGCATATTCCACCCGAAATCCTGGCAGTAGAAAATTATGCAGTCCAGATTAGGCGAAGGCTGCACGAACGGCCAGAACTCAGTTTCAAAGAAGAAGGTACAGCTAGGATAATAGAAGCTGAGCTGACATCAATGGGACTGGAGCCGAGAAGAGTCGCGAAAACAGGAGTAATCGCTGAGGTGAGCTCAGGAGGTTGGAAGACACCAAACGACGGGAAGACCGTTGCAGTACGTGCAGATATGGACGCTCTACCCGTGCTCGAAGAGACAGGTTTGGACTTCGCCTCCAAGAACAGCGGCGTGATGCATGCTTGCGGCCACGACGCGCATGTTGCGATGGCCCTGGGCCTTGCCAAAGTTCTGACAAGCAGCAACCCTCCCCCGCACGGTAGAGTTAGATTTTTGTTTCAGCCTGCCGAAGAGAGTCCTCCGGGAGGCGCGCTGGAGCTCATAAAATCAGGTGCGCTGGACGGCGTAGACTATGTCATTGGTCAACATGTCTACTCCAACTTCTCGGTTGGGCAGGCGGCGATCTATTATGGGCCAATGATGGCCAATGCGGATAGTTTCAGGCTCAAGGTGATTGGAAAGGGCGGTCACGGCTCCGAACCACACAGAGCTCTTGACGCGCTGGTCGTAGCTTCTCAAATAGTAGTGGCAGCACAGACGATTGTATCTCGCAGAATTGACCCGCTCAAAGCCGCGGTTATTACTTTCGGTACATTCAACTCAGGTTATCGACATAACATTATTGCCCAATATGCCGAACTGACCGGCACCGTACGAACACTTGATGAAGAGACGAGAGATAAGATTGAGAAAGAATTAACTTCCCTCATTTCTGGATTGTGCAACACTGCAGGAGTTCGCCATGAGTTCGTGTATGAAAGAGGCTACCCAGTTCTCGTAAACAATCCCATTGTAGCGCGAGTCGTTGAAGATGCAGCGAGAGAAGCGCTCGGGGAAAGCGGTGTGCTTCACCCAGAACCCGTGATGGAGGCAGAAGACTTCGGCTACTATATCACCAAAACGCCTGGTGCTTTTTACTTTCTGGGAGTAAGGAATGAAGAGAAGGAAATTATCAGCCCGCAGCACAGCCCGTCATACACTATTGATGAAGATGCTCTGAAGTTTGGAATGGCGATCCTCTACGGCTCAACCCGACGACTCCTGGGTGGAACCACTCTCTGACGAAATCGCGGCCAGTTTTCTTTCAAGATTTTTGGCCTTTCTATCCAGCTGCAACGCACCCGAAAAGACCAGTATCACACCGAGAACTGCCTCAAATCCGTCGGCCGCGCGGGATCCATCTATTGTGAACCATAGACCAATAAACACATAGGTCCAGCCTGACCTGACTATTTCACCCAAGGCGGCCGAAAGCGAGTTTGTCACAACGCAAGATTGGCGGCAAGCGAAATTTAAGGAAGTCGTGATCCCGACTGTCCATTCCGCAGGCTTTCAGGTTGAGAGAAAAGGATTAATCTCGTTAACGGACAGCGGCTGCAAAAGCTTGGGGCTTGGCCCTACGAGGTAAGCCTAATAAGTTGTTATTCTGGATTTCAGCGCGAATGCTGCTTGGTGGAGCTTGGTCTGTTTCTTACTTCTAACGTGCTGTATCCCAACACCAAGCTTCCGATATTCGTATCGGAGGAGAGCCACCGCTCGCTTATCGAGCATAGTCTTAAAAAAGATTCCCAGGTTGGGGCGGTTCTTTTAAAAAATTGCAAAACTACAGACCGAAACCCCGAGCCATACGACATAGGAACAGTAGCAAAAATTGTGGGGATGCAGAAATGGCACGGGAGCTCGGTCCAGGTTGTATTACAGGGAGTAAGGAGATTCAAGGTACTTCACCTAGATTACAGCCAACCCTACCTGAGGGCAAACGTAGAATGGCTGGAGGAGTCTTTCACAAGTAAGGAGCCCGGTGTCGAGGAGCGCCTGAAACGTGAGGTTGAAGGATCTTTTCGCAACTACCTCGAGATGCTAGAATCTTATGGAATAAGTCCTCCAAAGGAGGAAGTGCATTACTACCCTCCGGAGGAATATTCTTACGTCGTAGCAGACCTTGTTCAGATCGAGCCACATATGAAACAGCAGTTGCTCGCGGTCCCAACTACCGCTGAAAGATTAAAAACAGAGCTAGAGTTCCTCGCTCGACTTCTTGATGGCTGGCACAGCTAGCCGGCTTCCAAATAGACGTCCGGCAACTCGCTGACAATTACGAGCCGAGCCCTGTCTCCCACCTTGCAGGCCTTCCCATTATTCTCCATTAACCTTGCCATGAACTTCAGCCCCTTTTCGAATTCTACAACCGCGATGGCATAGCCGCTCTCTTTAGAAAAACGAGCAGGAGGATAGTATACAGATGTCTTTGCTACAATCACACCAGTCCGATCTTCCAGCTCGCGGATACCCAAAGAAGTGCTTCCGCAAATAGCGCAGATTGTTCTCGGGGGAAGGTATTTCTGGCTGCAGGTATTGCACTCAGCGTAGGCTAGTCTTCCCTTACGCAGTTCTGCACTGAATGCACGTATTACGTCGTGTCCCCCGTATAGTTTCAAGTCCACCGCATCACACCAACCTACCTCGAATAGATTGAAACATAGGAGTACTGACCAGTCAAGCCCATGTTCTGGGCGAGGCCTACTTTTGCATCCTTAATCTGACGTGACTTCTCCACTTCTGATCTTAGCTGTCGAGTCAGTTCCACAACCATACCTACTCCGGTCGCTCCTAGCGGATGACCCTTCGCCTTGAGTCCGCCTGAAGCGTTGACCGGTATGTCCCCACCGATCTCAGTGGCGCCATCACGAAGTAATTTAGCCCCCTTTCCCCTTTCCGCAAAGCCCAGTTCCTCGTATGCGATTATCTCTGCAATCGTAAAGCAATCGTGCACCTCCGCGAAGTCCATATCTTTCGAGCTCAGCCCACTCTGCTGGAAGGCCCTCATTGCCGCCAGCCTGATTGAAGGTATGGAGGATAAATGCTTCCTTTGAGAAAGGAGGTTTCCAGACGATGCAGCCCCAATCGCGCGAACCCAAACTGGAGTATCAGTATAAGTCCTTGCCTTCTCCTCTGAAGCAAGAATAATTGCAGCAGCCCCATCGCTGAGAGGAGAGCAGTCGAGGAGTTTCAATGGCGGGGCAACAGGAGGAGAGCCCAAAACATCTTCAACACTCACAGTTTTGTGGAACTGAGCATCTTCGTTTTTCAAAGCGTTGCGATGATTCTTGCACGAAACTAGCGCCAAGTCTTCTTCGGTTGTTCCGAATTCCTTCATGTGAGCAGATGCCATCAGGGCAAACATACCCGGAAAGGTAATCCCCAGCGAGTATTCCCAGC
>JAJYZJ010000115.1 GCA_021800035.1 archaeon
AAATCAGAAGCGGAAGTACGCCCCCCCCCCCCCGCCGGAAGTAGCTTAATTAGAGCATGGCTCTAACTTTTGTCTAATGAAAAATTCCGACCCAGTCTACGTGCTCGGCCCAGGGGGCCAGTACAATCACATGATCTGCCGCAGGGTGGCAGAACTGGGTTACAGGGTCAGTCTGCGGGCGCTCGATATCGACCTCGGACGTGAACCGCGAGGCCTCGCACTAATTATCGGTGGCGGACCAGGAAGCCTCGCCGCGCTCGAGCGTGAAAGCGAGGAAAAAAAGGCGAGATTACTCGGGTTCATCAGGGAACTGGATTTGCCAACCCTTGGAATCTGCTACGGCCACCAGCTCATAGCCTGGGCCTGCGGTGGGGAAGTGAGACACGCGCTCAGACCCGAATTCGGCCCAGTCGAAGTTACTGTAGTACGGGAAGACCCGCTGTTCAAGGGTGTACCTTCGAGTTTCACGGCCTGGCTCAGCCACAACGACGAAGTAATCAGGCTGCCCCCCGACTTCGTTATACTGGCGGAGAGCCCGAGAACCATGGTTCAGGCATTCAGGCACGAAAGTCGGGCGCTATACGGCGTGCAGTTTCACGCGGAAGTGGAGCACACGAATTATGGCAGGGAGATACTTGGTAACTTCCTGCAAATCGCAGAAGCAGCAAATCAAAAGTCGTAGTCGCGCTCGTAGTCGCAAATAGTATTCAGCGCATGAAGCGCGGTTTATTCACGCTCCGGAAGAAGCCAACAGCCCACAGCCTGCGCTCGGCAGCTCGCGTCCGGCCGGGTTTCGGATAGTATGCGAGACGCCATCTACAATCTGGGGCTTTCGCGATTAAAGGAGCTCGTAAGTTTTATGTTGTTGCAGAACTGCCACGCTCTTCATGAGAGGACCATGCGCGAGATAATGGTATGCGTCAAACAGAGTTACGACGTTGACTCGCTCAAGGTCGACAGATCCTCGGGACTGATCTCAACGCTCGGCAGCCCAAAAAAAATGAATGACTTTGACAGGAATGCGCTGGAAGAAGGCATTCGTATACGAGAGAAAGCGGGAGGAAAGGTTATTGCAGTTTCGGTTGGCCCAGAGAGCGTGAAAGAGGTGCTGAAGGAAGCGCTGGCCATTGGTGCGGACACTGCGCTTTATGTTTCAGGCGGGGTTCCTGCAGACATAGACAGCAGAGGAGTTGCACATATTCTATCGAAGGTATATTCCCTCCTAGCTGACGTCGACCTCGTGATCATGGGCGAAGGAAGCGTAGATCACTATAGCTCGCAAGTGGGACCACGGGTGGCCGAATCCCTTGGGCTTCCGGCTCTCACCTACGCCCGGAGCGTGGAAGTTTCGGATACAAAGGTGACAGCGGAGCGTGACATGGAGGGAGGCCTATACGTAACCGAATGCCCGCTGCCAGCCGTGGTCACTGTAGTCCAAGAAATCAACCAGCCGCGACTGCCTACGCTCAGGTCAATCCTTGGGGCTTCCAAGAAGGAAATCAGGCAATTGAGCCTCTCCGAGCTCGGAATCGAATCGGCGAACGTGAATCCGCTCGTGACTACGGAGGAGATTCATTCTCCGAAGAACGAAAGGAAGAAGCTGGTGCTTGACGGCTCAAAGCCGGAGGAGGCGTCGTCCCGGCTGGTTTCTGAGTTAAAGAAAGAGGGGGTGCTCTAAATTGTCGGAATTCTCCGTGATTTGTTTTGCAGAGAGCAAGAGTCAGCTCCTAGAGCTCGCTAGCTACGCCTCAAAGCTTTCACAGGGAGGGCCAGCCCAAGTTATCGCTATCCTTCCGGCAGGCACTCAAGCAGCGTCCGAAGCCGAGGAACTCTTCTCCTACGGGGCAACCAAAGTAAATGTGCTCGAGACCGACTGCGTGACCAAGGCCCATGCCGACTGCCTGGCAAATCACCTGTCAATCCTCGCTGGACCCTCCCAGCCCCTTATCCTGCTCTCATCCACAAAATTCGGAAAGGAAGTGGGCGCCAGACTGGCGCAGAAGCTCGACGCTCCTCTTGCCACCGAGTGCAGGGCTCTCAACCTGACAGAGGAGGGGGTAGTGGTTGAGCGAATGGTGTTTAGCGGTAACGGAATTTCCAAAGAGAGATTGCTCCGGCTACCGGCGGTTGTCGCAATCCAGCCAGGCGCATTTACGCCCGAAAGGAAGAATGCGGTTGCGGGCTCTGTGTCCAGCTCGAAGCTCGAATGCGCATCCAAACTCATCACTAAGGAGATAAAGCCAAAGGGTACGGGTAGTGTCAAGCTCGAAAATGCCGAAAGGATTGTGGCGATAGGTCGCGGGCTCCAGAAGAAAGAAGATCTAGCGATCATTAACGAGCTTGCAGGCTCGATAGGTGCTGCTGTAGGTTGCTCACGCCCAGTCGCCGCCGACCTGGGCTGGTTACCGGACGATCGATGGATTGGACTTTCCGGGCATAAAGTTTCTCCTAAGCTATATATCGCGATTGGAATAAGTGGGCAAGTTCAGCACATCGCCGGAATGCGTGATTCCAAGGTGGTGGTTGCCATAAACAAGGACAGCGGAGCTCCTATAGCCCAAAACTCGGATTATTTGGTGGTTGGAGATCTTTATGTGATTGTCCCCGCTCTAACGAAAGCGATTCGAACCGGAGGTAGTGGTGCCTGAGCCATGAGGCGTTCCCACAGGGCCCAGCTGTTTGTAATGCTCTTTATACCGCTCGTTTTGGGGATCGTCATGCTCACCTATACTACTTACAACCAAGCTGCCCCTAGTGGATGCGCGCAAGAACCCACCGGCTGTCTTAACCCGGCAGCTCTCAGGCACCCGTATGCACAGGCCGGTACACTAGTCACCTTGGGCTCGCTCGTAGCGTTGGGGCTTTTTGCATATGCTCCGCGGCTGCGTGCCAGAACCCGCAGAAGCGCTCTTTCAGGCGATTCGCGGGCAGTGGCTTCAAAAGAAGCATGAATACCTAGTCAGCCTGGTTTATCCTAATGGGTAGCGCTTCGAACAGGCCGAGACCTCTTGACAGACGGTTTAGTGTGTTCGTGTTTGCCTTTTTGGGAGAGATGGGCCTGAATATGGTCTTCTTCGCCGTGCCCCTATACGCAAGCGCGCTTGGCGCTTCCCAGTCATTTGTAGGTTTTATCGGCTCCGCATATGGTTTCAGTTACCTCTTCTCTGCAATGATACTCCCGAGGCTCTATCGAGGACTAAACAAGAACGCTCTTCTCGTGACCGGCCTGCTGAGCTACTCCGCGGTAGTGAGCCTGTACTTGCTGCTGCGCGACCCAACTCTGTTTCTCTTCGTGAGACTCGGGGAGGGTGTGACGCTCGGTCTTTTCTGGCCACTCGCCGACACGGTTCCATCGAGGGGAGCGAGCGGCCAAGGGGTGCTTGCTTGGTATAACACTGGCTGGAGCGTAGCGGCCTTCGCCGCACCCTACTTATCAGGAGTGCTGATAGAAACTAGCGGTCTTCTGGCACCAGTCGAGATTGCGCTCACACTCGAGCTTATGAATGCGGTATACGTCTTCTTTATGATTCGAGTTCCGGCTCATCTGCACGAGCAGCGAGTTAGCGGGATTCCCAAGATTGACAAGCGCGTAGCGCTTTTCGTTATACTACCGGGCTTGACCACAGCATACGTCGCAGGCGTGATACTCGCACTTTACCCCGTATACCTAAAGAGCCTTGGAATCGGCTACGCCGCAATCGGAGTAATAGCTGGCTCCTCGGGGGTGGCGAGGACGGTGACATTCGCTTCGACCGCTCTTGTAGAAAAAAGACTCGGCAGGAGAGAGTTTCTAGTCCTTGGGTCGATTGCTCTAGCAGCAATTGCTCTTGACTCCTTTACTTCTCAGGCTCTACTTCTCCTAATCTCAATGCTTGTAGTGGGGGTTGGACTGGGTCTCCTGTTCCATGTCGGTCTTGACAGCGCAATCTCAGGAGGAGAGGGCACGATGACAAAGACAAGC
>JAJYZJ010000041.1 GCA_021800035.1 archaeon
CCAGAAGACTATGCCGGTTATCCTACGGCGCAGGCTCTGGTATCGCAGGGAAATCTATCACCGGACGAACTCGCTGAGGAAATTCAGATTCGGAGACGCTTACTCGACGCGCTCAGGTCAGAGTGCGCGCGCGACGCTGCGCTACTCAGTCATGAGGCAGTGAGCCGGATAAGCTGGGCATACCAGGCCGAGCCCGCGCTGCGCGACCGCCCTGAAAGGCTGATTGATTTCGCTCGGACTACCTGTCCCCGGTGCTTCTCGGCACTACCTCTCGGAGGAGTGTGCGCACGCTGTGCGGAGATGGACACCCCTGAACTAGCGGCGTAACCCATGGACCTCACGAAACTGATACGGGCTTCCGGACTGAGCATTTCTCCAGGTTCGCTGCGTTTTCGCCAGCGGCTGGTCACTGCAGCAGCTTTTGTGGCCTTTGCGGTGGCTGCCTTTCTTCTGTATTTGCGAATCCACAGTTTGCTGGTTTTCGGTTGCCTGCCCGGAGCTGCGCTCGTGGGAGCGGCATATCCCGTGGTCTGGCTGAGGAGCGCGGCTTCTACGAGGGCGAGGATGTGCGAGCGCGAACTGCCCTTTGTATCCACTCTTCTGGCTATCGCCGCGAATCACTCGCCTCCATCCAGAACTCTGATGACCACGGGGGCAATGCCTTCCATGAGCTGCACGCAGCGCGAGTATGTGGCGCTCATCAAAATTTCGAAAATTATGCGCTCGACGCTCGGTCAGGCTGCGTATGAACTGTCTACGGTGCACCCCTCCCAGCGGTTTTCTGCGCTCCTGCGCTCGGTTTCAGCTGCAGAGAGAGGTCTCGGCGACCCGTATTATACGATGAGGGACAGTTCCAGAGCCGAGCTTTCTGCTCTGAGACAGGAAGCGGAACTATCTTCCGAGAAGCTTGGTGTGGCCTCGTCCACCGTGCTCGTAGCTTTCGCGGTGGCGCCTCTATCGATACTCGTGTTTGCCGCGATAACTTCGCAGTCTTTCTTTGTCTACTTTGGTTCGCTGCTCTCGCTTCCCTCCGCGGTGTTGGTGGATATGATGGTCACCCGAGCCTATCCGGAAACCCTGAGGCCCTGCGTGCGTCTTCCAGGCTACTGGATTTTGGCCACATCAATTGGCTCCGGACTTGCGGCCATCTTCGCTCCCCTTCCTTTTTCAGTGCCGTTCTATATGAGGCTGGGCGGAGCGCTAGTGTTCGGCAGCCTTGTGGCCGGGCTTTCAAGCATCAGTCAAGAAAGAGCACATACTACTCTGCTGAGAAATCTCCCTGCTCTTTCGCGGGACTTTGCTGAAGAAGCCAAGAAGGGAGTGCCCCCAAGCGCCGCCATTCCCAGATTGAAAGCTTCGCTCAAGTATCCCGCCATCCTTTTCAGCACGCTTTCGGGCCATGCACCGAAGCCATATCTCGCCCAGGCCTATCTCGACCTAGCTAAAGAAAGCGAAAGGCTAGGCGCCGACACCGAGAGTCTGGAGGCCGTGTCGGATGCGGTGAACACCGTTGCGAGCATTCACTCTTCTTACCTTTCCAAGGCATCCTTCTTCAGGATGACCGCGTTTGCAAGCGCGGCGATTCTTGCCTCATCTTCCGCGATTGTGCTTCATACCTTCTCCTCTCTTTCGTCCCACGCAAGCGGGGGATATCTCCCCCCGAGCCTTGTGTTCGTCTCGTTCAATCCGGCTATTGCCCCGGTAGTGTTTGCCGCCGTGGTTCTCAATTCTTACCTTCTCGGAGTGCTCGCTGGTAAGGCACTGAGGGGATCCCTGCTCTACGGCCTAAGGGACGGTGCGCTTGGTGCACTCCTCGCCATGGTCATAATTTCGGTCGGAATGGTGCTCTAGTTCTTGGAAGACGCTTTCGACGCGGTAGTCGCGACTTCCGCCTTTCTGCTCGTGATCATGGTTGCGCTCAATCAGGTCGTGTCTTACTACGACCACCCAACGGCGGAGTCTGAATCACCTGCCGAGGTTGTGTCTCTGGGGCTTGTGAGCAAGCTCGGCAGCAACGCGACCGCATGGAAGGAGTTCAGCAAAGTCGAACCGAGCGTTGCTGTGCTGAATGGCTCAGACTACTTGGTCTATGCCACTGGGAAGCTTCCTCTGGGCTCGGGCCAACCCCCCGGGCTTTACCTGCAGCTCTCCGACTATGGGGCTAATCCTCTTACATGGTCTGCAGTTCTGGGACTGAATTTCTCGAAACCGTCTCAGTGCGAAACCAGCTACGAGTGGCTGAGCGATGGGTCGCTTTTAATAATTGAGGTCTGCGCCACTTGAACTCTCGGCGTGGCAGTCGGGCGCAGGTCAGAACACTCGAAGCTTTGGTGGCAGTCGCAATCGTGGCAGGTGCAGCGGGAACCCTCCAGCACTATATAATACAGCAGACAACTGTAGCGAACGCGCAGGAGCTCTTGGACTACCTCGTGTACAATGGGACGATACCGCAAGGACTGTCCCAGCCCGACCAGCTTGCCATCCAGCTCTCCCAACTTCTTGCTGGCCAGCCGTGGAAGCTCGAAGTTTTTGAGCTCATGCGCGGCTCTCTGAACTTGGTGTTTGAGATGCAGAGCGGCTCACCTAGTGCGTCTTCTCCCGCCGCTGCTGTTACGTACTCCCCACACGTGGAGGTCTACTACCTTTACGCCACCTAGGCAGAGAGCCGGGCAGGCGATAATTCTGGCATCGCTCCTTTTTGCGGCTTTGCTCTATAGCTTGTATGCGGTGCAACTGGATGGCACAGTAGCAGGTGCGAGCTATTTTCAATCTGAATTGTATACAGATGCGCTGCTAGCCGCGCTCGCCGCGGGCTCGCACGGCGCAAACGTTTCTTCAGCTGAAACCCATTACTCGAGCTTCCTCGCGGAGCTCGAGGGGCTAAATGCGAGCTACGTGTCGTCGAGTATCCCGCCGGGCTCGCCTGTTTTTCAATATTCCGGATACGGCACGAGACTCCAGACCGGAGGTTCAGTCTCTGCGCTTGCGGAATATCCGCCATACTCTGTGATTTTTTCTGCAACCCTTGTGTCCGAAAACGGGACGAGCGCCGTGACCTATCTGCTATACATAAACTACACAGTGGACGGCAGGGCCGTGGATTTTGGCAATCTTACGCTCGAGTCAAATTCGGCATTGATTTACACGATTCATGCCCAGTGGATCAGCATAACTCACTCCGGCTCAACTGCATTCTCTGTTACGCTCTTCTCGTCCACGGGGGTCGACCTGAAGTGGTCTCTGTAGCCTTGGAATCATCGTTGGTGCTGGCCATCGGTTTGCTCATGATATTCGGCGCGCTGTACTCGGCAGAAACCCCTGTTGCGACGGGGTGCTCTGTGAATCCGCTTGTGCCAGTGGGCCTTGCGCTTGAGGCGGCGTACATGCGCCCCCTCTCCATCCAGGTGGCGCAAATCGATGGAAAATCGGTTGTGAATTTTTCAGAGAACGCTGTCAGCTTTGAGGGCTGCACCGCCCCTTTTCCGGCGATACCCGACCCGTCCGGTATGTTTCGCGCACAGAGTGCGAACAGGCTAACTCTCAACAGTTCTCTTGTGTTTGCGTCGGCAGGGGTTTACTATTCCTGTCCATGCGAAATCTACTTTGAGTATCTCACGTGGAATTCGACCATGCGTGTCAGCGGTTAGCAAGGAACCAGACCATGTTCTGCATTCGTTTTTCATTTTTTGTGCAGAAGAGCAGGGAACTGTTGGCTGATAGCTCAGCTCAAATTTGGCTGGTTTTTACTTCTGTCCCCGCCGGCGCGGGCAGTAACATTCCGGAATCGCCCCTGCGGCCGGGTCTCGCAGGGCGAACTCCTCAAGATGTGTCGGGTAAGCATTATTAGTCTGGAGCAATGCTCACACGCTGAATCTGGTTGGCGGCTAGGAAAGTTCAGGGGGCTCTCTCTTTGGATCAGCTTGAGAATACCGGCCGCTGGCTCGACTCGAACCTATTCAAGGACCTCGGTACGCAGATCAGCGTAGCCGACGCGGTCCTCTGTGTCTGGGCTCTCGAAACCCTGGGAAAGGACGTCAACAGCATAGTGATCAAGCTGACTGACATCCTGTCCTCGGACCTGAATATGCGCCTCAGGGTGATGGTGGACTTGCCTCAGAGCTCTCCTGAGTCTCTACTGCAGCTTTGCAGGTTAGTCACCATGAAGAACCCAGGCCTTGCGAAGGAGATAGCCAATTCCACGGTCGAGGACGCGAAGCGCATGCAGCTGCCATCTGGCTCGATTATAGGAAACCACACATCGCTCAGTTTGTTGCTTGTAAACTTCGCTCCTGAAGACAGTGCGACGAAGCAGGCAGTGCAGTACACATTGAAGCAGCTGCAGGAAAAGCATCTCGATCAGTTGCCCAGAATTCAGCTGAGCGACCTCTACCTGGATTCACGTGTGTTGTGGGAGGCGGGTATCCTTCCCAAGGATGCATCCGAACGGATAGTCAATGCCATCCTCGCGCGCCAAGCCTCAAACGGAAGCTGGGGGAAGAATTCGGAGACAATATCAGCAGTCCGTACTCTCGCCATGCTCGATTATTATACTGCCGCAAGCGCGATACAGCGCGGTGCGGCTCAGCTCAGAAACTCGCTGGACAGAGACGGCTCCCTGAAGGATGACCTGAAGGATACCGCGCTGTTTGTAGTTGCCTTAGCCGAAGCGAGCAGACAGTCCTCCAAGGAAAAGGAGTTCGTTGTGGATACTGGCGTGCTAAGGCCCAGCGCAGGCGTCACGGTTGGTCAGATGCTCTCAGCGGTGCTCAGGCGAGCCCAGAAGTCCGTGGTCGCGGTGAATTTCGAATCTGAGGCCCTTGGAAAAGTGTTGCTTTCGATGCTGAAATCCAATCCGTCACTCGCGATTGCATTTGTTCACAGCGAAAAGGGGACGCCGCAGGTTTTGCGCCAGTTTCCGGCTGCTGGCAACGTCAGGGTAAGGCACCTCGATTACCAGATTCCTCCTATGCTTGTGCTCGACGATGAAACTGTTGTCTACGGAATTCTTAGTGACGAGTCTCTTGGAAGAAACGGCGCCCTCTGCGCGGTTATGAGGAGCCAGAAACTGGCCAAGGAGATACTCGACTCACTCGGGCTCTCCGCTCCGTCGGCCTCGCAGCGCTAATTGACGCGCCTCTTGCGCCTGACAGGAAACCATAGCATATAGAGGGAGCGCTCGGTCCGGCTCAGTATTTTCCACGCGTTCGCCCGCTGTCACCAAGGTCAGAAGGGACTAGCGAATACCGCAGGTCTCTAATAATAAAAGTTAAATACCCACTTCACGCCACAGGGGTGAAAGATTTGTCGATCGAACTTCACACTTTCAAGAGTGTGACAGAGCTGACCAAGCAGCTCGATGACGAGGTATCGAGAATAAAAACCCTGCTCGGAGAATATCTGCGGAGACTCGATGAGTCTCGGGCGAGGCTGGAAAAGCTAAGGAAGACACAGGAAGTAATTTCGAAGCTCACTGGAGGAAAGTCCGTAGCGGCCAAGACTGGCGAAGGGCAAACGCTCGACCTTATGGGACTTAAGGTTCTTGTTTATGTGTCCCCCGAAGATGAGGCAGAAGTGCTCGAGGAATCGGTCAAAACACTTCAGGACAAGCTGAACGTCCTGCAGAGAGTGCGTAAGGCTTTGGAGCCTCTTGGGTCGCTGGAAGAAGCCGGGGCCACGCTAACCGCGGTTATGAATGATGGTATTCCGACACGCATACTACTCAGAGTGACGTAATCACATCTCACCGGGACTGGGAACTCCAACCCACGAGCACGTCGGATCAGCCCGTCAGGTTTTGGGCTTCAGAGTTAACTCGAGCTGAGGTGTTTTCATAGGTTCTGCTTTTCGTAATTGAACTGGCCCTGCCACCTTTCGGGGGAACGCTAGCTCCTGAAGAAAAAAGTTCGCCGAGGATGAGTGACCAGTGGAATTGACAACATTCTTTAAGCTAGGCAGACGAGGTACGAGGCGATACGACTTTCGTCACAAAAGGCCCGTCCAGGCTCTAAAGAGGGATAAATCCACATTTACTGAACTAGATACTCAACTCGGGCTCGGGAAGAGCTCTCGCTCTTCTTGCTCTGGCTCTTACAGGTGTCTTCAGGATGGCCGAGCTCATAATTTTCCATTGCGAGCCTTCCTTGAGAATGCTGACCTTATTTTTGGTAGCCATTGATCCCAGAACCAGCGCTACACGGTCTCTTCTCAGTCTTTCAGCGCTGTGTTGGGCCAGGTACGAGAGCAACCGCCTGAAGGTAACCTTGCCTGCAACCGTAATGTACCCATAAATGACTTCCTCTATATTTTCCTCGGGTTTTCTTTCAGCCATATATACCTTTCTTGCGTTTAGTCTATCCCCCGTCCACTTAAGCGTTGTGACCAAACTGAGGAGCTAATCGGGTATTGGCCCAGTTCACTACCAAGGAGTTGGTGGTGAGCCCTACGCCCAGGGCGAACGCCGAAGACGCCGCAAGAATTGGCAGGCTGGGAGAGGCTGCACCGAAAGTAAAAAGGGAAACCGAGGCGACAGAGGCGATGCCGAGGCCAGCTCTCGGGCTGAGCTTTGCTGTCAATGACCAAGCGGCAGTGGAAAGTGCAAATAGCAGCACGATGTCTGGTAAGCTTGCTGTAGGGTGGAGAGAAAGAACTAGGTCAGTTGTCACGATTAGGGGTAGGAGCGTAAGGGGAGAGAGGACAAACCAAAAGGCTACGAGCCTCCTCAGCTCTGCCGGTAAGAGTCTGTTCATAAGCGCCACTGCTACTGCCCACTCTACAATCAGAACCAGCGCAACAACAGCCTGCGGGGCTCCCCTCAGCAACAGCGCCATTCCGGAAGCATAGGTTAGATAGGTACACAGGAGCACGCCTGAAAGCAAGAGATAGTCCTTAGGGTGCGGCAAGCCACTCACGAGGCGCATGAAGACAGGCTATATATACATTCCTGCGCAGTCATACGGACATTCAGCCGTTCCGCAGTCCTCATTTTAGAGCTCGGTTTGACGTATGCTGCAGGGTTCCTCGAAGGTAGTTTGATTTCTGGCGGCTCAGGAGCGTGGTATGCTTGTCTCCTTCAAGATGAGCGCCATCGCCTTGTTGCAAAGCTGTTGAGTCAGACGCCAGGAATTTTGAAGAAGACGGTTGCGATGAAGACTACGATTCCGCTCACTGCCGCGAGGAGAGAGGCGTGCTTGAAGCCAGCAGCTATGCTACCCTCGCCCATTTTTCCAGCGACGAATCCCATAATCCAGCTCGTGAATACTGCACCGGCCAGCATCGGGCTCGTGATCGATGCCGCGTTGATTCCAGACGAAAACGGGTTGTATCCTTGGCCCGTTATCACTGGAGAAGTCAGGAAGTAGACCATGAGCACTGTAGTGACAACTATCATGATTGCACCGAAATATGGAATGAATACATACGGCCGTAGCTGGCTCTTCTTCTCTTTATCAATCTGAGCTGTTCGCTCAACGAAGTCGGCTAGAGTGCCGAGCATCTCGGGAGTGCCTCCGCCTACGTCCACAACCTCGGAGAGGAGGAACATGGTGGCCTGGGTCATCCAGCTCCTTGTTTTCTTCATTATGCCTTGCACGATCTGTCGCAGGGGTATACCCCAGCTGAGTTCGGAAGCCATGCCGCTGACCACGCGCGAAAGGCCGCCGTAATTTCTTGTTGCCACCTGCTCTATACATTTTTCTGGAGCCAGTCCGGTCTTGCGGACTTCTGCGATATCCCGGATAAAGCTGGGTATCATGCGTTCCAGGCTTCCCCGCGCCCTGTTTTCCCTGATGCTCACTATCGCGCCGGGTAATGTCGCCAGTGTAAGTCCGGCTGCGAGCTTGTAAACGAGGGAAACGCCATGCAATGGAAGAATTACTGCGATTGGGATGATTGGAACGCTTGCAAGAAATATAAAATAGGGGCGATAGTAGTTGAAGGGCTCTTTGGGCTGCACGCTGTGGGATATGTAGATGAATACGGCCGAGACAGCCGGATTGAAGACTGTGGTGAGAAGTATAATGCGCTGTACTCCTCCGCCCCCTGAACCGGCGCCACTTGCGGAGCCCAGAATGGTCTGAACTGCGAAGAGCACGAAAAGTCCTATCCCAAGAATTACGGCCACGGAGATGTAGGACTCTGCAAAAGTGCCAATTGTGTCGGCCGCGCTTTTTACTTTTATTGCGCGATACGCAAAAACGTCTTTTACCTTGGACTGCATGTAGTCGACAGTATCTCCTCCGGTCTTGAGCACGCTAGTATAACCCCCGAAGAAATCAGCGAAGACCCGGTTAGGGTTATACCTCGCAGCTTTCTCCAGAGCTGTTATCGGGTCGTTTGCGAATATTTCGATATCCATGAGTATCCGGCGGGCTTCGAGCGCAGACTTGGGGTACAGGCTTACGTTAGACAGCCGCTTCAGTGTCATGATGGGCGACACGCCTCCGCTGGCCAGCACTGTTATGTAGCCGACCACGAACGGAAGCTCATCATCAAGGGCGGCGCTCCTTCCGCTGGCTATCATCGAAGGGTATGACAGACCAAGCCCGAAAGCGAGCACTGGTGCTATTGCGATTGTAGCAAGCAGTGGAAGACGGAAGAGCACGGCAAGCGCAAGCCCCACGGCTACGACCGGAAGTGTAAAGACGGTGACCATAACCACCAGAGAAAGGTAAGCCTCTGTCGAGTAGGTCATTCCGCTCTTCATGATTTGGGTAGGAAGTTCGGGCATTTTCGATGAAAGGAAGCGTGAGGCCCAGCCAAACCGTCTGAATGCGTAGGCCGCCGCAGCTTCGCCGAATGTGCTCTCACGAGGCTGTTCCTGAGACTCTTCCGCCTCGGCTGGCGAAGGTTTCGCCACTACCTTCTTTCTATTTCGTAATACCAATTTTATGTCTGCTCCATGTGAACTATATTGAAAGACGGCTGACCGCGGAACTCTGTCACTTAGGTTAAGTGATTACGTCTCGGCGGCTACTTAACATTTGCTAGCGGAAGCTCGCAGGAAGCCCTTGAAAGCAATCCACGTGAAGAATCCTCGACAGGTCTGGAATGGACGTCAGCGTTAGTTAAGGGCCGAAGATGAGTTCGTTCACGCTGGGTTTCTGCAATGGACGCCCCCATCAGGGTGCCATATTCGTGTGTCCCCCATCCTCCTGAGGGAGTGGTTCATTTGACTTTATAAATATGATTAGGTTTCTAATGCGTCAAATTCGAACATGTTTTTCCGAAGCCGGACTCACAGGCGTGCCATCAGTCCGGTCATTGCGACCGTGATTCTGCTTGCTGTATTCATTGCTCTCGTTTCTGCTGCGCTTGCGTTCGTGGACACCGAGCTTACCTCATACTATGCGAATTCTGACCTAGCCTCAAGTTCGACGTTCGCGCAGAATTACGCTCAGGCTGTACAGAGCGTCGGCATGACATTTGGCAGAAGCCTGAGCATAGGTTACGGAGTGAAGTATGCGCAGCTTGCCTTCATTCCCGCCGCTCTGCAGTACACAGTAACAGTAGGCGCTCAGACCTGTTCCGTAGTTACGGGATTTCTCCTCAGTGCGATATCGGCAAGCTATTACTCGTTGGGGAAAAGTTACTATATCAACTATTATCCTGGAAAGTTTACTGGGTTGTCCTCGATTGGCGCCAGTGGTAGCTTCGCCAGAGCTTTTGCCACGGAATACCAGTCCGCGCCAAATTCGCCGTTCTTTCTTGATACGGTTATAACGGGGATCCCACAAGTGACGAGTTTTATACTGACCACTCCGGGATCCTCACCTGTTAATGTAACTAGGATATATCTTCCAGAATTATACTACGGAAACAATCCCATCCCCATGGATTGTTCTGGTTCAATGGGTTCTTCTACAGCAGTGACAAGATTCATTTCGCCCACAGGTTACATATCGGCTCAGGGACAGGGCCTTCAGGTAGAGACCTACTCAAGCAGTTCTACGACGTTCCAGATTACTGCGAGCGTAACTCCGGCCTTTTCTTCGCAGTACCCTCTGAGCTTTTATCATTTCAGCTCAGGCACCCAGATATTTCATATACAATCTGGTCAAGAAATACAGATATTTATAGGAGACATCGAAGTACTTGGTGTATAGATGATGAGATTAACGCGGAAGCTGGAAGTGAAGCTAGTTGGCTGATGTGGTAATTGGAAATGTTATACTCACTGCTGCGTTGGCGATTGGACTCATACTCTTCATTTCCGCGGCCCAGGGTTTTTCTTTGATATATTCGATAAGGACCCAGGATACTCTGGTTCAGGGCGATGTAGACATTGTGGCCCAAGAAATTCAGCAGGTATATCTCATTGTGAACCAGTCACTCTTCCCCCCAGGTACCACCTATGTCCTGAAGAACTTGGGCCTGCCCAATCAGTTGCTGGGATTCCCTTACAGGATATCTCTCGAACTGTCCCAGGTGACCGCTCGCGAACACGAGCTCCTTGTAACGATATCTCTGATAGGCGCCCAGGGAAAGGCATCCACTAGCGTGATACTCGGCGAAAACATTCAGTTGCTGTCTACCGGAGCCGTGCAGGGCTCGACCACGACCTCACTTGTTGCGTACAAATGCGGATCAGGGGGCGGCTCGGTAGTTATTGGGGGGAACACGTATCCGTGCACGAATCCGTCTTTTGTGGAGATGAATCTCTAGAGCTGAATTCAAATGGTTAGCGAAATGATAGATTACATTGCGGCAGCACTAGGTATTGTGCTCGTGTTTATAGCTGGTGTTTTCTTCTTTACTTCGGCAGTCACGAACGGCCTCGCGTTCTCAAACCAGCAAAATGCTGCGCAGCAGGCAGAGAATCTGCTGGACTATGTGCTCTTGACCCCCGGCTCGCCTGCGAACTGGGGACAGGCCTCAAGCGCCCCCCTTGCCTTGGGTCTTGCCTCGCCGACATCACAAACTGAATATTCGCTCAGCCAGTACAGTCTTATGCGCCTACTCGTTCCGAACGCAAGTGCCACGCTGAATTTTAAAGGAGTGAACTATGAGTCAGTCTATTTAGGCGGTTATGATTACATAAGTGCACCGAGTTCGTATTTCTTGAATTATTCCTATGCAAAGACACTGCTGAATATCACGAGGGCATACGAATTCCGGTTAACTGTCAGGGCCGCGCTGAACGTTTCGATATCAGAGTTGTCGACTTCGAAATATAGCGTCAGCGTGGTTTCGAGTTCCGGTAGCCCCGTGGTTGGTGCGAACGTCATGGCGTCTCTTGTATACGGAATATCTGGTAAAGGTTCTAACCCTGTGCCACACGTTGGTATCTCAACCGCTACTGGTACCACGGGACCCCAGGGGACTGCTACATTGTCCTTTAGCGTCAGTCCTTCCGGAGTAGGTGAGTATTATGTAGTAGCCCAGGTAGAGAGCGGAGGGTTAACCGGAGAGGGGTATCACTACTTTAACTCCGCTTCCCAGCCACTGACGTATATCTTGTACAATGCAGGAGCGCCTAACCAGGTTACCGTCATTCAGCATTGTGCAATCAGTACTTCACCGTCATGCGCAACAGATTACATTAACGTCAGTATTGCTGACCTGAGTGATGGAGCAAATACACAAACACAGCTCACATGCAACGTGACAAAGATCAATCCCGGAAAGGGAGGGGGAGATAGTGGGGATAATTCAACTTGCAAGGGCACGATTCTTGGCGGATTCATCGTTGTGACATCGCAGAGATCTGGTAAGGGTCCGAACAGCTATCCGGCGGTTCAATTGTTTCCTATTGACTTTGCGGTTGGATTGGCAACTCAGTTCGGGGGCAACCCAACTGGATCACCCGACGCAGTGACCACCAGTCGAGTGGTGCTTGTAGCTGGAATAAGCTACGTGGTATCGCTGGTTTACTGGCCTGACGTTGGCCCGGAGTATGGAGGCTAGCTGCGATGATGCGCACGGTAGAAGTGCTGATCGCGATTGGCATTCTTGTCGGTGGCGTCGCTGGGCTGACAGCGTACACGAACATACCAGCCCCCCAGTCGATTTATTCCACGCAGCTCCAGAACCTTGGCTACTCGGCTCTTTCGCACGCTGAAAGCAGCGGCGTTCTGCAAGCTGCCGCATTCAACCCCTCTGGGAGTTCCATGGCCCAGCTGCAGCAATCCTTGCTCGCGGTGTTACCAGGGGACGTCGTTTACAATCTTACGGTCTATCAGGTCGCAGGCGCGCAAGGCTCAACGGGACTGACTACGTACACGCCGGTAGCTTCCAGCTCGGATTACGTCGGAAACGGTCCAAAGTTCACGGTGAGCGTATCTTACGTTGTCGCCCCGCTTAACCTGAGCTATGTGTTAAGCGCCCGTCCCTACAAAGCAAATCTCTTTATTCTCAACACTTCTGATGCCGAGGGATGGTGGACCACGGGTTACACTGGTGCAGTTCTCGCTTCTTCTCTCAAGTCTCTTCTTACCGAGCGAGCTTACTTCAATGCTACTATTACGATTAACAATACGAAGGAAATGTATGAACTTTTCAGTGCAGGAAAAATCGCAGTGAGGGGCGGAATAAACTCTTACGGACTGCAGGGGGGGATTGTTATCAATGTTTTCGGCGAAGCTGTCCCGATACCTTCCGAATTTTTTATAAACCATAACAATAACAACGTTTGCCCTGGATTTAGTACCGAACTCTATTGCTATGATTATTGGCTCGGCGGGGAGGTAAGCATGTACAACGTTACTTGGGTAAGTGTGGTAGGATGGCCATTTTATGAAGTGAGCAACACGAATTCTGCGTTTGATGCAATGCAATTCAATGGTTCTGCCTGCCCTTATGGGTACCCATACTTCGGAGTTTACGGAATCTGTGGTCAAGGTCCGTCGGGGCTAAATGCTTTTGCTGCCGGCCTTGGCGGAGTACAGGATGGGACATGTTCACTAAGTCCCGGAGGTACGTTAACAGGCCAACTTTCCTCTCAAGTTAAAGCGGCAGAAAATGCATACGGTATCTATGTCAATCCCACCCAGACGTCGACTCGCGCAATGCCTCCAGGCGAGTTTGAGAATTGCAAGTTAAATCCAACGCTGAGCTTAATCACCGCAAGCGGTACTGGATATGACCCCGCTGAGGTCTACACTCACCAGTGCAGCAGTGGGTCGGGCGTCTGCGGGAGTTTCATCGACATCGGTCTTGTGCGCATCCCTGATATACGAACTACGGCGCTTGCTTTGTTCGCCTATTTCCAGCCTGCGGTAGCTCCCAATGCAAACTATCTCGCCACGGGTTACACAAGGCTCGTGGTGCTGCAACTGGGTGAAGTTTGAACGCACACACCTGCAAAACGCAATAGTGGGCAGTTCATAATAGCCGCCGCTGGAATAATACTGATACTTATGATTGCAACAGTTCTTTTCCTCTATACGAATCTGCCAAGTCAGCAGATTGCCGTAGGAAACCCGCTGCAGGCCGTGCAGAGCGTCGAGCAGGGGATGAATCACGTTTATGCCGCGAGTGCGAGTTACTATTCCTCGATACTGAACGTGACCGGAAACTACACCTTCGCGAGGCAGCAGGCTCTATCGCTTACCCAAGAAGGTTTTGACCGTCTTTCTGTGCTCTATTCTCTCTATGGCCTGAGTTTCAACGCAACGCCCACGGAGGTTCGAGCCTCTTGGTATTCTCCTAGGAGTTATACCTACGCTTCTGGGGTAGTGAGCTTTAACCTGAGTGCGCAGGGCCTGAGTGGCATAACCTATAACGCGAGTCAGGAGCTCAGCGTCGACATAACATCAACGTCATCGTGCGGCATTTACAAGTGTTCAGACGTTCAAGTGGCTGAACAAGGGGGAGTGAATGACGCTGCGCTCACAAGTTCTAACTTTTACTTCTACGTTTTCGACGGACAGACTTCGATCTGGGTTAGGGCCTCTCCTTCCTCTCAGGTAGTTAACTATGGTAATGGTACATACGCTGTGCCGTTACCGAGTTCCTCTTCTACGTCTCTCTACGTACTGGGCGTGCAGGACAGCAGGGGAATAACCGTGATAGCTACGAATGCACACGAAATAACTTACTCTCTGACAGACTCCAACCCTGTGAACCAGAATGTGATTTTCGAGTTTCTAAATAACGGCACAGTGACCGAACTCGGGCAGTGTGTTGTCTCTTGCAGTTCGTCATCGGTCTCGGTTCCTATACCCCCCGTGCCGGTCAAGGATATTCTCGTAAACGAAACACTGAGCGGCCACAAATCTGCCTATGTTCCCTTCCAAGTCGAAGACTGGGCATCAAACTATACTGTCCCGCTCGGATTATCTGGCAATCTCACTCTCTTTTCGAACTTTCAGATGGTCGTCACAATGGTAAATCCTTCTGATACTCAAAGCGTAACCATTTCTTGGAACGGCACCGACTCCTCGCGACAGACTCTGTATGCGATTCCGGATCATGTACCCGGCGAGAACGGGGGCACGTATTTCAGTCATAAGCTTAGCTCATCGAGCAATGATATCTATACGAATGGCATGCTAAGTATTAGTGTCCCTCAGGGAGGTTCAACGGCAGGCGTGGTTTTGACCATATCCGAGGAAAACAACCCTTTGACTGTGCTGGGAACCGTGAACATTGTCCGAGCTGATGGTGTGACCCCCGACGAGGGAGGAGGGTACGCCTATACCCTCGTGCCCGGAGTAGTACGTGATATTCTACAGGTCGAGCCCGAGAACCCGAGCGGCTGGGGAAAGGCAAACAACCTTTACTTCCAGGCGGTTATACTGATTCCTGCGGACACGCAGTGGATTCAGGTGATTAACAGAGCGTACTTTGTAACCGCTCCCTATTCGAGGAGTGTTAACGACCTAATGTTTAGTCAGCTTGTACCCAATTGCCAGCCCTCATGCAATGGATTCAACGCTTTCGTCCAATGGGGAAATAATCCGATTGACAATACCAATTATTTTGTGGGTTCAGGGGAGTACATGTCTTTTGACCAGAGCAGCATCAACAATACTTTTCACCTCTGGGCCGCTTACTGTTACGGCTCCGGCCCTACGTCGGGACACACCCAAGCTACTGACCCCTGTACCGGAGGGGGCACTTACAACGTAGGAGTTCTGATGATGAATGCTATGCTACAGAATCTTTATGCGTTTACGAATTCGCTCGGAGCAGCATGCGGTGGCGGATTTGGCGTTTCAAACCAAGCGTCACAGTATGTTGAGGTCGACCCTGTGATACCCGCAACATGCACCGCGGGAGTCGGGCTTTCCGTTTTGCCCTCATACACTGCAACCCTCACTTGGACAGGCATATTCTGGTTTTGGCCATCTGGGGATCAACCACTCATGGACGCATATACTTTGGCCAGTCTAGTAGAGTACCCCCCCACGTTGACGGTGACGACCTCATAGGGTATATTTTGGCAGGTGTCTTGGGTACCGTTTAACTGCTCGAGTGCATGGCTATACCATTTAAGCTAGTTATCTTTGGGTTACTGGCAAGCTAATCGGTTGAGCGGTTTTTAGCGCGAGAATGTCGCTTTAAGATTCATTGCCGGAATCTGGCCTTGGATGCGCAAAATATGGAGAACATTGTTTCCGGCCAATAGGTCTCGGGCCACCCGTTCATCAAAATGGAAAGCGGGGCGACACAATCAGATTCAAGAGCGCCCTTTTGTGGTTGAGAAGCTGCCTGAGTTCGCAGTTTTTATCTCGCGCTGACCGCAGTTTGCTGCGAAGGAGCCTTAGAGCGACCCTCTCCCACGCCCAGCTCCTGAGCCGCTAGCGCGCCTGTTTCCTGCGGTTTGTAGTAGTAGTCAGTGAACACCTTTTGCAGCTCGACCTGATGCCTCAGGTTGCGCTGTACGAGCCACTTGAGCACAACTTCCCTCCTGTGGATTTCATCAATTATTGCTTGAGGAGTTGTAGCGCGAAACTCGGCGAGCTTCTTGATTTTCACGCTTTCCTGCAGGTTCGAGACGAAATTATCCTTGGCGTTATTCCATTCGAACACCCGCACCTGGGTGTCCACGTCCACTACTTCTTCCGCCGCGATTATTCTCCTGCCAAAGCGCATCCTGTCGCTTCCCGGAAGTAAAACCCTGCGGGAGACAAGTGCCAAATCCAGGAACGGAATGTAGGAGGGTGCGACATCCATTGGTTTCGAGGTCAAACGCTTTATCGCAGATCGAACATCTTCCGCGTGTATTGTGCACAGCCCTCCGTGACCGGTTGACACAGCCTGGAAAAGCACATACGCTTCTTCACCTCTCACCTCGCCTACTATGAGTACCTCTGGACGCATTCTCAGGGAGGCTTTCACGAGGTCGAAAAGAGAAACTTCGCCAATTCTTTCCGAGCTCAGGCCGTAGGACGGCCTGCTTATCATTGGCACCCAGTTGTCGACTGCTATGTTCATCTCCTGGACTTCCTCTATAGTGACGATTTTGATTCCGGGTCTGAGCATGCTTGCCAGCGCATTGAGTAGCGTGGTCTTGCCCGCGGCGGTTGCCCCCACGACAATCGTGGTCAGCCTGCTCTCCATCATGTACCAGAGGTAGGCCGCAAGTTCGGTGTTCAGCGTTCCAAACTTGAGCATATCCACAATCGTGACAGGGTCCGTCCTGAACTTTCGAATCGTGAGCGTGCTTCCAAAGGGAGTGACTTCCTTTCTGTATGTTGCCATGAGCCTGTGCCGCCCGGGCAGTGTTGCGTCTACAAGCGGAAAGGCCGTGCTCACGTGTTTTCCGGAAATGTGCACCAGCCTGACAATCAGGTCGTCAAGATCTTCCTCCTTTGTGAATATCAGATTCGTGGGCATGCTCTCATACTTCGAGTGGAACACGTAGAGCGGCCTGTTCAGGCCGTCGAGGCTGACGTCTTCGATTGCAGGGTCGGACATGAATGCGTTCAGCGCACCGAAACCGACCATGTCGCGGTCGATATAATAGAGAATCTTGGACCACGCAATGTTTGCCATCCTCCCCATTGCTATCCTGTATTTATCTACGATATTCCTCGCACTGGCTTCGAAGTAGGCCTTGGAATCTACGTCGCTTCTTGGAACTTTGAGCTCCATCTGGAGGGTCTTCAGGAGGGTATTGTAAATCTGGATTTCTTCTTCATTGAGCTTGAGCTCATCAACCATATACGCATATCCACCGGATTCAGGGTCTTTAGCAATTACGACATACGCGAAGGGCTCGGTGATTGCGTAGCGCTCCACTTCAACGAAGTTATTGGGAATGGGTGTCGTAGTAATTGGCGACTTGAGTTCGCCATCCGAGCTCGATCCGTTTTGCTTTTTTGTGGCTTCCATGGACTTGGGACTCACCGTGAGTATTCTGCGCTGGCTATATAACGGATTCGCAGCTATCCCCTCCGTAGATTAATATCAAATGAGATATATTATGTATGCTATAAGTCCACTTATGCCTTTTGGATAAGCGTATGCTCGCCGGTGTCCAGACGTGAAGCCCATGACAAAGACTCTTCTCGCTGCGGACCAAAGGCTATGGGGAGCACGACGGCGGATGTCCGGCTCGTTTGGGTCGTTGGAACTTTCGAGCGGTGTTGGGACATGCTCTCCAAGAGAGGACTTTGGACCATACGTTTGACTGCGTGAATTTGATGCGGAAGTCAAGTCGTTGGGCGAAAGTCGATTTGTGAATAATCAGGTTTCCTTACCTCTAACTACTTAGCAGCCGCTCGAACCTCCTTGAATGTCTTGTATGCCCTCCGCGCGAGAACCTCGGAGGATGAAAGGAAGAGGCTTCTCAAACATGGCAGCCTTTCGACCCCGATAAGGGAGGCGGTCGAACTGTATCCAGACACTGGGAGGTCCCGGGAACTCATCGATAGATTAATCGATGGATTAAAGGCGCTTCAGCGGAAGAACTCGAAAAGAGCCAGTTCCGTCGATGCAGTTCGTCTGATCAATGAGGACCGCAGGCGTTGAGGATTGTCGATAGCAGTTTCATCGTTGAAGGGCTTCTGAAG
>JAJYZJ010000116.1 GCA_021800035.1 archaeon
GGCGTGAGCACGGCCAAGCCCCCGCGCTAGCAATCTGTCCAGTTCGGGCTCGCCAAGGATTCCCAGCTCCCTATAGAGCTCTTTGTATTTTGAGCCATCGTCCCCGAAAACCACGGTCACCACACCGCTCCTGAGCGACAGCCGCCTAAGCCCAGCAAGCACCGCTCCTGAGGACGGTCCCACCAAAATATCGGCTGAGCGAGCGACTCGTGTGACTTCTGCGAACGCATCCTTGTCAGACACGGTGAGCCATTCATCGATTAAGTTTGCGCGGCGTTCCAAGAGAGCGGGCATTGCCGACGCTTCAAGGTTTCTCAGACCCTGGATTCTGTGCCGCTTTTCTGGCTGGACTGCTATTATGCGAACGTCTTCCTTTCTTTCCTTGAGGTAGCTCCCAACTCCGGTGAGTGTACCTCCGGTTCCAACGCCCGCAACAAAGTGAGTTATTCTACCTCCGGTTTGTGACCATATCTCAGGCCCTGTGGTAGAATAGTGTGACATAAAATTGGCGTCGTTTTCATACTGGTTTGGCATGTGATAGCGTTCCGGCTGGCTCGATACAAGCGAATTCGCGAGGGATATGGCCTGGTCTGCTCCCGGACCCACTCTTGGGCAGAGGTCATCTGGAGTTTCGAGGAGTTCCGCCCCTAGAGACCTGATTATTTCTTTAGTTCTTGGGCTGGCGGCCTCTGGAATGACTATTGACACCTTTAGCCCAAGCTTTTTTCCGAGCCCTGCGAGTGCAATCCCAGTGTTTCCAGAAGTAGGCTCGACGATAACTTTCCGAGTTCCACTGGCCTTTTGCCGCTCAAGCGCGTCCCTGAGAAGCCAGAGTGCCGGACGATCCTTAAGGGAGCCGAATGGATTCATGAATTCGAGCTTCGCGAAAACCTCAAGTTTCTCTGTAGAGTAATCATCCAGTCTAACAACTGGCGTGTTTCCGACTTCGACCGGTGGACTCAGCTCAACTGACATGGGCCTGTTACAACGGCGTTGTATTTAAATACAGCAGATTTGGTAGCGTCTTGGGAATCTGTTGTCAATCACCGTGCCAAATGGAACAGAGAAGGGCGTCTCAGAGCCTCAGGAAATGCACATAGTGCTTGTGGCGAAAGAGCCCGAGAGGGCATACCCCGCCCTGACTCTCGCGCTGGGCGGGGTCGCTATGGGTCGCAAAGTGTCCGTTTATGCGACAATGTCCGGATTGGAAGTCGTGAAGAAGCACGCCCGACCGGAAGAGGGGATCACTATGTCCGGTATGCCGCCGCTCGAAAAGTTTGTGAGGGATGCGATTGCTTCTGGTGTTTATGTCTGTGCCTGCGCGCCGAGCGCGGATTTGCTTGCGAGCATGGGAATCACCGAGTCAAACGTAATTGAAGGAGTAAAGCTAGAGGATGTAATAGGTTTCCTTAAGAATGCTTTGCCCGCGGCTCAGAAGGGAGGTGTAGTTCTGTTTGTCTGAGGGCGGTAGAACTTCGGGAAAAAATAGTTCTGGTGAGTTCGATATAAAGCGCATAGATACGAGAGGGATGGTATGTCCATATCCTTCTTTTGAGGCTGTGCGCGCGCTATCAGCTGCGCTGCCCGGCGAGCTGATTGAGATTCTTACCGACAACGAAGAATCTGCCTTGAAGTCGGTTCCTACTGTGCTTGGTGTGAGGAACGTCAAATGTCTAGTGGAAGCAAAGGAAGGTTACTGGGTAATTCGCTTTTCGAAGTAACACAGGCTCGTAAATCTGTTGGTCAGGGTATCATACTTTTCTAAAAACAAAGAGGGTCTGGTCACCGAGCAAGTTCATCGGGAACCTGTGTGCCACCATCGCCTCCAGTCTCTCAAGGACTGCCCTCAGTCTCCCCAGCCCGAGATAATAGTCGCTCAAATACGCGGGAGGCATCACAGCCGGAAGAGCAAGGCGCCTCACCAATTTGAGCCTTCCTTCAAAGAAGTGCTCGAATATGCTTGGAGGGTAATAGTATGCGGGGATATCCCTTCCACCTACTGACACCATCTGTGGCTGATGCTTCCTCGGGGAGGTTTTGCGAAGTTGCATCGCCGCAAGATGTGTCACGAACTCTGAGGCACAAAGTGTGTTTCTCACAGAGCAAATAAAGTAGCCCCCCTCCTTCAGAACATCGTCCAAGCCGTACACGAACCTTCCTATTGCAGGTTCGCAGTTCAGAGCTCCGTTAAGCGAGTAGACAATGTCGAACCCGCGACCACCCGTGAAGTCCGACATCATGCCGACATCTGAAGCCCTGAGTAGCACTGGTACGACTTTGCTCCCGAGCCGCTTTGCGCGCAGCTTGAGCTCTAGCAACTTCAGCATCTGTTCCGAAACGTCTGTAGCTACGACTCGATTTACGTACTTTGAAATCTTGATTGCCTCCTCGCCAGTGCCACATCCAATTTCCAGGAGGTTGTCTGATGGTCTTGACCTCATTACTATCTCTGCTATCGATGCTTTCCTTATCCATGAATTGATGTAATTATTACTGATCGTGAAGTCGTATTCCTCTGCGGCGGAGTCAAAAGCCCCTGATACGCTCTCCATATAATCTGAGTTTTCTCTGATCCACTTGTCGTAGCTCAGTCTCGAGTCTTGTTCTCCGGAGGCATAACCCCGCAGAATCGGAGGGCCCTGGGGTCTGAGACTCAGACAAATGGGATTGCGACCGTAGTATTTTGAGACCAGCTGTTTTTGAAAGGATTTGAGAAAAGCATCTAACGCTATCATGGCTGTTTTTGCGTCTGTTCTTTCGGGAGTTACTGTGTAGTAATATTTTCCAAGTCTGACCCGGCAGACCCCTGCGGACAGTGCGTTCCTTATCCAGTCACTTCCCTCAGTTGGGGCAAGGACAAGAAACGTGTTTTCCCGCATGGCATACCTCAGACGAACTACATGAGGTCGTTGAGTTACTCTTCCCTTCGTTACTAGGGTCAACATCCCCGTAGTGCGATGAGCAGGAGCAGTCGTAGATTCGTCTATTTGCAAATGTGTCAGCTATCTAGAGGTAATGCATTACTATATCTTTGACTCTATTGGCGCCTTTGAGTTCAACATTTTGTGAGTTTCCGAGCAAACTTAATGTTGCTAGAGAAATAACAGTCTCGATGCACGAGCGAATCGCTCGGCACTATGCTCCTAGTAGGGCGGGCCGAACTGCCGCTCAAAGTCGTCAGTTCCGAGCTGAGCGAGTGCCAGATTATGAGCGATATGACTACAGTAAGCGATGGCGCCATCTGGAGCTTGCTAACGCAGCAGAAAGGGAAACAATAAGGAGGATGCTCTGGACGTCGGGGAGGTGTCTTGAGCTCGGCGGGGGTTACGGGAGAATTACCTCGCTCCTTGAAGAAATATACGATGAAATACAAATGATGGACATGTCTCAGCTGAATCTCCAAATAGCTCAAGCTGGGCTGGACAGGGTTAAACTATTGCGCGGAGACATCAGGAGGATACCGTTTAGAAATGACACCTTTGACTGTGTAGTGTGCGTTCGAGTACTTCATCACTACCCTGACCCCTTGCCGATCCTGCAGGAAATAAGCAGGGTGGTAAGGCGACGCGGACAGGTGTTGCTCGGAGTTCCGAACGACAAATCCATCCATAACCGGCTGTTCAATGGTGCAGTCAAGACATGGATTGATCAGCACGGTCACGTCATATCGAACCTTGGCTCCAGAGCAATCAAGGGGATTCCGCTAATCGAAACTATGAGAAAGGGTACGGGACTGTTCGATAACAATATGGGACGTGCTCTAAGGAGACTCAGGCCTCTGAGCTATCTCGATGTATATAGCTCTGGTATGTTGGC
>JAJYZJ010000042.1 GCA_021800035.1 archaeon
TGTAAGATACGTGGCGGGACCAGTGGGGTGCGGCTGGTCGACCTCGTCAAACGGTGACACCGTTCCCCATGGCGTGGTTATGTAGACATCGTAACCCAGCTTGGCGAAGCCTCCCGCAAACCCCCTCATACGCAGGTGGCCGCCGGGGCGCACCGTGCTCGTCCAGTCGTTAACCAAAACCACGGCTTCCCTTCGCATCGTCAGGCTAAACAACTCTGCCTCTGAGGCATTATTCGCTCGGGGTAAGGGTTGGGTGGCGCGTGATCCAGGGTAAACACCTATTCATATGCCAGGGCTTGGCTGGAAGGACAGCTTGTAGAATGGGTTAGAGTAGACCACGTCGCTTTGCGCAAGCTTCGCGTTCAGGGTGGCCGTGGCGTTCACGGGGCTCCCCGTGATCGCGTAGACCTCGTTGATGTACCCCGTGTATGAGTAGGCCAAGTAGTTTGAGGGTAAGGCGGGCGTCCCGTTTTGTGAAAGGTAGGCCCGGGTGCAACCGGCGTAAAAGGGTGTATGGCAGCTCACAAACATCACTGGCCCATTCGCCCCCTCATAGTTTTCTGCGTAAGGCACCGAGAGAAAGTTCCATCCTGAGAAAAATACTATCGAAGAGATGCAGATCAATGCGACGACAACCACTGTCGACAAGACAGCCCTGCGCGGCCTCAGCCTCCTCTTTTCTGCGGCACCGGCTACCGTGCCTCTTGCAAGAGCAAGTGTTAGAGAGTAGGCCGAAAGGGGAAGAAGCGCCGAGGTTATCCTATCCAATCCGCCTGTAGCCGCCCCCGAGTATATGAGGACAGGTATGAACACGAATATTGTGGCAGCCATAACCGCCAATGCGAGGTCGACGTTCCTGTCCGCGAAGCGTGTGTGCACAGCCGTGTAGGAGAGGGCCGCGAGGGGTAACAGTGTTACGAGCACGAAATACGCTTCGTCAAGGTGTATCACCGACACATAGGGTGGGTAGGGCCTGTACGCTTCCTTTGCGGCCAAAGCAAGCGGCCCACCCTGTGCCAGAAGGCCGCTTATCGTGGATCCGGTAGTTCCTATTAAAAGGTTGGCGAATGTTCCCGAGTTGTAGAACACCCGGGTGAGCCACACCAGCATAAACATCAGGAAACCTCCAACTATACCCGCGCCTAGGTTTATTCGACGTGAGGCGAAGGCTCTCAGGGTAACAGCCGCCGTCAGAGCGACGAGCGCCTGCAGCGCCGCGACTTGGTGGATGAGCACCAGGGCCGCCGAGGAAATGCCGGCCAAGACCAAGAATCCTTTTCTGTTCAAGGATGCGAGGCGGGGAAGCGCGGCCAAGAGAAGCCAGTAGACCGCGTCACCATAGTTCTGGGAAGCCATAACAGTGAAGGACCAGATCGAGAAACCGTAGAAAAGCACCATCGCGACCCAGGCATATCGGTTTCCGAGGCCGTAGCTTCTGAACAAGAAGTAGACCACGGGTAAATAGATCAGCCCGAAGAAGACCGCGGGGTAACGCATGAGCCCCGAGAACACGGGGGAAAACGGGGTGCGGGGACCGAACACTACGTCCACGAAGAATGTAAATGTGTACCAGAAACCAGGCTGCCACACGAGGTAGCTACCGGGAGGAGCGGACGACCCGCCCGTGAACACCACGAATTCACCCCTAATTATATGTGAAACCGTGTCCCCGAAGCTCGCCTGATACCCGAAGTTGGTATACTCAGGCACGAACAGTTTTGCGACAAAAAGTGCCCCAAGACTCACCGAGAACAAGAACACTGCATATCTCCCACCACCCTTCAAGGCCCGCCGAACAACCACCAAGAAGAGCAACGACACGAATAAGGGAAGAGAGATGAGTGCGAGAGGGCTACGTGAAACCGGGCCGTAGGGCTGCGACACGCCGTATAGGCCGCCGCTACCCGCTTCCCACATGCCAAACAGGTAGAGCCCGAAGAGCGCCGCGAGCGCGGAGAAGGCAAGGGGTCGGGCGGCTTTCGCCAGTGTGTCAGTCAACCCATCCACCGCCGCCAAACCGTCTGCAACGCGCTGTGTCTGGTGCAATCGGCTCCCTGCACCGCCTTCGACCACGGCCCCGCGTGTCGGGCGCATTGCGTCTCCCCACATGAAAGCCTATCCGCATCCGTCGTCCGCGAAGCCTCGAAGCCCTTCTGACCTTTCTTTTCGCCGGAAGGCGGAAAGCGCAGTGTGTAATTGAGTCCGGGGGAGGACGTGGCGTCCTGTTCACGGGGTTTTTCAGGCGGCTTCCGAGGGAGTAGCTGAGGACTAGGCCAGACGCGTCCAAAGCCATCTGGGGGACGAGGCGAGTTCAAACCTAGCGTTTGGAATATTTTTCAATCAGCTCCAGATACTGCTTGGCCACCTCTATGTGGTCGTATTTTCTTGCGTGGCGAACAGCTGCGAGGCTGAGGCGGCTCCAGTTGTCTTGGTTGTATATGAGGTCGCAGAGTTTTTGGGCGTAGTCCCTGGGGTCGAATGAGGGAACTTTGAAGCCTGTTACGCCATCTATGAGCGCTTCTTCCGGAACGGCCGTGCTCGCCACAGCTGAAGTGCCATTCGCAGCAGCCTCAACCACCACGTAAGCAAAACCCTCGAGCGCGGAGGGATGTATCAGTGAAAGGGACTCTGAGTAGAGCTGGACGAGCTCTTCTGCGAAAGTTCTCCTTTCAGAACGAGGTTTTGGTTGGTTTTTGCTACCTGCATAGGATGGGGCGCCCCCACGGCTACGAGCTGGGTGCTGTGCCCTGCGCGGTTAAGCTGATCCACCGCTTCCAGTGCAATGTCGAAGTTCTTGTGCCTCATTCTTCCCACAAACACCACCTGATTTCGGCGTTCGCGCAGGGTCCTGGGTTGCGAACCGTTTCTTGTACCCCCGAGGTCGACGGGTATGGGTATCACACGTGAACTCCTTATTCCGATTTCACCAGCCTGCTTAAGGGAGAAACCTGAGACGCTCACAACCTCATCCACCCAGTGATTGTAGAGGTAGGCTCCCAGCCGTAAGCTCAGTGCGCCGAGAGATTCGGTGTGTGCATGGTGAAACGTTGCGAGCTTGACCGAGGATGCGCGTATCGCGGCTACGCCGTTCAAAATAACCGCGTCTGGATTGATTCTTTCGACTATCCCGGAGCCCCGCGTATACCAGTCCCAGAGCACCTGCCTCAGGCTACACGGCTGTGCGTGTTGCCTGATTAATTCTACTTTGGGTGTCTGGTTCAATCCGTAGAGGCGCTGAACCCATTTTTCGTTTTCCTGCCCTCTGGATGAACAGTGAGACACCACGTATACCTCGTGTCCCAGCTTAATGAAAGCGTCAGCGAGCGTGAACACGTATCTACCCACACCGTCCACGGTGTCTACTGATTCACGCTTGGTGATTACTATGCGCGTTTGGGCTACCCACCTAGGCGGGGGGAGTCGTCCGCGATGCGGTCTCCCTTAACCCTCTTCTGTTCAAGCGGTAAGACGCCGAGGCTCCCTCGTTTTGGCTTCTTTGGCAGGCGTTGATGTGTGGGGTTGAAAACGAGTAGCATGTGGCTTTCGATCGGATGTAGAGGGAGCAGAGGTAGGGGGTTGCGACCAGTCTCGAGCAATAGGGCAAACTTGAGGCAAAGCAGGGGTGTGCGGGGGGCGGATGCCACGAAAATGGGGGGTGAGCGGCGTGCTCGGAGCCCCCCAGTGAGCTTGGTACCCATTTGGGCGCCTTCCGCCGTTTTCAAACCGCGCGACCCAAGGGTTCTTTGAAGCATAGGTAACAGGATTAGAAGTATCGCATAACTCGTGCCGCCTACTCTTCAGACCAGTGCGGATTGCTGCGCGCCCAGAGAATGGTCAGACGGCAATATGAGTGCGCTTCCGATGCGCGCTTCCTGCGCGGGTGGTTTTTGCTTCCAGCTACTTTTTCTCCGGGCAACTAGTTCGCGTAGCATTTCCTCCATGATTTGGCGTTCAGCCTCCTCCTCCCGCCTTGGGACGCTCCTTGACAGGCTCGGCCTGACCAGATGGGTGACCGGGTTGTCGGGGGTGTAGCGAAGCGTATGGCCCATCATCACAAGCCGGAGCCCCAGATACTGTTCGTATCCCAGCCCGCGCCTCAGACCCGGGCGCTCCGGAAACACGGCCCTTTTGAGGGGATCTGTTGCGACAGCCATGTTTGCTCCCCTGTACGGAAGGGATGGGCATTGTTTCCAGGGCACAAGCGGTCCGGACGTCACTTTGAACCGCTTACTCACGTATACGCCCTTCGAATACTTCTTCAGTAAGGGTAGCGGGGGGTGAAGCCACGGCCTGACGAACCTCCTGTAGAGGGCGACGGAAGCTCCGGCGTCCGGGGGCTTCCGAGTGACTCCATCCAGCCCCGACAGGATATCCCTACTCGAAAAACACGCCGTACCAGAGTCTTCCGCAAACATCTTGACGTATCTTTCAACCCAGACGGGTGGGGCACGGGCGTCGTCATCCAAAAAAAGCGTCACGTCGGATTGGACACTCATCCTTCCCAGGTTGAGCGCGCCCGTGACGTAGCCTTCTCTCTGCTCTACGAGCTTCAGATTTAACCGCGACCCGTCGAGCTGCTTCTCCACTTTTGAGCGAGGCGCCTTGTAGACAATCACGACCTCGTCGGGGGAAAAAGTCTGGCCTTCAAGGCTTCTCAACGCTCCGCTAAGCCATTCTTCGCCCAGCGTACATACAACCACCGAGACCGTGGTCATGTGTTCAGGGCTGGTGCGAGCGCGAGCTCAACGAATCTGTCAGCGTATTCTTCCCACGTAGGCAGCCTAACCTTGGCCGTCCTCCCCTCAAGCGTTCTTACGGCGTCTGCGAGCATGCGTGGGTCCGCGGGGTTCTCCACCCCTATGCAGTTTGAGCCATCAATCCACTCTGAAAGCGCACCGAAAGTGGGGACCACAGCTGGGAGACCCGCGGCCAACGCCTCGCCGACCGCGAGGCCGTACGCCTCCTCGCTTGAGAGAAGGGCGAACACTGATGATGAAAGATAAAGCCCGTTCTTTTCTTCCTCTGAAACAAGGCCGTGAAAAACAACCCTCGAGGACACTCCGGCTCTTTGAGCCAGAGCCTGCAGCGTCCTTTTAAACGGGCCTTCCCCCACTATATGCAGCGTGTATTGTTGGAGGTAAGGAAGCGCTCGTACAAGGCTTTGCACCTCCTTGTAGGCTTCAAGCCTACACACCGTGAGCAGCGTATTTCTGCGCCTCTCGACCGCTACGTTGATAGGAGAGTCCACCCCCTCTCTTATGACAACAGTCTTTCCAGCCGAAGCAGGAAAGTACCCCAGAAAAAGCCTCTCCTCGTATCTGCTTGCGCAAACTATTTTTGCAGCACGGCTCGATATCAGCGAGCCGAAAAACCTATACGGTCGGTGTAGGGCTGTTCTCAGATTAGTACGCCCCACCAAGCCATGAAAATGGGGCACAAACACCATCCTAGCTTTACTCAGCATCGCCATTTCAAAACTCAGAAGAGTGTGGTACCCATTTACAACTAGTAGATCGTACCGGGAATCACCCGAAAAGAGCAGATGCAAAGCAACACCAACTGAAACGTCCGGCAAAATGGGCGACATGCCGACAAATCTGAGAACGCCGTCGTTAGACACCTCCACGAATCTGTTTTGTGCTGGCAGAACCGTGATTATTTGCACTTCGAAGCCTTTGAACCTAAACGCAGAGGCGAGCCGTTCCACATATCTTTCAACCCCGCCTACGAAGGGAACGAATCTGTTTGTAACAAGCGCTATCCTAGCCTTCATCAACACATCATTTTGGTTCGGCGCGACATCCCTGCGCTTTTGTATGGTGGTCTACAGATGAGTGTGCCCTGTGTCACGGCAACCGTATCACTAGGAAATTGGAGTGCTAATGTGAACAGCAAGGGCCACGGCTGACACACCCATCATGAGGGTTACCGGAGTTTCAGACGCCTCGTAGTTTACATCTAGATCTAAGTGAAAGGGGCAAGTCGCCATTAGTTTCAGAATCGGCCGAATAAACAATGCTGATTTAGGAGCGCGCCGTACCTCGAGAGATCTCAAGCACTGACCCTGTGATGCTGAGCGGTCTTCTTGGACAAGACTTGAAACCTACCTCACTCTGGTTCCAGCCGCTCATAGACTTGGATGAGCCTCGGAACCACGACTGACTGCCAGTCGTGTTCGCGAAGTGCCAGGGCTTTGGCATCATTACTAATTCTATGTCTTAGTCCATCATCACCTAACAAGAGACGAAGCGCCTTTGTTAATTCGATAACTGAAGGCTGGTTCACGGCGAGACCCGCATTAGGGCCAATAGCATCGGCTTGAGCCGTGCCTTTTAATACGATTGGTGCAGCACCCGCTGCCATTGCTTCGATCAACGCCGTCGACGCGGCGTATTTCCTCTCATACAAATTCACGAAGACATCTGACAACCGTTGTAAGGTTTTTAGATCACTTTCCGAAAGGCGGTCGCTGATTATTCTGATTCTTTTTTGAAAGGGGCTATTTCTAACCTTTTCCCGAATCATATACAAACCATTCCCGAATCTAGTGGCTAGGATTAACATGACGTCTCTAAATTCTAGGGATATCTCATTGAACGCATCAATCAGAACCGGGCAATGCTTCGACCTGTCAGCGTGGCCTAGGAACAGTATCCTCAAGGGTTGATTAAGCGAATACCTCACTTCTAAGCGCTGAGCTTCCTGAGGCCTTAGAGGTTTTGAATAGAATGCGGCGTCCACCCCTAGTGGTACAACGGACACTTTATTGTGGTCAACGCCATATATCCTTGATAAGGCTGCGGCATCCCCAGAACTGAAGACAGTATAGTGGTCCGCCCCTCCGTAGACGCACCTGAGAACGCTATTCAATACGGAAGCCCTAATCAAAGAACCCTTTTCATATCTCAAATCTTCACCTCTGAAGCCGTGAATCGTGCAGACCCACCTAACATTCCTTCTCCTATGCCTTCCCGCAACTGTTGCAGCGTACGTGGCATGTGTGTGAATCAAGATTTTTTCTTCGCGTGTCAGTACCTTGGCAAGCGCAACCCTAGAATTATACAGTGCCTCAATCTGATTCACCAAGCCCCATCTGTGAACGAATCTTGGAAATTGGAAAGCTCGCGTCTTGAAATGATATGTGCTTAGTTTATCACTTGTTAAGCTAGGGGCATCATCCACACTTAAGCCGCTAACATCAAAATGACTTGATAGTCGTTTCGAGATTTCGTGGATGAATCTTTCTACACCATCCCCAGGATTCTTTAGAGGGGCAGGAACCATCAAGATTCTCTTCTCATTTTGTTTCAAGGTTTCCACCTTGAGCACCGAATCATGTACACCGAAGACTCACCTCAAGAGTCAAACTCAGGAATTTCCTATGCTTTCTCCTCTTCAGTTCCGAAATTCTCATAGTCAACATTCGACTTACTACAGGCATGAGAGTCATCTAACCCCATTAACATTCTTCTCATCATCAGGGTAATTGTCACCGATGAAAACATTGAGAACCTCTCTTTTGGTATCATGAATCTAATTCCCACATTAGATCCGAGTGGACGAACTAGGAATTTTGCGGGGGGGCTGTCTAAGAACCGAAGGTAATTCGCTGCTGTAAGTGCCGTGGCTCCACAGGAAATCTGGCTTAACGCGAACAACGTGTACTCCATTGCAAAAGTCGTCTTTTGGAAGAAGATTTGTACCGTTTACAGGGACCGGTCGTATGTAACGACCCACACATCTTGACCCCGTGCCGCAAGGTGTTCGGCGACGGTTTGAACGACTCGCTCCACGGCGCCTACTACTGGGGAATAGAATGGGCTTACATGCACCACTCACAATCTTTGAGCACCAACATCAACGGACTTTCGGGAAGATTCGACTTGATGTTGCCCGCTTACCCCCTCCAACCTTCTCAGAATCGGAAGCAGCCTAGCCACGTTTGAATGGATGGAATATCTTGCCGACGCGGCCTGCGCTATAACTGAACGGTCGGGCACATTTCCATCTCTAATAAGACGGGCTACTAAGGAGTGAAATTGGTCTAGTGTAGAAAGGTACAAGCCCAGTTGGCTCGAAATCGCGCTGCCCGCTTCCTTGGTGGCAATAACGGGTAAACCTCTTGTTAGGTACATCACCAATTTTGCAGGGATACCAATAACCAAGTCCAACGGTGCAAGACCGAAGTCTGCAGCTTCTATCCAAGGCCGAACACTATCTACTCCTCCTACTATCATCACATTCGACGGGTTACTTGAAGACCTGTAAGTTTCAGTGTGCTGGCCCACGATAAGAAAAAGGGCATCTGGCACCGAGTCAACGAACCCTGGAGCAAGAGTTTGAATTATGAAGTTAATTGCACGACAATTAGGTTCCCAGTTCCCCGTACCTAAGAATAGTAGTATTTTCTTGTCAGTAGGTAGGCCCAATTCTTGTCTCACTACGCTCTGTGTGATTCTTTCTGGGGTTTTGGGATGAATTTCAGGCGGACAATAGGGGAGTATCAGTGATTGTACTCCGGTCTCTTTGTACTCGCTAATCAAGCTACTCGAAGGAAGAATTAAATCAGCTTTTGATGCAATCAATTTAGTCACAAAAACAGCATAAATGGTCACGAATATCGCGACTAGCAGATTGCCTGTTTGTCTGAGTTGATCTGATAGCAGGAAGAGCGAATCATTTGGACGATAAACAACCGGTTTCCCGTCCCATTTTGCCAAGGCTGTGGTGGTTAATCCAACGTAAGGGTCGACACAAATAGCAATGTCTGGGTCAAAGATTTTCGAATGGTAGTACAGAACTGGTAAATGTGCACTTGCAGCATTGAATACCTTTCTCAGAAGTTGGCCTTTGTGAAACAACTGATTCAGCTGACTTCGTCTAATTACATAGTAGTCATAACCTGTCATTTGAACAACGCGGCTTTTAATGACATCTCCATACGCAAAAAGTGCTACAATGAAGTAGTGTGATAGTTCTTCGCATAACGTCTTTATGAATTCAGATGCAGAACCCTTGTTGGCAAGCACGTCGTCGTGATAGTAGACTGCAACCCGCAACTTTCGACCTTCGTTCAATGCTTTACCTGCACGAAATTCTACTGAAAGGTGTTAACCATTGGACGCGATTTTATGATTGCCGCTGGGCCTGCAACAAGCGCCGTTCAATTCTCCTAAGCATCGATGCAATCGTTGCTACGGTGAATCCCTGCGCGCCAAGGACAAGAAACGACAGTCCTGCGAGCACGTAGCCTCCGTGGAAGTTGCCATGTGCAAGAAATTGGAACAACGCGTAGCCCAGAAAGAACAAAGCAGGTAGAATCGCAAGCGTAGCAAGGAACGAAAAGAGAAGTATCGGGTTGTGTGTTCGTGCCAGGTCGAAATTGGTTACCAAATCCCTGAAGCCCTGCCGCCACGTATGCGTCTTCGATTTACCTCCGAATCTTTTGCGATAGTTGATTGGCACGCTCGTGATTTTTGCAGAGGCTAGTACGGCCTGTGCAATTATCTCCTGCTCAGCAGTAAGTGGATGCTTGCTGAAGTCGAGCTGTCTCGCTAGCTCTGCGTCAATCATGTACATTCCAGAACATATGTCGCCTATATTGGTTCCAAAGAGAAGATTGAACGTGGTTGTTATGATATAATTTCCGAATCTGTGAGTCCTTGACATGCTTTCCTTCCAGTTTCTTACACCTTTAATGAAATCGAATCTAGCTAACGACGGGAGAAATCTGTCCATGTCAGATGGCACGTAGCTGCCATCCCCGTCCATAACGGCCACGTAAGGCGTGGCTATGCTTCGGAATCCGGTTGCGAGGGCACCCGCTTTACCCGCTCCTTCCTGAAGAATGAACCTTACTCCTCTCGGCTCAACAATCTTTCTTGTACCATCCTTCGAATAGCCGTCTACAACAAGAACGTTGTTGTATCCGGCCGCCTTCACTTCTTCTATCAGCGTCCCAATCGCCTCTTCCTCGTTCAGTGTAGGAATCACCACAGTGACCTGCTCCCTGAGTTTGGCTATTGTGTCAGTAGGTATGACGCTCACTTCAGTTCGCGCCACTGGCTTCAATGTGGAGCTTGGTTCTTCAGTCAATTGCGCCCGCACCTCGTCTCTGAAATCAGTCATTTCTCCTTGCCGCGACCCATATGCTACCCCTTCCTTCAGAGAGGACTTCTGGTCATTCTTAATCATACGGCGACAATCCCCTCAGAAACAAGTTTCTCAAACTCCTTCAATCCCTCGGGTGTACCTATTTCGTAGAATCTGACCCCCACCTCGTATGCGAGTAGCGCCTTCCTTCCGATGAGCGAATTGTAGAACTCTTCTTCGTCACACGAACCCCCTGACTCCACGAACTCGAGCGCGTCCCTCTTTAGCGCGCTCGCGCCGTAGTTTATCCATTCGAATTCATTCGTGCTCTCCTTCGAATACTTCGTCACGAATCCATCCCTGACATCTGTGTCACTCTTCCCCCATCTGTTGCGATTGTGCAGGACTGCCATCACCCCGAGGGCGCTTGAACCCTTCAGTCTCTCCATCATGCCAAAGTAATCCATGGGAACATAGTTATCCCCATAGGTCAGAAGAAACTCGTCGTTCAGCAATTCTTCCGCATTCTTCAGAGCGCCGATGGGCCCGAGCAATTCTTCTCCGTCGTAGGAGTAGCTTATCCTTGCCCCAAATTTTCCCCCGTCTCCAAAATAATTCTCTATGACGTTACCAAGGTAGCCTACACAGAAGATGTAATCCTTCATTCCCCTAGCTACCATCTCTCTCAGCTTTATCTCAAGGAATGGCCTGCCGTTCACTGGCACCATCGGTTTCGGAACGCTCAAAGTCAGGGGCCTGAGTCGCTTTCCGAGACCGCCCGCAAGAATCACTACCTGCAGATTACTAGTCGCGCCAATCCCTGAGTCAGAAGCTTTTGAGGAGGGAATCACCGCAACCACACTATCCTCTCTCTACACAGCGAGAGTCGTCGAGTGAAGTTGCGAATAGAACCGGCTTCTGCAATAACAGACAACTTCCTCGTGCATTGGTAGGCGCGCTCTTCCTGAGTCAAAACAGAGAGTTGACTTCTGAAGGAAAGAGGGTTGTGTCCCTGAGTCCTCTCTGCCTGATGAACGCTCTCAGCTCAGAGTCGACTGTAAGGAACTTCAGCCCTTTCGCAATGGAATCTGCATAGAGGACATTGTCTATCCTATCTGGGTGGCCAGAGGCCTGGAGACCGGCAGCTTCGCTGAACTCCTCGAAGCCCTCATCCAACTTTTGGTAGACCTGGCCATCAAGCACGCCCCTCAGGCCCTCGAAGAAACGCGTCTCTGCGAACCCAGACGACCTTCTGAGCCTCGCCGCGACCCAGAGGGACTCCAATATGCTGAAACTCGAGAAGAAAATCTGTGCGTTCGGGTGCGAAATGTTCTTCAAGCTCTCTGTTATTTCTACGCCGACTTCGATACCAAGGGAAGGCAGTATGAATGGGGTGTCAAGGAGAACTCCTGGCATGACCCGCCTGCTCCGAGAGACTTAGCTCTTCTATTTCTCCTGGTTTCATGGAGGCGAACTTGCTTCCTGAAATGGCTAGCGCTAGCGGGTTGTGAACAAGCTGTATCTCTACCGTGCTGCCGACGACCTCGAACTCAACCCTGTCTCCCTCCTCCAGGCCCGCGGCCTTGACAACCTGCTTCGGCAGGTAGACAGCATACTTCTTCCCAATCCTACCGACTGGCTTTGGCAGCTACTATCCCAGGTCTAATGATTCTAATCAGGTATTTTAGAATTCGTCAGGTATTGGAGAAGATTTCTGGTAAATAGCAAATGCTCTGGCGAGCCGTGTGAGCCCCAGGGTGAAAGCGATGCACTCACTTCAGCAGCATCAATTGTTGTAGACTACCTTCGTTCCCTCAAAATCGAACTTGAACCTGTGCTCCTGCAGCCCCTCGCGGCGCATTGCTTCCCTGAGCCTGGCCCTGCCGTCGTCGCAGACGAGCATGAGAAAACCTCCGCCACCAGCTCCTATTATCTTACCTCCTAGCGCGCCATTTTCGCGGGCAATACTGTACCACTTGTCTATCTCGGAGTTGGACATGGCACCCGTCACCCCGCGCTTTGCGAGCCAGTGCTCGTGAACAAGCTCGCCGAAGCTTCTTATGTCCCCCCGCTTCAGGGCCGCGCTGCTCTCCACTCCAATCCGCTTGATTTCGTGCATCCTTTCAATCGAACCAGAGTGGTCCGACATCTTCTTTCTCTGCTCTTCCAGAACTTCTTTCGAACTCCTCGTGATTCCTGTGTAGAACATGAGTATTGAAGCCTCTAGCTCGCTCACCACGTCCTCCCCCAGGCCGAGAGGCTCAATTTCGAGCCTTCCGTCCTTCATCACGGTGTAAGCGTTTATCCCCCCGTAGCTCGCCACGTATTCGTCCTGCTTCCCGCTTGGCTCCCCCAGCCTTTCCATCGCGATCTCGCAGGCTTCGCGCGCTAGCTCCTCCTTTGACTTTGTAATTCTCTTCTCGGCGTAGAGCGCGTTCAGAAGGCCCACGCAGAAGCTGCCCGATGAGCCGAGGCCCGTGGACGCGGGCACGTCCGCAAACGATGCCATCTCGAGCCCGCTCTCGAGCCCTAGCATGGTGAAGGCTTCTCTCAGTATGGGGTGCTGGAACTGGGAGGGATGGCTCACAATCTCGGTCTTTGAGTAGCTCGCGCGCAGGCCCTTCTCGAACCTCCTGTTCAGCACGATGTACATTCGCCTGTCAATCGCCCCTCCCACGAAGAACCCCCCGAACTCCCTGTAGTAAGAAGGTAGGTCCGTTCCGCCACCTCCGAGCGAAAGCCGGAGCGGAGTGCGCGTGATTATCATGCGACTAAATTAGCGCTTCCCTGTTACGACGCTGGATGATGGATGAAGACGCGTGCAGAATGAGAAGCCTCTACGTTAGTACAAATTTTCTGCTCGAGTTTTGTAGACTGGACTCGAACCTTGGCGCCTGCAGAACAGACTTTGAGCTGACAGTCGGGTTCTACTCTCCGCCCGCCCCGTGGGCCATGGCCCAGCGCGCGGTTATCGCGACCGCGTCCCTTGCACTGACGCGTGGCCGCCAGCCGAGCGCCTTCAGCTTCTCAATCGAGAGGTGCACCACGGGGTTGTCCCCAATCCAGCCGCGCGAGCCCCCTGTATACTTCCTCCTGACACCCGACAAGCCCATCTCTCCAATCACGATGTCCGCGACTTCGTCCACCGTAAGGTTGTCTTCCACCGCGATATTGAACGCGTTAACCCTCTCCTTCGCCTTTCTGTAGCCCGTGAGCATCGCTTCCACGCAATCCGAAACGTAGATGTACTCCTTGCTCTGCTTGCCGTCCCCAAGAATCTCGAGCTCCCGCGGATTCTCGCGTAGCTTCCTCACAAAATCGTGTATCACCCCGCGCCTCATTCTCTCACCCACAACGTTCGAGAACCTGTAGGACCACGAGCTTATCTCGGAAAACTGCGAAAAAGCCTGCGCGTAGGCTTCGCTGGCAATTTTGGAGGCGCCGTATAGCGATGTCTGGACGGGCATGTAGCTTTCGGGAGTGGGCTTCAGAGTCGCTTCGCCGTATATCGCAGATGTCGAGGCGAACACGAAATCCCGCACGCGCTCCCTTGTCATGGCTTCGAGCAGGTTGAGCGTCCCAATCAGGTTGTGCTCGAGGTCCGCCCTGTGGTCCACGAGGCTCGTCCTTATGTTCGCGTGCGCGGCGAGGTGGAACACGGCGTCAAGCCCCGCCCCTGCCACGGCTTCGTTCACCGCGGCCGCGTCCCTGAGGTCGAGCTTCCTGAAACCAAACTTCTCGTTTCCTTTGAGGTGCGCGATGTTCTCCAGCCTGCCCTCGCTCAGGTTGTCCACGCCGAGCACGCTCCAGCCTTCTTCGAGCAATCTGTCCACGAGGTGGCTCGCGATGAACCCGGCCGCGCCTGTTACGAGAGCCTTCAGCTCGTTCACGCCCCGCTCAGGCGGAATGCCACCGAAGAAGAATTCACTTCGGGTCTTCCCTTGCCATGGTTTCGACTTCGGGCGAAATCGCGGCGTTCAGCCCCGCATCTGCGAGCGCCCTGCGGATTCTCTCAATCGCGCTCGAAACTTCGCTATCTTCGCAGCTCACCCAGACGGTTATCCTCTTCAGCGAACCCGACCTCTTCTCCCTTTTCTCCTTCCCTTCTTCTTTCTTTCCGTGCACGGCTTAGCTCTTCAACTTCCAGGCGCGCCCTGGCCCGTTCCAGTTGATGCCCCGGGCGCGCCAGAGGACTCGGCCCCGGTGGCCGCGGCTGGAGCAGCGGGAGCAAGGGCGGACGCGACAGCTTTCTCTTCAGTTCGCTTCTCCTTCTGCTCAAGAAACTCTTTCCAGGCGTCGTCAAACTCCTTTATGGTATCCTCGGTCTTCTGGTGAAGCGCCATTTCCCGGAGCACCTTCGGTGTTATCGTGATTATGTGCGCGCCCGCAGCCGCGGCTTCTTCCACGTCGAGAGGCCTCCTGATGCTACCCACTATCAGCTTCGATTTGTAGCCTCCGCTTTCGAGCTCCGCGACTATTTCCCTTATCGCTCTCACGGGGTCGAGCCCGGCGTCGCGCGCGCGATTGAAGAACAGGCTGACGTAGGTCGCCCCGGCCTTCGCGGCCATGAGAAGCTGGTCGAACGTGACCATGCACGTCATGTTCGTCTTTATGCGCTCCTGGGAAAGCGTCCTTACCACCTTGAGGCCAGTGCCGTCCCCGTACATCGCGACCTTGACGACCACGTTCCTGTGCCAGCTAGCGTACTCCCTCGCTTCCTGAAGAAGCGCTTCGTAGCCGTGCGAAGTGGTCTCGACGCTCACCGGCCAGTTCCGAGCTTTGAGCGAGCAGATTTCGAGCACTCTTCCCTTGAAGTCCACGTTACCTTCAGAGAGGAATATCTTCTGGTTCGTGGTGACCCCGTCACCTATCCCCCATGAAAGGAATTCGCGCGCTTCGGAAGCGCTCGCAGTGTCAAGGAAAATATCAGTCAAACCCGAATCTCACTCTTCTCCCGGCTCCTGCGCCGGGGCTTAAATCTATCTTATGCCCCATGCCCAAACTCCTTTCCGGGGACTTGAAAGCCCGCGCACCCAGGCTCTCTGCTTCCTCCTCGGGTTCGTCTTTGACCCAGCTTCGGGGGCCCGTTCCACGAGAAGCTATCCTCTTGGCCGCTTCGAGAAGCGTGTGGGAAACGAACGCTGGGCGCAGGCCCTCGGATTCGAGCGTTTGAGCGAGCAAACCCGTGAGTCTACCTATGAATACGGTGCTGCAGCCCGCGGCCACTCCTGCCTTTATATCGTTCAGGTCGTCGCCCACCATGTACGAAAGAGCGAGGTTCAGCCCGTGCTCTCTCGCCGCGCGGACAAGCATCCCCGGGGCTGGCTTCCTGCAATCGCAGTTCAACCTGTACTCGGCTACAAGGGACGACGGGTGGTGCAGGCAGTAGTACTCCCCGTCGAGCGCGACTCCCTCAGAAGCGAGAAGCTCCCTGAGCCTCATCTTCGCGGCTTCGAAGGTCTCCGCGCTGAACCTGCCCTTCGCGAGCCCTGGCTGGTTCGAAACGAGGAACACTCCGTAACCGGCTTCTTTCAGCTTCTTCAGAGCTTCCCCCGCGCCGTTCACGAGCCGGAGCTCTTCGGGCCTGGCAGCGCTATCTATGTAACCAGTTTCACGGTCGTAGACGAGCTCCGTGAGCGTTCCATCGCGGTCGAGGAACACAGCGCGCGCGCTCAGGTGTCTTTCCCCGTTTGCTGCGCCGCCCGGCCCAAGCTCACGCAATCGCCCCCAGCTCCTTCGGCAGGACCAAACTCGAGAGCTTCGCGCGCAGCTCCTCATCGCTTTCGACGAGGCTGATGAGCTCTCGCCTTAGCGCGGCCCGGGAGGTTGATGACATGCTCATCTCCACCTATCATTCGCGCAGTATACGACTAGCTGCAGCCACGCCCGGGGAAGTGCTTCCCACGTGCAGAGCACAGTTCTATTTTCTCAGCCCAAGCTTGTCCGGAGGGGTTATTCTCCTCCGGAGTTCGTCTGCCAGAAGGTGCGTTATCACGAGGTGTATTCCTTCCACCTGCGGAGTGGAATCGGCGGGCACGAGAATCGAAGCGTCCGCGAGCGAGTGTAGCGCGCCCCCGTCGAAACCAACGAGCGCGAGAACCCTTCCGCCGTGCTCCTTCGCGTAGTAGGCCGCCCTGAGCAGGTTCTGGCTCCAGGCGCCCGCCCTGTCCCTGCCGGAGCCGCCGTGCACCGATATCCCCACGAACACGTCCCCGCTCTTCCAGAAGTTCTCGAGCTGCTCCGTGTAAACCTCGGCGAATCCGTTGTCGTTTGTGAGCGCGGAAACGAGAGGAATGTTGTCAACAAGAGAGAACGCCCTGAGCCTCTTCGGCGCGTCCTGGCAGACCCACTTGTCGAGGTCGCACGCGAAGTGGGTAGCAGTGGAGGCCGAGCCGCCGTTCCCTGCCACGAACACCGTGGCCCCCCGCTTCCAGGCGTCCTCGAGAATGTCAACCGCCTTGGTCACGGCGAGCGGGTCCAGCTTCGAAATCAGCTCCCGCGTTTCCGAAAGGAAGCGCTCTGCGTAAGCCCCCGGGCTACTCAACGCCGTTCACCTTGCTGCCTCAGGGTTGCCCTCTTGAGGACACAGCGACTGGGCGAAAGCGGAGGAGGAGTCTGCGGGGAAGCCAGCGCGCGATGAACGCCGAGCCGATATCAGATTTCAATTTGTGCTCCTCCGTGTGTGTCGCGAGCCCCCGTCTCCCCTGCACCGCTACCTTTTGAGAGAAACCACTTCCACGCGGGTAAGACCGCAATTCTCTTACCCTTCTCCACCACTTCCCGCTCTTCGGAATGCGTCACAATCGCAAGCTCGACTGAGCCCAGCTCCTCTGAAGCCTCAAGGAGCGCGCGCGTCTCCCGCTCGTAGGTCGAGGGCTCGGCAAGGCTGGAGGCCACCTGAAGAAGCGCGGGTGGAGCGCGTGAGTTTTTGCCTGGAATCACGAAATCCACTTCTCTTCCGCTTGAGCCGGCGCGCCAGTAGCACGGCTTCAGCCCGCGTCGAAGGAGTTCGATGCACACCTGATTTTCGAGCTTCTTCGATTCATCAGCTCCGATGAGTTCGAGCAGGCCGGAATCTGCCACATAGAGCTTGGGCCTGCTCATCCTCTCTTTGGGCTTCCTCGAGCAGGCCGGAAGGTAGAACACGAGGAACACGCTCTCTGCCGCGCGCGCATAGTTCAGCGCGGTCTGGCGGCTGAGCTTCACTCCGAGGGAGCCGAACCACTTCGCGGCCGCGC
>JAJYZJ010000043.1 GCA_021800035.1 archaeon
GGACGGCTTTGTGGATGTGGTGACGCTTGATTCGTCGGGGGCCAGGCTGAGAGGGGAACCCATGCTCAAGCCTCTGCTTAAAAAGGGGAAAATCTCGGCGAAATTCAAGTCAGTAGAAAGACTTAGGCGGAGGGCGCTCGCTCAGATTGAGTCAGTGACTTCTCCCAGTGCGAGCCCGAGATTGGTCCGCGGGTAGACTTTGCGCGAGTGCAATATTCGACATTCAAGTTGGACTAAAGCGACTTCGGGATATCAACGCGTATTGTAGAATTTCGAAGGCTGTTTGTCGAGTTGAAAAAGATGGCAAATATCAGCGCCGCTCACAATCGATATTCCGTTCCCGAACCATAGGTGATTGCTTCGGTAAGCTCAATAGTCCGTTTGGCCAATGATCTCCTCGGGGAGAGTCCACAGTCGGAGAGTTCATTACCTCGACGTCCGCAGTCCTTCATCCGTGAAGGCAATTGCGGTCGCTGTCTAGACTAGTGAATCTTCAATATAGGTGGGTTCGAGATAGAAACTGTGGCGCGGACCGAAGCCGGGGTCTCCTAGCCTGGCCATGGAGCGAGGCTCATAATCTCGTACCCGCGGGTTCGAATCCCGCCCCCGGCATCTTCCTCCCAGCCCAAACAAGTGATTTGCAACATATGCTTCTGGTTGGAGCATACGGGGCTTCCGCAAGTCTCTTTGGTTGTAAAGGCGACTGAAACCTTCCAGAGCGATCGTTCGTGCACAAACGATTAGCGTTACTCCTCAAAGTTCAACTGGACTCCATGTGGTTCGGTGAGGAACTTAACTCTCGTAACGCGATGGGGAGCCTAGGAGCACAAAGTATAAGGTTATCAATATCCCCCTCCTCATGCTAAGAGCCGAGGCCAATGATTGAGTCGTCGCCGGAATACCCACCGAGAATTTTTCAGGAGCTAGATGATTTTTTTGAGACACCCGGACGATCTCTCCTTATAAAAGGCGAAGCGGGAACAGGAAAGACGACGCTCGCGTTAACTCTAGTTGAGTACATTACTTCCCGCCGACACTCAAAGCCTGCAAAAAAGGACGCTCAGACGGCTGTCTACGTCTCAAGCAGAGTTCCGGAGGACTTCATAAAGCGGCAGTTCCCATGGGTTGCTTTCGTAAATGGTCATTTCAAAGATACTAGGTTGGCATCGGCGGCAATGTTCGTGGAAGAGCTCGCGGGCGCCCTGCGAAAAGAAACTCAAGTAGTGGTGCTGGATAGCTGGGACGCATTCGCTAAAGAAACGGATTATATCACGCGAGTGAAGACAGAGAAAGCTCTGCACGCCATGGCTGCCACTTCAAAGAGCAACCTTGTGTTCGTGGCCGAGGAGGCGGCATCCTCGACCTTGGATTATTTGGTTGACGGGATTGTGCAACTCAGTCTGCAAGAAGTGGAAGGCAGGACGATAAGGGTGTGCGCTTTCAGAAAACTGCGCAGTGCGAAGATAGTCTTTCCCTTTAGTGTCTACACACTCAGTGGAGCGAAGTTTTATCAATTTAAGAGATTTCGCGAACCAGACTTTTCTAGGGCGGCTCCAATTGAGCCGATTGGTGATTTTCACGGCCGATACAGCTTGGGCACGGGACAACTTGATCGCGTTTTTGGCGGGATACCATACGGCGCTTCTGTAGTTGTAGAGTATACTTCCGAGGTACCCGACAGCGCAGTTTGGCTCACGAGCACTGCACTTCAAATGAATTTCATCCTGCAGGGGCGGGGAGTATTGCTGGTTCCGCCCCTCAGTTCGTCGAGACAACTATATCGTGAGGCGCTGGAACAGGGTGTCGGGCCTGAACGCTTCCGAAAGCTCGTCAGGATATTTTCCGAGACGGGGAAGGGCAGCCGGCAGTTCGGTGCTCCAAGTCGGCTTGATAAGAGCTACTTTGGAGGCGGAATAACCTTGGACGAGTCTATAGATGCGACGGAAAGGGCTCTTGCAACTCTCGCAAAGGCGTCGAAGGACGGTCGCGTTCTGGGGGTGCGTAGCATGAACGTGCTTGAGAGCAGGTATGGAGCGGACAGGCAAAGTCTCGTCCGTATTATCGCCCGTCGCATAGGGGAAGCCCACGTAACGGGAAGTCCGGTTGTTACGCTGATTCAGACGGACTCGGAGCTTTGCTCGCAAATCGTGGGAATGAGCCATATGCACTTCAAACTCTTGTCTCGTTTCGGTACCGTGTTCATCGTGGGTGTAAAGCCATATACGCCGCTTTATGAGTTCGCGCCAGACGAACACAACCCCTTGATTCCCTCGATAGCCGAACTGGTTTAATGTGCGGTCACGAAGAGAGCTATGACCTTAAGCCCTTTTCAGGTCACAAGCCTAATTATCGAGCCCGATTAGGTCACTCGACCACTAATGAAACTGATTGATTTGCATGAAGACCTCGCCCATTCCTCGAGCAAGATGGACGTTCGGAAGGGGAAATTCCAGTCCAGTATTGAACTGCTAAAAACTCTTGGGGAACCATTGGTCTTTTCCGTCCTGTACCCCCATGCGAACACCTGGGATGAAAGGGCCACAAGACTCTCTGAGCGTTACGGGTTTGCAACCGCAAGCTCTGTGCCCATGTTCGAGCTTCTTGTGCAACAGATTAAATTCTATTATTTCCTTGAGCGCAGCGGGCTTGTGAGGATTGTGAGAGGCGCCCGGGACTTGGATTCACCGGGGGTGAAACTGCTTCTTGCGATGGAAGGGGTCGACGTTCTCACGGACCCCTACGATGCCTACATTCTGCGAGACCTGAACGTGCGCTCGATCGGCCTAACTTGGAATTACGATACGAAATTTGCAGCGTCCTGCATGTCCAGTAAGGATTATGGGCTGACCGGATACGGGGAAGAACTTGTCAGACTGTGCAACAATCTGGGGATACTTGTGGACCTTGCCCATGCAAGCAAGCAGTCGCTCCTTGACGCCGCGCAGGCGTCAAAGGCTCCGCTGATAGTCTCTCATGCGAACTCTCGAAGGGTGCGGGATCATGTAAGGAATCTTGATGACGAGGAGCTTGAGGCACTTGCGAAGACCGGAGGCGTAGTCGGCATCACCGGAATCAATTCCACTCTGGGAGACAATGGAACTATTCAGGAGATGGTGGAGCATGCGAACTATATCGGCAATTCTTATGGGTGGAAGCACGTCGCGCTGGGCACGGATTTCCTTGGCGTGGAGCACCCCCCCAAGGGTTTCGAAGATATTTCGAAGGTGCACGAGCTTGGTGCGCTTCTGGGAGAGCACGGAGACGAGGTGTTGTGGAAGAACGCGGAAAGGGTGGTGCGCTTGGTGGTCACGTGACGGCTCGTGCATTGGTGCGATGTTCGAACTCTTGGTTGGATATCATGTTTCGATGTCGACTAGAAACCGCGCTTTCAGATCGTCTTGGTAGCTTTAACTGGTAATGCTGGAGTTGGCGTTTATTGGCAGGTCTAGGTGCCGCAGTAGCAATAATCTGTTCTCCCTCTCATAGAATGCTTATGATAAAGCGCGCTGTGCGGGCAGGCGACAGATGGTCCGGACAGATTGCCTTCCCTGGGGGGCATATGGAAGGTGAGGAGGAGCCTCTCGAGTGCGCATTCCGGGAAGTAAAAGAGGAGGTGGGATTGGGCGGGAACCTTCTCAACTATCAGGCTCAGCTTGGGGATGTGAGTCCACTAAGTAATCCTGAGTTTCTCGTCAGGCCTTTCGTCTTTTCAATTGAGTCTGAGCCTAAACTTACCCTGAACTCAGAAGAAGTCTCGGAAGCTCGCTGGCTTGATCCTGATGAACGCGTCAATGTTTCCCTGGAGCTTCCTCGGGGGATGGTCGATGGCTATACGTGGGGTGAGTGGATAGTCTGGGGAATGAGCAAACGAATAATCGACGAGTTCTTGAGCGAGGGAATTTTCCTGAAGGTCTGGCCCAGATCCGCTAGGAGCTGAAACAGGCGGTATTGAGAAAGAATAATAACTGGTCCTCGTGTATCTGTGCTATAGAGTTTGGGAGGGCAGCCCGCTACGGCAACGGTTTATCGGGTCGGATGGCCATTCCATTCACAAATTAGGAGCAATAAGTAAGATATGGCACACGTTGCATCGCTTGCCGAGATAGAGTCAGTAGCATACGCCGACATTAGGGTAAATCCAGCTACAGCTCCAAAATTTTACCTCCATGCTAAAGAAGTGGATATCTGGTCAGAAGATTATCGATTTTTCCATTCTAGGACCACCACGGATTACATCAGGGACGCGATAAAAAGGTCAGACGCGCAGGGCGCCGAACTCTTCCCTGATGTGGTGGGCAAGCTCTCTGAAAAAGAACTACTGAAGACAGCGCTTTACAGCGGCTCCCCCATTCTCTTACGTGGAAACAGGGGGTATGGGAAGACAACAATTTCGAAAGCCATTTCAAAGATACTCCCCGAGAAGTTGCTGGCCATCCGAGACTGCCGGATACACGACGACCCAACCCATCCGGTTTGCTTCGCGTGCAAATGGAAGATTTCTCACGAAGAGAGGGTGGACGTGACTTGGGTTCCCCGCATATGGATCCGCATACCCGGGGACCCTATGCTCACCACAAGGCAACTGATTGGGGGGGTTTCTCTGCAGAAGCTCAGGGAAGGACTGGACATCGACCACCCTGACGTGTTTGTCCCTGGCAGGGCGCTCAAGGCTAACAGAGGGGTGGGCTATTTCGATGAGTTAGGGGCTATCCCGTCCTCACTCCAAACAATGCTGCATCAGCTTCTGGAGGAGCACGAAGTGAGCACTGGCGAAGGCGAAATTGTTCCCCTTCGAATAGATTCCGTAGAAATTGCGTCCACTAATCCTTCTAACTATAGGGGAACCTCTGCGATAAAAGAACCGCTCTTGGATAGGATGGAGGTCATCGATATTGGACCCCCAGACTCACTTAATGAGGAGATAGAAATCGCATTCAGGAATAGCTACTACACGCAAACCCATGGCAGGTATCCTGAAATCCCCGCATGGCACAGCAGAATACTCGCGAACATTCCCCGGCTGGGCAGGAATTCTTCAAGGTCCAGGGTGCAGCTTGCTGCAGAACTTTCATGCCGAGCCACTATAAAGCTGTTTGATCATGTGTACTCAAGGACGGAAAGGAGGGGTGGCAGGGTCCCCTTGCTCGTAGACTACGGGAAGGACAATTCAGTAATCAAGTTGGCATTGTCGGGGAGGGTTGAGCTGGATTACGGGGCGCGAATCTCCAAGGAGGACTTCATAAACCACCTAGTTTCGGAGTCAATGAGGGCTGAATGTCGCACCGTCTACGAGGAGTACCTTCCAAAGGAAGAGTTCGGTAGCTTCCTGAATGAGCTGAAGAGCGTTTCCGAGCTCAGGGAAGAAGGCAGCTTCATCGTTCCAGACTACCGTATTATTGAGCGGCTTGACGGGAAGCCCATGACGTCACTGGTTTTCAAGAGAATGCAGGCTGAAGACACAGAGACCAAGCTCTCTGCGTTCGAAATTATACTCAACTCCCTTTCTGTCTGCTCTGACTTCGTTTCCAGGTTCGAAAATGGTTATCTCTTGAAGGAGATGAGTCGAACTGCTGAAGCCGCCGTGTAAGGAAGGCGAAGGGCAAGACCAGGGCATCTCAGGCTCCCTTGGTAAGTCGTTTACCGAGGACTTGGTATATTCTCTTTTTCACCCCGAGTCTTTTCCAGAGGGGAGTGGGGGCCTAGACGAATTACTGGAAAGTCAAAACCAGAAATGGGAGCAATCAATGCGGGAATACATCGCGCAGAAGTACGGCTCCGCTGCTTCCGGCTGGGTTTATCAGGAGTGGCTTGAAGACAGGGCTAGAAGAGAATTCATAAGGGAAAGCGCCTGGAAGGAATTGCTGGAACTAGCTAAGGCAGGCAGAATCGATCCAGCCGCAATAGGTGCCCGTGAAATTTCCCAGACGTTTCCCTCTGAAGTTCTAAAGAGCCTGGAAGATGAAGGATACGTGTCTGCACGCAATGTGTGGGATAGCAAGCGTTCGACCTATTCTCTTGGCTGGCTGGATTTCACGCCCTTGGGCGAAGGAGTTATTGCCGAAAAGATTCTCGAGGAAGTATTTGATAATCTAGAGCTTCCGACGCTCGAGATAGGTGACGACAGGGAGCAGATAGGCGAGCTACCTTCCGGCGCAATCACGGACTTTGATGACATGCAACATGGATACGACCTGATAGACCTTCAGGAGACTCTGGTAGAGTCCAAACTGAGCGGCTCGGGTGACCTCCTCTCCCCACATTCACTTAAGGCAAGGGTGCCCGAATCTAGGCTGGGTTCGACTAACGTGATTCTCATAGATTCTTCTAACTCGATGTACGGTCCGAAATTCAAGGGTGCGCTTATGGCGGCGCTCGCCCTAAAGAAGCTGTTAACGAAATATTTCAGGGACGACGAGCTATATGTGGTTGCATATGACGACCAGCCCACGCTCGTAAAAGAGGGAGAAGTGCTGCGACTTCGTCCGCAGGGAAATACCGATATAGGCAGTGCGCTGGATTTCGCAACCCGGTTACTCATGAGCCACGAGGGAAACCGTAACGTCTTTCTGATAACCGATGGCGAGCCCACGTCCTCATGCGTTCAGGACCTGGGGCCAGAGGAAAGCGCATACCGAGCTGCGTATCAAGCCGGAAAGAATTCAATAAATGTCAATGTGATTTTGCTAGATCAAAAGCCAGAACTTCGAGCTATCGCTGAAGGAATGGCAAAACTGAATGGCCGTTCTACAGTTACCTTTGTCAGTGACCCGCTCAGCCTCAAGGAATTTATAATCAAAGATTATGTCGGAGCTCGAAGACGGCACGCTTCCGCCCTAGGCGTGCGCATGAGGCAGTCTGGATGAACTTGGCAAATGGCTGAAATTCATCAGAACTCTGGATAAGGTCTAAATCAACCCCGGCCCATTGAGACTAAATGGATTTTCAGGGGGACGGGGGAGCACAGGCGGGGGGGACCTCGCCTGATTCAGATGAAGGCGGGGTCTCGCAGCCGGACAAGTTCTGCCCCAGATGTGGGGCCAAGTCCCCATACTATGCAGTATTCTGCATGAACTGTGGTGCAAACTTTGCTCAAATTAGTCCGGTTCGCGATAACAGGCCGCTCGAGCTCAAGAGAGCAGCTGCGGACATGCTCACTGGCCGCTGGCTCAAAATTGTCCTCCTTGCTTTTGTAATTGAGCTTGGGCTGTTCTTTTACGTGAGCTCGTTGCACATGTCGGCGGCCTCGGTGCAGTATTACTCTCAGCAGGGAGACAACGTCTCGGCCATGGTCCGACAAATGTCGCTTCCTTTCAAGGTGACTGAAATATTCCTGAATAACTTTCGTATTGCACTTTTCGAGTTCGTGCCGCTCTTTGGCTGGCTGATTTTTGGAGAATCCGTCTATGTGACCGCGAGGATTATTGAGGCGTTCGCCTTAGCGAATAATCCCCCACTGCCTGGGGCCGCTGTAATGATATCTCTTCTCCTACTTCCCCACTCGTGGCTCGAGCTCCCAGCATATTCTCTTGCGGTAACGCAGAGCTTCTTTCTGATAATCTATCTAGCAACCAAGCAGCCGGCAAAGGCCCTGAACACAACTCTAGTTGCGCTCATTTTTACAGCGGTAGAGCTGCTCGTAGCCGCGATTTTCGAGTCCGTGGAGATTCAGTTGGAATATAGTTCCACTCTGCCATTTTTAACTTGGATCCCATTTTTTGGGCTGTTGTTTGGTTTTTACATTTTTGTAAAAAGGCTATCAAAGTCACGGGGGCAGGTATCTCAAGTGTCTCCTTCACCGAGCTAGACTTGAGTCTGTAGAGCGTAGAGCTTGGCAAAAGTTCCAGGCTGGCGGATAAGCGAGTCAGGAGGTCCGCTCTGAGTTATTCTGCCATCTTCGACCACGAGTACAAGGTCGCAGAGTGACACCGTGGATAACCTGTGAGCTATGATAACAGAAGTTCGGCCTTCCAAGGTTTTGGACATCGCGTGTTGAAGGCTCCGTTCGGTCATGGGGTCGAGTTGAGAAGTGGCCTCATCCAGAATGAGTATTCTGGGATTCCTAACTATAGCGCGCGCAAAAGAGATTAGCTGCTTCTGGCCTTCGGAAAGGTTAGAACCCCTCTCTCTCAGGACTGTATTGTATCCATTAGGGAGCGTTCGTATCATTTTATCTAGGTCGGTGCCACGAATCGCCTGCACGATCTGGCCATCTGTCAGGTCGGGGTTACCAAATCTTATGTTTTCAAGAACCGTGCCGGAAAGCAAGAGCGACTCTTGCAGCACTACCCCGACGTTATTCCTGTAGCTACTCGTGTCTATCTCTGACAAAGGACGTCCATCAATCAGTATCGCTCCCGAGCTGGGCTGATAAAATTTGAGCAGCATATTGGTTATTGTCGTCTTTCCAGCACCTGTGGGCCCAACCAGAGCCACCTTGGCGCCCGCCGGAATGACAAAGGAGATTCCGTGGAGTACTTCTCTTCGGTCGTAGGCAAACCTCACGTCCCGGAACTCGACTTCTCCCTTTATTTCACCCGCTTCCTGTAACTTGAGGTCCTTGGGCTCTTGGGGCTCAGCATCAACAAGTCTGTAGACTCGGTCCAGACCCACCATAGCAGCCTGATAAGAATTATAAAACGTGGACAGCTGAAGAACAGGGTTAAAGAATTGCTGCACCCAAAATATGAATGACGCAAGAAGCCCTACACTGAGGGCGCCGGAGAGCACCTGACCCGCTCCCACGTATAGCACGATAGCGATACCGAAGGCTTCGACGATCTGAACTGTGCTGTTGAATAAAGAGGTGAGCTTGGTCGCTCTCAGGTTTACTCTCATATTGTCTTGGTTCGCTTGATCGAAACGATTTGCCCAGGCATCTTCCCTCGCGAAGGCTTGGATCACCCTGACCCCGCTTATAGTCTCTTGAAGCCGCGCTGTGACAACTGCAATTTTGCGCCTAGTCTCCATAAAGTTCTCGCGGATTCTCTTTTGCATAATCAGCGCAAAGCCTCCAAGCATGGGAATCACAGTAAGCGAAACAAGTGTGAGTGGGACATCGTAATAGAGCATAATTACGATTGAGCCCGCTATTGCCGCTATCCCAGAAAGCACTTGCGGAAGTTGAAAAGTAAGGAAGTCGCTCAGTGCTTCCGCGTCGTTCATGATATAGCTCATGATCCGGCCCGTCTCCCTTTTGCTGAAGTAGCTTATGGGAACTCTTTGCAGGCTCTCGAATCCCCTGTCTCGCATATTGCGTATAACGCTTTGAGAAACAACCGGCATCAGGAACGTACGCCTGTTGTCAGCGAAGTAGTTCACGCCATAGAGCGCAGCATATAGCAGCCCGAAATCGACCGCATGACTGAATTGTTTTGCTATCAGGGCGTTGATTGCGAAACCAATTAAGAGGGGGCCCACCATGGCCACCGCGGTTCCTACACCTATTGATACGATGACGATGCTGGCTTCACGTCTGTAACGTAGCGCCTCCCGAAGCAATCTAAACAGTTTTTTCCTGTCCGAGAGATGCTGTGGCTCTTGGTCCTTCTCTATTACGGTACCCATCCAGCCCGTTAGTCTTCTCCTCCAGCGGCGGTCGCAGTTTGAAACTCAGTTGGAGTACCAAAAATCTCGCTGAATGTACCCTCCCGTTGAGAAAGTTCTGACAGGGTTCCCTCGTCAGCTATTTTTCCATCCTTAAAGACAACAATCCTATCGGCCAATCTTAGAGTCGAAAGTCTATGGGAAATTACGAAAGTGGTTCTCCCTCTGACCAATTCCCGAAGCGCTTCCTGCAGCTTGAGTTCGGTTTCGACGTCGACGCTTGATGTCGAGTCGTCAAGGATCAAGATCCTTGGGTCAATCAAGAGCGCTCTTGCTATCGCAATCCGCTGTTTTTGACCGCCGGATAAGGTGATCCCCCGTTCGCCAACGAGCGTATCGTATCTATCTGGAAGGGAATCAATGAAGTCAGCTATCTGTGCAGTTTTGGCGGCCCATACAACACGTTCTAATGGCGGGTTATCCGTCCCAAACGCGATGTTTTCCCTGATTGTGCCCCCAAACAGCAAAATATCCTGCGATACGAATCCAATTTTCTGTCTCAGGCTGCGCAGACTGTAATCTCTGACGTCCATTCCGTCTACCAGAACGCGACCTGCACTCGCGTCGTAAAATCTGGGAATCAGATTTGCAAGACTAGTCTTTCCCGAACCCGACTCTCCCACCAATGCTACCACCTCGCCGGGTTTGACGTGGAGATTGATGTTTCTGAGAACGGGCTCGTTCTTATAAGCGAACGAGACGTTTTCGAATACTATATCTCCCTTCAGTTTTCCGGCTATGATGGCGCTGGGCTTGTCCTTAATAGCCACAGGACTCAGCATGACTTCATTGATGCGCTTCATTCCGGCCATGCCGTTTTCAAAGAAAAGTACAAGCTGGCCGTAGAATCTAATCGGCCCCAGTATTCGTAAATAGATATAGACTGACGTGACTAGCGGTCCGATGCTCGCACCTGCTACTATTCCCGGAGCTGCGATTACTACCAGCGCGGAAATGCCCAGGCTTACAATGAGCGCCAAAAGCGGGGTAATGAACGAACGCACGCGTGAGACTCCGATATAGCTTTTCAGATAGTCATCCGTGGTTTTTTCAAATTCTTTTATTTGTCGCTCTTCCGCTGTAAAGCTCCGTACCAGTCTCTGGCCCACTATGTTCTCCTGGAGGACGTTCGACATTTTCCCGTACTTCTCCCTGATTGCATTCCAGAACGGTTCTTGCTTGAACGCAAGTAGATATGTTACAAGCAGCAGAAATGGAAGTGATAGCACAAAAATCAGTCCGTACCTAAGGTCTGTTGTGAGCAGAATGTAAGCTGAGGATAGAATCAGAAAGGTCGTGCTAAGGAATTGCGGACTCCCGAACGCTACTAGGCGCCTAACTGCTTCAACATCCATGGTTGACCTTGCCATAAGATCGCCCGTGGAGTTGGAGTCGTGAAAAGTGAAATCCTTGGACTGGATTGAGTTAAAGATGTCTCGCCTGATAAAGTAGACCACCTTTTGCCCGAGCCATTGCCCACCATAGCCCGTAGCAAACTGAAGCACCGCCGCCACGGCTGAAATAAGGACAATCAGCTCGGCATCCCGAACAACTGCTACTATGCCGCCGCTCAGGAAGGTGGCGCTCGCGGCGTTTCCTATGAGAACACTTATGTATATACTTAGATACGAAGAAGCGAACGCGCTTGCAACTATCGCAGTCAGCGCGGGCCAGTGCTTTACTATATATCTCATCAGGGAACTGAAACCGCTCATCGACTGGTCCGCTACGTTCCTCATGGCTAATGCTATATGAGTTTAATTCTTGTAGCGAGCTAAGACTATACGTAGTGTAATGCCTGGCACTGCAAACACGTCGGACGTTACAATTCGGCTTGTAGCGGCGAGGTCTACTTACCCTAGGTTACGCCGTTACATGCTGAGGAATGTTGCCTGCGCGATAACCTTGTATCCACGAACTCCTTATTTCTGTTCAGGAGAGGCGTGTGCCTATGGCAGAAGAGAGTTTTCCAAGCGCAGTCTGGCTCAGTAGGCTGTGTGCCGCCATAAACCGTTCCAGCGAGTTTTCGCGCCTAGGGAGAGGGTGGACATGGAGAGTTGCAATAGTTGTGCTAGAAGATTCCGGAGGTTCACTGGGTCCCGTTGTGGGTCCAGTTGAGCTTGTACTTGAGCTAAATAACGGGAGATGTTCGTCGACAAGCATTTCACCGGCGGCAGGCAAGGAGAACACACCCTACCGGCTCATTGGCACACGCGAAGCTTGGAGAGAAGTTCTCAAGCAGGGCGGCTTGGATCCGGCGCTTCTAATAGCCACTGAAAAAATACGAGTCCGAGGAGATCTTCCAAGGATACACAAATTCAGAGAAGCGGCGGCGCTCATCCTGAGGCTAGCGAGAAGTCTCGGGTGAGCCCGAGGCGAGCCTCTGAATCTCAGGAACTTGGTAGTGCCTCAGATGCCTCCCCTCGTTATCTGCCCAATTGTCGCTCGTTGACAATGGGAGTGAGAGCCTAGCCGCGTGTAAAAACGTGGCTCTTTAGTTCGAGGTTACTCATTTCTACGACGACCCCGCGTAGCACCCCTGAGCCGTACTCGCTTCCGGGGTTAAGCACTGTAATTTTTCTACCTTCCGACCTAGTCATAACAAAATCTGTACCGGCAGATTCGTGAATATGGCCGTGAATGCCGAGTGCGTAGCCATGTTCCTCCAAGGCGTTTCGAACTGACGTGCTACCCACCGAGACCTGCACCGGCCCGCCGCCTTCTGTCACTTGCCTGTAATCGGGAGTAAGTTTGGGGGCTTTATCGATTTTGGTTCCATAAGGAGGCACGTGGCTCACCAGAATCGTGCTCGACGGTTCTACCCTCTTTGAGAGCTGGTTCAGGTCTGATTGTATTTCGGGCTCGCTCTTTTCTCTCGGACTCCTCCAAGGGGTCATGTTTGAATAGCCGTATCCGGCTAGGTGAAGGTTTCCCAGCTCTACAGCATCGCGGTCGAAGGGTACGAGCGACGAAGGAGCATTCCTCCGGACGTATTCAGCGACTTCGTCGTAGTCGTCGTTGCCTGGTATCAGGTAAGCCTTCGCTCCCTCAGGACTGAGGCGAGTTTCGGCTTTTGCGAAGAACTGGTCAAGTGACTCTTGCATGGCTTCAATGAATGATTGTTTTATTTTGGAGGGTTGAGCTCGCATGTCCTCAAACTCATTTTGGCTCATCATTTTGTAGTAGTAGCCGACGCTCCGAAGCTCTTTCTTTATCTGCTCAAGCTTGGACGAGTCTACTTCTTTTCTCTCTCCGAAAAGCTCAACACTGTATCTACCATTTGGCGCTTCGACAATCGGAGTTAGCACTTTCCCGGTTAGGTCGCCAGCCACAACAACGTGCTTAACTCGATAGAACTTTGGTGAATTCAGCAATTTATTCATGATCGTCTCTGAGCCATGAATATCGGCAACCACTAGAAATTTGTCCGAGCTCGTAACTAGGCGCCACCCAAATTAAATCAAATCAAATCAAATCAAATAAAATGGAAGGATACCGCTATTCCGGCGGTATCTCCTTGTATGCAAGCTCAATATCCACGCCCCTCTTTTTGTGATACGCCTTCGAGGCGCTGTATATCACTAGTCCAGCCACGAAGGAAGCTGCGACGTAACCGTAACTAAGAAGATTGCCTCCCCAGACTTGGTACGCGGAAAAGAACTGGTATGTCAGGAAAGCAAATGCGGCTGCCATCGCAACGCCGGCGACTGCGAGCACCCGGCGCGACCCACCGCTCTCTCTCCTGATAGCATACACCGCAGCAGCAATCCCGATTACGATAAAGTAGATCATAGAGGCCGCTACCGCGCCGTAAAGCTGGGATATCGAGCCATATAGGAAGGCCGCACCTCCCACAAGACCAATCGTAATCACGAAGTCGATTACGTGAGCAACTACCGGTGAGCCAAAGCGGGGACTGATATATGCTAGCTTTGTTGGGAGGAATCTATCAAACGCTTGGGCAAAGAGATACCTTGAAAAGACGATTACGCCGTACGCGAGAATTCCGAGTTCAAACACTATCCAGCCTAGGCCAATGATGAACGAGAGTATCGGTGATGATGAGACACCCATTGCTAGGGTCCAGAAATTGAACCCATAGTTTACGACTAGCTGCGAGTTTGCGAGTGCAGCATTGGTGAAGCCAAAACCGCCCACGTAATACATGACACCGAAGGATAGAGTCACTAGGCTGACGACGATGAGGCTTGCTAGCGGGACTGCCCACTTGAAAGAACGATTTCCGCGAAGTTCGCCAGCTACAGCCGGAGAGGCATTCAACCAGGGATATGTGAATATTGCAAAGAAGGGTAGTATGGCGATCGTGGCAGCCCAGGAAAACTCTGGACCATGATATGAACCTGCGAGCGAAGCGTAAGAGCTAGAATAGCCGGCAGAGACTAGTGTGCTCATATAGTTCTCGACGCCTGTCCTGCCTGCAAGCAGAAGCGTAGCGATTGCAATGAGCGTCGCCGCGATCCCAATCCCGATAAGGGCTGTCACCAGTTTGAAACCTGCCCTCGGCCTAAAGATGTTCACAGCTATGATAGAACCAAACACCAGGGCTCCAACGCCAAACTGGGCCAAGGGCGCTGCACCGGGAATAGAAAGAGAAAGTAGACCGCTGTAACCAAGCGAGAAACCCACCGCTCCTATCGCCGTTACTGCGGAAAGAGTAATCAGTGCAAGATAAGCGAGAGTCTCTAGCGTATAACCCATGAACGAGATGGAGCTTCCAAATAGCCCTCCGAAGACCCGCGAAACCCAGATGTAGTCTCCACCCGTGCGAGGTACCCTCTGATTCATGTAGGAATACACTACAATTTCTGGAATTGTGATTGCGAAACCAATGAGTGAGCCAATTACGAGGTTCACGCCAACCATGCTCTGCAAAAGTATGGTCGTGAATCCGATGTTTGCCAGTGCGGCGCCCACCGACATGTTGCCTAGGTTTAGCGCTGTGGCATCGAGAAACGATGCGGATTTGACTAGGCCCGTGGATTCACGCACGAACACCTGTGAAGTTTCTGCGCTCTCCTTGAGCGCGGGCCGTTTGTCGGACTGTTCCGCTCCGCTGGCCGGGCTGGGAATCCCAGCTCGCTCGTTTTGGGGACCGGGGGACATGATGACAGCGAGAGCTCAATTCTTATAAAGTTATACCCAATGAATTAACATGAATATGTAATAATTTTGTGATGACTCTTAGTGCGTTAAATTGCTGCACCCGGGCCCAAACGATAGTTAGTTCTAGACATGGGCGGTCAGCATGGCGGAGGAGGGGCTGCGCCAGTTGTGGCGTTGTATTTTGAGAACGACCATGTCACAACTGAACCATTCAGTAACAGAAAGGCATTAGCGGCCACCTGTCCCATGGTCCAGCAGTCGGACGTTCCTCCTATGAACTGCCAGTAGAGCCAGCCAGTATCGTTTGCGGTCGTAGCACGCCAACCGTTGATTGATGTAATGAAGTCGCCTTCCGGCCCGTAATTGGTGAAGTTTACCTTCCACTGGGCATCCTGCATCGCTTGTAGCAGCGAAGAGCCTCCGGGTATCGTCATGTTGCTCCACGCAATGGGACCCGCCCCGATTTCCATGCCCAAGCTCACCCTTACATTAGTTCCTCTTAGTGAGGCTCTTAGGCTCGAGTATTCATAGTAGTAATATGTTGTAGTGGCCGAAAGTATGATTGCGATGACTACTAGGACCATCACAGCATCCTTCAATCTGGAGCTTTTCTCTCTAGTTTTCGATTCTGAATTTGACATCGTGTTTCTTATCCATCCTTTGGGGAAGTATGCGTAGAGTTCTCAGCGCAACTGGAAGAACGAACGCGAAGAGAGCGAAATCCGAGACCTCGTGAAGGATTGAAAAGGGAATTCCGAGTATGTTCCCTTCTACGATTCGCCACATTACGGACCCTGGGTAGAACAGCAAACCGCTGTAGCTGTTTGTAACCAAGTCGTAGATGAAAGCACACAGGAAGCCGGCGAAGCCAAAAGTCAGGTTCGGTGTTCTGGTTGAGCTACTCTTGATGTGTTTGGATACAAGTGCTCCTGCAATCGCGTAGAGACATTCGAGCAATATTAGCAGAATTAGTAGCCCTGGCGGGTCCGCGCCCAGAGGGTTGAGCGTTCCGTATACCAGCCAAGTTATGGCCGCCACAGGCACGCCCACCTCTAGTCCATAGAGCAGCGAGCCTAGGAACACAATCGAGTCCATCAGTTTGACGTTTGCTACGGGAAGCAAGATGTAGTCGGTGGAAAGTGCCACTGCTGACAGTATCGCAATTGCCGCGACCTTACGAGACACTGCCAGCGAACTCTGCATACCAAGCTGGATAATCCAGCCACCATTACTTAAGCGTTCTACCACTACTTCAAATGCAGTTAAGTGGAAATTACCGAGAATCTCTACTATAGATCCGGTTTCGTAACTTGCTTTCTTAACATGGCCCTAGATTTTGAAGGGAAGTAAGGCACACGCAGCTTTTAGTGGCCGGGGGCACTGCTTTGATCAAAGGTCGAAAAAGTTGTGTTATCTCTTTCGACTGCGTCGTCTACTACTGACCGTGCGCACACGAGCGCGGGGACGTGTCCGGACTCTTGAACCAACTGTTATGGGGTTAAAGCATAACTGAAGATAGGCAATCCCAGACTTGTGGAAATGCTTCTCTAAGAACCTCCATTAGACAGGCTGGAGACATCGTTCATGCCAGCGATGTGGCCGAACCATAATACGACATCTAGTGCTACACGGTATTGGAGATGAAAGCCTTTTAAAGAGGATTACGCGCACAGCTGCATGGTCGAGAAAGACTACGATGTCATTGTAGCGGGAGGGGGTATGGCCGGGTTGACCACCGCCGCAAGCATCGCCCACTTTTCGAACCAAAGATTCAGGATATTGGTAGTAGACCGCAATACACCCGATTTAGCAGGTCGTAAGACTGGTTCTGGATGGATATGTGGCGACGC
>JAJYZJ010000044.1 GCA_021800035.1 archaeon
AGGGCAGCAAGAGGCAGTAGATTAAACTACACGCCCTGATTTCAGCTGACACTGACAACCCATTCTTCCTGACTGCAAGGGCAACTCAACTAAACTTTTCAGACACAAAACAGCTTGAACCAATGATTGAATTGACATGCTGAACATGGGTGTAACTGAAACGTACCTGGACAAGGGTTACCTCTCATGGATAAATGCCTAGCTAGTAGCAAATATCGGTGCCATATATAGCAATCTGGAAAGATGTCAGGCCACGTTCGCTTGGATACCCTGCATGGCATGAAATGGTAAGCAGGTGGAGAAATGACCAGGACAGCTATAATGAGCACTACCACAGGAGGAGCATAATTGAAGGCATATTTTCTGCATTAAAGAGAAGCGATGAGCCAGCACATAAGGTCAAAGCTACAACATAATCAGGAGGTCGAAGCAATGTACAGGCCAGTTATATGGAATGCGCTGTCAATGGCATACCATATGGCATAATGATGGTTAACCATAATCAGATAGTGTGCATCATGCCAGAACTTCATAAAAGTCTGCCCAACGAAGCAAAATGGCAAGTTTTCCAGCATTAAAGCCAGTATAAATCTAGTACAAACTTGGTTGCGTTATCTCAGCTCTTGCCTGAATTTGGGAATCTATGATCAAACCATAAATCAAGTAATATTTATACATCATTATTCGAAGGGCTTAACTATCATTAAGTTGGCCAGAAATACTGACGATTTTAAGACAATTAGCACTGAGGAGGCTTTAAAAGAAGTAAAGGGCAACATGGATGGCCTCACAGCTTTAGAAGCTCATTTAAGGTTGGAGCAATTTGGGTACAACGAAATTAAGGAAAAGGAGAAAAATCCTATCCTTAAGCTCCTATCATACTTCTACGGGCCAATGCCCATAGCTATTGAGGCAGCAGCCATCGTTTCCGCTGTAATAGGCCACTGGGACGATTTTATTCTTATAATTGCACTGCTCATCACCAACGTCATCATCGGGTTCTGGCAGGAAAGAAGTGCCGGAAATGCGATAAAGGAGCTGATGAAGAAGCTTGGCTTAAAGGCAAGAGTGCTAAGAGACAAGGCTTGGGCTTCCCTTGACGCTAAGGAGTTAGTTCCGGGGGATATAATCAGGTTGAGAATGGGGGACATTGTGCCTGCTGATACAAAGCTTATACAGCGAGATTTTCTGTCAGTTGATCAGTCTGCGCTTACGGGAGAATCGCTGCCTGTCGAAAAACACCCAGGGGATATAGTCTACTCAGGCTCCATTATAAAGCAGGGTGAAATGAATGGACTGGTTATCAACACCGGGGAAAGAACATACTTTGGGCATATGGCCCGCCTAGTGGCCTCAGCCTCCAATGTAACCGGCCTGTCTAGGATCATATCAAAAATTGTCTACTTTCTGGTTGGGCTGGCGATAGTACTTGGAACTATTGTATTTTATTATGGCATCATTCTGGGATTCCCTATACTTGGCGACCTTCTGTTCTTCCTGATCCTGCTGGTAGCATCAATTCCGATAGCGCTTCCAGTAGTCCTTACTGTGACCATGGCACTTGGGGCGCTTTCACTTGCAAATAAGAAGGCCATAGTAACTAAGCTTGTTTCCATTGAGGAACTGGCCAGCATGGACGTTCTTTGCACCGACAAGACAGGAACACTCACAGAAAACAAATTAACTGCAGGTACTGTATTTCCAGTAGACCAATCTAATACCGTTCATGACGTTCTCCTATATGCTGCGCTGGCATCTAGGCGGGATGACATGGATGCCATAGACCAGGCAATATATGCACAGATTGGCGATTCAGACAAAGTATACAGGCAGCTGAAATTTATTCCATTTGACCCGATGAGGAAAAGAACTGAAGCCACGGTGGAGTTTAACGGGAATACATACCAGACGATGAAAGGTGAGCCGGATACCGTCCTTTCCCTCTGCAATGTTAATAACTCGGTTAAGATAGAAATTGAGAAGGAAATCGATGATTTTGCTGTCAAAGGGTACAGGATACTAGCTGTAGCGAAAAACGATGGTAATGAATGGAAGTTCATCGGTCTTATCCCACTATATGATCCTCTGAGGGAGGATTCTAAGAAGACAATAGCCACTGCCGGGAAGATGGGCATTGCGGTAAAGATAGTGACCGGGGACAATGAAGCCATAGCAAAGGAAATAGGAAGTGAGCTTGACCTAGGATCAAAGGTAATTTCGTCTGCAGACCTTGAATCCGTGATAAAATCGGAGAACTGGAAGGCGATAGAGGATGCCGATATATTTGCACGTGTGTACCCGGAGCACAAGTACACGATCGTTAAGGGATTGCAAGCCAATGGACATACAGTGGGGATGACAGGGGATGGCGTTAATGATGCCCCTGCATTAAAAGAAGCCCAAGTGGGGATAGCAGTGGAGGGGGCTACAGATGCCGCCAGGTCGGCTGCTGACATAGTCCTGACCGCCCCAGGTCTCTCCACTATAATAAACGCAGTTCAAGAGGGAAGAAGGATATTCCAGAGGATGCAGAGCTATGTGCTATACAGGGTTGTGGAAACGCTGAGGATACTGATCTTTGTTACAGCCACAATAATTTTACTGCATTTCTATCCCATATCGGCATTCCTCCTGATAATACTAGCGCTTCTTAACGACCTCCCAATAATAGCAGTATCCACCGACAATGTACTTTACAGCCAGAGGCCTGAAAAATGGAATATGAAATACATAGGTGGCCTTTCCGTCCTTCTTGGTGGTATGGGTTCAGCGGAAACTCTTCTTCTGGTATACGTAGGGATGTACATATTCCATGTGGGCATTCCAGCCATACTCTCGCTGGTGTTCCTGAAACTGATCGTATCTGGCCATCTGACAATGTTCGTTACGAGGACCAAGAGGGCCTTCTGGAAGGTCAGCCCAAGCATGCCGCTTTTAATTGCCCTGATCTCCACGATGGTGGTGGGTTTTGTGATGACCGCTTTTGGCCTCGGAGTAACACCAATAGGCATCACGATGGGAAGTTTAGTGGTGGTATATGCACTTTCCTGGTTCCTGGTTGAAGACAGTTTGAGGCTACTCTATGACAGGATAACTGGGAGGTCGGCTGGCTCTCAGGGGACACCACAACTCCGGTGAACTGCGTCCAGTCAAAACAGGGTATTTCATTGACAAGCAGTTACAGATAGTTCATTAGCCTTTCAAAACCACCGCTTTTAAGTGTGATCACGGTTATGCTTTTAAGTTTCTGTTCCCAAAAATTATGCAATCGACAAAAAATCAGATAATTGAAAAAAAGGTAAAGAAACTAGGCTCAGGCAGAAAGGGAAAGGAGAGTAAGGCTAACAAAAGTCACTTTGTCCTGAATATAAATTTTCTAAACAGGAAGTAGCCCGGTCCAATACCGATGATTCACAGGCTTAAATTGAGGATGATGCCCTGCAGGTCTTGTGGGCGGCTCCCACGAAAGGTTACCGCGTCAGATGGGTCTTTTCCAGGTGGTTACCTATGGAATCGGAAACATTGTAGGAGCCGGTATATACGTCCTCGTTGGAGATGCGGCAGGACTTGCGGGCACATCGGTGTGGGTTTCATTTCTGATTGGTGCGGTGGTCGCGGCTTTCACAGGTCTTACGTATGCCGAACTGGCTTCGATGTATCCGAGAGCGGCATCAGAGTATGTTTACATCGGCAGGGCCTACGGCAGCAGGCATCTCGCGTTTGTAACTGAATGGACAATGCTAGTTACGGAAGTGGTTGCCGCCTCCGCGGTTTCCATCGGATTTGCTGGATATCTTCAGGCAATCCTAGGAACACCCGTGTTGCCGGTTGCTGCGATCCTTCTCCTGGCTCTCAGTTTCATAGCGCTTGCAGGCTCGAGTTACTGGCTCAGGCTCAATACGATTCTCAGTATAGTTGCGATTGCGGGTCTAGCCATTGTGATTATTTCGGGTCTTGGGGTTCACAAGCCCATCTCATACGCCCCACCTCGGGGAGGCTTCTCCGGTATACTGGCAGCTGCGATCCTAGTCTTTTTTGCGTATATCGGCTTTGACAATATATCCAACATTGCGGAGGATGCAAAGGAGCCCGAAAAAGTTGTGCCGAGGGGGCTTCTGATAGCGGTGATTGTGACAACTTTACTCTACGTACTCGTCGGAATCACCGCGGTGGGTCTTGTTGACCCTTCACGACTTTCGTCTTCTGACGCCCCGCTTGCTCTTGCCGCAAGCGTCGTCCTTGGAAGGTATGGATTTTACCTGCTTTCGTTCATCGCACTGATGACCACCATGAACACCGTCCAGGTGCTGATAATTGTCTCATCGAGGATAGTGTATGGTATGGCGAGGGAGAAGGCACTTCCGGCTCGGCTTGGATATGTAAGCACAAGGACGAAGAGTCCTCTGTTTGCAATTCTCATGGTTCTACTCGTCTCGATGGTTTTCCTGCCTCTGAGCAGCGCTTCGGCCATAGCGAAGGTTACAAGCTTTGGCTCTCTCGTAACCTTTTCTCTTGTAAATTTGGCACTCCTTCACCTGAGGAGAACCGCACCGAACAGCAGAAGGCCTTTCAAGGCCCCGTTGAGCATAGGCTGGTTTTCCGTTACCGCGGCGCTCGGGCTCGCCTTCTGCTTGACCCTCCTCTTTCAATTTGACCCGCTCTCAATCGTTCTGGGGCTGATTTTGCCTATTTCGGGTGTGGTTATCTACCTGCTGTTTTCAAGAAGGCTTTCTCTCAGTACGGATGAGGATTTACATGAGCCGCACACGAACAAACGATAAATATTTTTCTTGGTTGGATCAACCAAAACGACCCTCCGGTCTTGATGTCTACCGCGAAGTGAATCTCAAGATATTCTTTCTTCACCCATTCAGACGCGCCTTGTCTAGTCTCCCGTGCTGTGTGAAACCCGATGAGTCAAAGGTTATCTGCTCGGCTTCTAGATTTCCTACCTTGGCGCAGAACCCCCAAGATATAAATAAACGTGTTTTGAAAAATGCCAGGGACAGAGTTGGACGGCGGACCCGCATCTCGCATGACTGCTCCAATCGCCATTAGGTTAGGACTACTGGTAATTGCGCCCACCACTGCCGCAGGTTCTCATGCAGATTGGCAAGTGGAGATGATTACGAGCCCGCCATCTATGAGTGGATGTTTTACTGTGGTATATCCAAGCACGACTTGGACCCGAGTAGACTGTGGCACACCCTCCGCGATTCCATCTACCGTAGGAAACGAAAACGACCATGTGGCCAAAGTGCCATCTGGTAGTCTTATAGACCTATCAGATGGCGGAATAACAACGAGTAGCACGGTAGGGGGCGAGTATGATTCGGGAAGGGGTTGTAACCTAATCACTGGAGTGACGGGCTCAAGGTGCAGCAATACGTTCTCCATCCAAGACAACAGCAACTTCTTCACTACGAGCTACAGCGGGTCCTCCATGGATGCTTGGCAGCAGTTCCTTTTTGACAACAACGGCGTTAACGGGACTGCCGACATCTATATGCAGTACTGGTTAATCGGGTGGCTGAACAGCCACACCTCATGCCCTAGCAAGAACTCCAATCTGAATACGCCTTGGTACGCATCCGGCACCAGTTGCTTTGCCAACTCGAAGGACGTATCTTTTGCAGCTATAACCGCATCCGGTCTTCCTGGGATTGCACTGGCCGGAGAGGCGAAATGCGGCTCCTGCGGAAGCAACGATGAGGTTGCGGCTTGTACCAGCGCTAGCTGCTATTCTGTAGCAGTATCGGATTCCGTTCTGAGCTTGGCCAGCCACTGGGTCCAAGCTGAGTGGAACGTGTTTGGTATCTATGATGGCGACAGGGCATATTTCGGATCAGGTACAGTGCTCAGAGTTGGTGACAATATAGCGCATTTTGTCACTGTATCTTGTCTTAAGGCGGGATTCACGGGAGAGACGAATAATCATGACTTGATTTCGTGCGGCGCAGGACCTAGTGCGATGTTCTTTGGAGAGAGCTAATGTTTCTGAAGCTTCCTCTGGAAAGGCTGGAGCCGCACATTACAGCGCCTCGTCATATTGGAAAAGGACCGCGAAGGAGACCCTTCGCTCGCCCATATTGCTGGTGCAGAGCGTGAGACACGCTGTATCGATAGCACTTGGCATCATTATCGTCTTGGCATTCTTTTTCTTTGCGCCCATTCTATTCTTTGTGAGCATTGGCGGCTGGCCGGCAGGGACTTCAACCGACACGCCAATTTACCGCTCACTTGGTTGCGCGACAATTGGTTTAGGGGTGCTCTACGCTCCAAGCTGGTCCTACTATCATCTTGGATGCACCTACACGGGACCCTCACCAAGTTAGAGCGGCCGCCAGCGTGAGCCTGAGGCCCCTCGCAGCCCGCATCCTTCTCTTCTAGGACTTCTCGTGCTCCGACCTTTCGCCGATGTGCTAGACGCCTTTGTGCCCTATGCTCTGGAAGTCAATCCCGCCCCGGCCCTTGGCCCTACTCTCTCCTCGATTTTCGTTCTAAGCGTGGCGTTAGAGTGCACTCGGGTAGTCTCAGCACTTTCTCACCTGTTACTTGGTTCGCCTACAGGGAGCGAAATATACAGGAAGGCTCGCAAGGTCACAGAAGTGGGCAGATCCGTGACCCAAGGTGGCAGATGGGCTCTCGCTCGTTTTCCCCTCGACTCGCCTTGGCCTAATGCCGGTTTCTGCATATCTGGAACCCCCTCTAGCACACATAGTATTGCGGCTCCGACCTGAACCTCCGTTAATCCAAGGTTTGCAGAGTTTTCAACGGCAGTAATATGACCCAAGAATTCTCTGCTTCGAATTCCACTTTTGCAGTTCTTCGGCTCCGTCTATTCGGGAACCACCAGCCAAGCCGACTAGGCTTGGGCTTCAAGATTTAGCTCTTGCGTAGTGAGCTTAGCCGTAGTGAGCTTAGCCCTGAAAGCCCGGCAGCGACATTCAGTAACGCGGCGCAAATTCCGATTGCGCCTACTACCCGTACGGTAGGGAGCCAACCATAGAGCAAGCCGCCCGCCAGTGGGTAAGGCTCCGGAGGCTGCAGCTCAAATGGGTTGGGCGAGATGCATGCGCCAGGAATCGAACACGCAATCTGTGAGATCACCGTGACCGAGAGAGGGGGCAAACCCACCGCTGCGGTAACGAGCGTAGCTATTCCCACCCAGCGGTAAAGCTTCCCCGTTCTCTCGAAACGAACATTCGCGCGCAGGCGCATTATGGCTCGAAAGGCACTTCCATTCTGGTAGTAGCTGTATCCGTACAGAATCGCTGTCGTCCATCCTAACGTCAAGAATGTAAGACCCGTCGGGATTTGTACAGGTCCCACTGGAAGATAAATGAAGTCTATGTGGCGCGACTCTCCTGCTTCACGCACATACACGACCAGCGCAGCCGTCACCGCGGTAAGAGCGGCGGCAAGCGTGATGGCTAGAGTTAGGCGCTTGGGATGCGCGATAATTCTCTCGCCCCCTTCAGTGTTACTCCGGGAGACGCTCTTCCACGTAAACGCGAGCACGATAAGTCCCAGAACCATCAGAATCGAACCTGTGAGGTTCACTACCGGGGCAAAGTCAAGCACCTGTCCCACAAGTAGCAACCCCATCCCAAGTGCCAATGAGCGCGTAGCTTGCGGCCCGAAATTTGCAGCCACTTCTAACTCCTGTCCTCAGACAGCGGGGAGCCTGCGGTTCTTATGTGTCTTCAGCACGGTGCGCCTCCGGCTGCGTAATCCTGGGTCCAAGTCGTTCCGCTTCCGCTCATGCGCTGGTGTGGCATATTCGAGGTTTCATTTATGGCAGTCTTACTTAGGGAGTTCTGATACAGGTTCAGATTGCTGTTCCACTCGAACGACGCTGAACCACCGGTGAAGTCGGCATTACCGCCTCCAGCCCCGATTATGACCAAGTCCGACCTGCACCATCACCGGAAGCCCCCGAGCCAATACTTGTCGTGACAGTGTTACTGTACCTTAGGGTCCTGCCTTGGAAGTACTCGATTATGAACTTGATAGACGAAATGTAACCACTGGAACCTGCATTGTACTGTATGTGAACTCCAACACCCGCGGCCCCTCCCGTAAATAGCGTCTCGCAGTAGAGACCCGATGACTTATTGAGAAGGACTGTGCGTTGCTGACTCCCATATTTTGCTACGCTCATAACTACAAATTGGAAACAGCCGTTACTGGAGACGATATATCCCGCTTGCACCCATCGGCAAGTAGTGCCAGTAATACCGCCGAACACGCAATTGGTCGCGATTGCGCTGTAGTCCGGATTATACTGAAATGATATGACATGGCACCATTATGGCTGCTCCAATAGAGGCTGGTGTCGATGGCTATAGTACCAGTGACAAAAGTAGGTGTTTTTCCATTTGTATTCACTTCTTCGTTGAAGTTCCCATAGTAGTCTCCATTTTGACACGTGGCCTGAGCGGACACCAGTCCGCTAATAAATGAAAGTCCCACGAGTGCCAAAATGGCAGTTGAAAGTTTGGACACCGTGGTTGTTTGACCGGGCACTATCTAGCTCGCCCCCGCAGTATCGTAGCCCTGTCCCTGCGCCCCGAGCTCAAAGGGGATGGAAGTCGAATCCGAAGCCGTCACCGATGGAAGCGTCTGCGGCAGGAAATCTGTCCCAGAACGCACTAGCGTGCTGAACGTAGAGGTGGGTGCCCAGTCGGAAGCGACCAACGAAGAGTTGTCGCTGTTCAGCTTTGAGGCTTGAAAAGTCTGGTGAAAGCTGGACGGCCAGCCAGACACGTCAACCAAGGTGTTTGACACGAGTGCGAGCATGAGGGTCGAATTTGGGGGAGGGTCAGGCTGAATGAGATAATCACTGTAGAGTAGTTAAGGGGAGCGATATTCTGCGTTGTACCATTCGGGAGAACCACGACGGGTGGAGTAATCGGCTCGACAGCTTGGGTTGAATTGGCAACCAGTTCCCCGTGACAATACACACCCAAGACAACCTCTCCACGAGAGACAATTGGCCACGACACGATTGCTTCCACCTCGTACACGTGAACCGGCCCGTTAAAGTGAACAGTGGAAAGCATCAGTGTGCCCGAGGATAACGAATAGCTGGACATGTTCGCTGAAAAGGGCGCGCCGAAAACCAACACAGGTATGTTTAGAGGATACACCTCAGAGGGGGAGGAGTGGGACCCCCGCTCAGCCAATCCCACAATCAGCACGGCCGAAACAATGGCAAGCGCAAGAATTGCATAAGAGGATATAGACTGGCCCGTGCTTTGTATAGCTTTACTTCGCGACCTTCGAACAGTTCTTACGAAGTAATCACATCTCTATTCTTTCTATTGAACATGTATTTGAACTTGTCAGCGAGTTGCTGGTGCCTTTAGCCTAATATCGCCTGGCGAGCGCCTGAGAAGCTTCGCGCAGTCCTCTCGGTCGTTCTTCTCCTATGAACGCTCTATTCCCAATCTGGAAACCTAACACCACTGTTTCATCATCCCGTCAATTAGAACAACGATTCAGCCCGCCTTAAAATAAAGGAGTAAGGCATGATAATCGCCGAGCTGAAGTTGTTGGTGCTACTGGAAGCGAAATCAGCCTCTTCTGGGGCTCCGGAGCCCGCGAAGAAGGATGGCCCTATCTCCTCGGCGGTACGATGTTCCAGACACTTGTAAATCTCGAATGGGAGTACTTCATTTGCAGGTGATCGCCATAGCATTCATGCATCATCTAGCGACGCCAATCGCGGTTTTCCGACCTGCTACTGTAAATCAGCCTGAGCTCCATTGCGTTTGCCATGTGCACGTCGTAGCCGCTGTCCCTCCGCACAGACGCAACGAACTCCCGCATGGTGCTCACCCCGAGAGCGATGCGCACATGACTCTCCTTACCCTCCTCCGGAGCCGAGTGGCGCGCGTAGAACCGCTCCCCTCCCCTTCCGCACTCTTGAAGCCGAATTGCCCTGTGGCCGCCCCATCTTCTTCCAGTGCGGTCACGCACACGCTTTCCTTGTGCACGTCCAATCCTATATGCATAACTTTTTGTTCTCCCATGGGTTTGTGCGGCACGGGTCTGGGTCAAGGAGACCTTCGACGCTCTTCCATTCGTGCTCCCTCAGTCTCAGGAGAGGCGCAGTGTACCCGGGTCCGTTCGCTCGTGGGCGGCCAACTCCACCGGACAAAACGAGCAACAATGTCGATGGAACTGGTCACTGGATTGGCCGAGTTCTTTGACCAGTTAAGGGGCTTCAAACGGAACGAATCCCGAGGGAGCCGAAGGTCCTGGCGGTGCCGACTGCGCCCTCGGGCCCGGCGACAAGAAGTGCTCAAAGCGGATGGGTTTCTCCTTATACCGCTTTTCGAATGAGAGCGTCGAGAGCTACGTGGAGAAGGTGAGACAGGGGCCAGTCATCAATCCCGAGCCTAAAGAGCATTGAATACCCGCTGTGGACGCGAATATTGTGAACCTCAACAGGGACCTAGGGTACGTATGGAGCGCTGTGGACGCGCCCGTCCATGAACTCATATGGGCGGGACTCCCAACCGCTAGGAGCTATTTAGAGGCGCTGCGCTTCTTCGTAAGAGCAGAAGCGCTCTGCGCGGGCGCAGAAGACGAGGAGGCGCTGGCGGCGCTCCTGCCGGAATGAAGAGTTGTGCCACCCATCACGGACGGCCCTGATGTCTACGCAAGGCTCCTTCCCCCTGAGAGGCATATGGTGTGCCATAAGGGGGGCACCAGTCGGAACGAGCACAGGCACTCCGCGACCCCAGACTGCTTTGCGAGGCTGAAGAGAAAGACCGGGGTCTTCACAAAGAGCGAACTCTTGCTCAGCTATTCGCTCTGGCTTGTAGCCTAGGACAGAGGTTGGGTGCTTCCCCAGAGTTAATACCTAATGAATAGAAAATATCTAAATTCACCCTTACATGCACAGAGTAAACTTTTCACATGTTTTGGTCAAATTACTTTAGGTGGCGCAGGCGCGGTACGTTGCGGTGGAGACTTTAACCAGAGGCCTTGGGCAAACTTCGCACATTTTCACAGCTCTTTCGCAACCGCTTCTTCCATAGCCAGACATGCCAGGGTTTGGCATGAACTGGTTCATCTAACGTAGAATCAGAATTCGGTTTTTGTTAGGCCGCTAAGCTGCGCAGGAGCCCTTCGTGACTTCCAGTCAGCTCGCATGCCCTACTATATACTAATGTGACCCTGTCGAACATTCTTTTCGATGACGCTTGGAAGGGTCTGCCGACAAGTGAACACAAACCGGGGAAGAGGAGTCCCCACTCGAGTACCGCAAAGACGAGCCGCACAAGTTTTGTCACGGAGACGAGCCTGACAGCGCGTGCCCCCCCCAATGGTTCTGACGAAGTTTTTCCCGTTGTGCTGCAATGGACCCAGTACGTGGCACGAAGTCTTCAGAAAATCCGTTTCAACCCTTTTATTCTGTCAAAGTCGCCATCGTTCGAATAGATATCGTCAATCTTCGCCCTTTTCATCTGAGCAGCTATCACGAGGTCATCCCATAAGCTCCATGGGAGGGACTGGTCCTTACGAATCTCTTGGGCCCCCACGATGTCGCCTCGTGTGGTTTCAAGCACGCCGAGGGGACTAGATTCCATGTAATCGTAGAACCTGTCGATCACCGAGGACTTTCCACGCCTTTTCAGGTGAGAGAAGACTTGGCTCAGAACCAGAGTCGATGTACACCCTGTCTCTTTCCCCTTTTCGAAACCTTCCAAGATTTCCAGAGACCTCTCGGCAAACGATGGGTCTTGCAGCATTACGTAGATAAACAGATTGGAGTCGACGAAGCGGGAGCTCATCTTCCGACCGCTCTATTCTTCAGCCAACGAATCTTCGACTTCTTTCAGCCTTACTCGTTCCCTTCCTGCAATCCCGAGAAGATCCCTGGCCGAGACTCTCCGCAGGGGCTTCATCACTATTCCTCCATCCCTGACATCTACTTCGAGTTTGGTCCCGGGCTTGATGCCTAGCCTTCTTCTCACGTCCGCGGGTATCACCACCCTGCCCTTATCTTCCACAGTTGTCGTACCACTCATCTATTCCCACTGTGGGACTATGATTCTCCCACATAAAGATTCCGCCCGCCCTGTCCCCCTAAATCCATATACGCGCCACACCGAATGTACCCGCCTACTCCACCACCATAAGTACTGGTTTCTAGAGAAGGTTTAAAACAGCTGACACTTAGATGACTGCGCGGTGGAGACCCTAACCGTTGCAGGGCACTGCTTAAAACGCGTTTCAGATTGTGTATCGCACAGGAAGCGGTACTCGTGGTTGTTGACAGGGAGGTGTGCGTTGTGGCAGACACCGTAGACCCCGAGCCAGTTGAGCGTGGAAGGGTTCTGCAGATGGCTCTCTGTTCAGATGGGGTCAAGGGTATTAAGGCGGGTTTGAGAACTTTCCCGGTTGACAAGCTCCTTGTTATACACACGCCGCAGATTACACCACAGGTGAACGAGCTATTGGGGCAGCTTTCCGATGCGCTGGAACTGGAGACGGAGGCTGTGCAGATCTCCTCAACAAGCTTCGACGTGGTGCTAGACGTACTAAGCACGGTCCTTAAGGTCAACCTCACCAGGTTTGACGATATCTACGTTAATCTGAGCGAGGGGGACAAACCCTTTTCCTGCTCCGCCCTCGCCGTCTGCTTCCTATTCGGGGTTAAAGCGTACTATATAATGGGGGATAGCCCGTATGTTTTCCCTATAGTTAGACTCGGATACCAGAAGATTCTCCCCGAAGCCAAGCTAAGCATACTAGGGGTTCTTGCAAAAGTGGGTGGAGGAGTAGCCAGTTTAGAAGAACTCTCCGAGCTTACGGGCTACGACAAGGCTCAGTTGAGCTACCATATAAACGGTGCCTCCGACAGCCGAGGGCTAGCAACGCTGGGTCTCGTGTCGGTCGAAAAGGGTGTGAGGGGAAGACTTACGGTACGGCTCACGGCCCAGGGCAAAATACTTCTCATGGGCGGCGTGTAAAATTTAACGCTTGGACGCAACCGTTGGCTTGACAAACGGGCGACAGGCCTCGACCTCCAGGGCTGGGAGGAGGTCGGTTCGAAAGTATCCGTGTTGACGTTGGCTTCGAAAGTCGGTACGCGGGTTGAGAAGATAAGACGCGAGCCCGCCCCAGACGTACTGGCTCCACCCCACGGTTTGGTTCACACCTGCAGGATTGAGCCGAGCATGTTTCTTCCTGTCTCCATAGTATGGAAGTGTAGCAGATGTGCCCGGGCGTCTCTGAAGTGGCGTTCCAGTGGGAGTAGCCTGCTGTAGCCGTGCGCCCCGGTGACAAGTAGCGCCAAGCCAAGTACTTTCATCGTAATTTCGGTGACGAATCCCTTAACCTTAAGAAGGTCCGGGTAACTGTCCCTTGCGAAGGCGTCCACACCGAACCTCAGAACCTATCTCATGACTTCGATGCTGCTACCCATCTCCGAAAGCATCGCCTTTACACCCTCCTTCTGCCCGAGCGCTTGGCCTCCCACCAGCCCCTCCTTAACATGTCGCTTGCACACCTCAAGTGCTGACTCTGCGAGCCCGAGACTTATTGAGGAAGCTACGAGCATGCCCATGTGGCCACCAGAGTTTATCGTGTGCACTCCGTCGGCAATCAGATTCTCCCGGGGTACTTCGCAGTCCCTGAACACGAGCCCGCCACAGCCGATACCCCGCATACCCATTGGTTCGAACTTCTGACCTGGGCTGAATCCCTTAGTGCCCTTCTAGACTATGAACGCTGAGAGGTTCTTCGGGAATGGGGCGTCAGAGCCAGCCCCTGCCACAGATGTATAGCCTGTGGACCGTACCCTCTTCTCCGCTGGAGTTCCCCCTTGCCGTTTCGGTCTGAAGCCCTATTCCAGTTTCGGATATTCAGACCACATCTAGCAGACTCACTCGGGATGCCAATATTTGCAGAAATATTAAAGCACATTTATCCCACCTCTGAAGAGGGTGGGCTTTCTGTGCCTTTTAGTAAAAAAAAGTTACACAGCATGCGATGACTTCGCGTGTGTCATTAGCTCTTCTTGGGTTTTAAAGCTCGCCCCGCATTTATCGCAGTTATACTGTGGAGCTGATGTTTGGCTGTGACTCTTTGCTGCGTGGTTCATTAAATCGGTTTGGCCGGTGAAAACCGCGCCACATACATTGCATTTAAACTCAGAGCTCATGTTAGATCACAGAAATTATGTCGGCGGTTCGAGATAAGAAATGACCTTTAACGGTTAAAGGCTAATAACATCAAAATAAGCTAAGCTATCTGCCGCTCGCAAGTGGGGTCATCCCGCACTTCCCTAAGTCACAGCTTACAGGCGAGACTTGGAGGAGACGAGTCCCTGAAAAGCTAGTATGAATCTGAAGGGGGCACGTGGTCAGCTCACATTGACGTCATAGATGACTTGGCAGTCGCTTCCTGCGCACTACGATCTGTGCCTCCCACCCTGAGAATGGAAATAGTGGGTACTACTAAACCCGCATACAAGCCTGCTTTCAAATGCCTCGTCCCAGTTCAACTCCGCTGGATGAACCAATGCCTTTTTGCAAATAGACATGAGTGCAAGTGGGTGTTTTTCTTTGAAATCGAAGCGATGAAAACGCGAATTATCGGTTCCTTCATGTAGATCTTGACGGTTCTGGGGCTCCTGCCACCCAAACCCCTGATCCCTCCCTAGGAGTTCAGCCGGAAAACACGATTTGTTCACATGTTTGCTGAACTTCATCATGCATAGTCGCCGTGACGTCCTCCCACTGCTATGCCACATGGGCTTACTAGTTCAGTGACTTACTCGGTCCCCGCCTCTGGACCGGGTTACGCAGGTATCGGTCTACGCAGGCGTGAATCCGACGTCGTCCGCGGGTACTGCACGGCATACAAGCAAAAACTAATTGAATACTTTGCTCGCTCGCATACCACCCCTGAGTGGCGTGGGTTTTCCCGCTCGCAAATGATAATCTTTCCTGGAGATTTAGGGGGTGGTATGATGATGACACATCCACGTCTTTAAGGATGGTTACTGTAGCCTTTAACGATTAGAGTTTTACCGTCAAAATATTAGAGGGTTTCAGGGGAAGCGTCAAGTGGCTGTCTTGGGTTTTTGACATCGATGTCATATGTCATCTGAGAAATCCGGGGAGACACACACATGTCCTGTATGTAAGGCTGGTTTTCACAGTGAGCCTGCACTCATGGAGCACGTGTCAAAGGTACACCCCCAAATGACTCAAGCCATGGGGTCACGCATGGGAGGCATAGGGGTGACAGGGGCTAAGGCGTCCACCTATTTTGGCTGGGGGGCGCTTGGAGGATTCGTTGGCGCCATACTGATGGGTATAGTGATGATGATCGCCGCTGCCGCTATGGGCGTGACGCCACTCATCATGATGCTAGCCATGGGTATAGGTGTGCTGGGGTTATCCCCCACTGGGGGCATGGCTACCGCGATGGGTGGTCTAATACTGCACCTGTTTGACGGTGTGGTGATTGGGCTCTTGCTCGCAGCGATAAGCTTCGGCGTTAAACGCTTCCTGTTCATAGACAGCGTTAGGCGCGGTGCGTACATCGGTCTCTTGGCGGGTTTCCTCGTATGGCTGGTTTTCGGTCTGCCAATACTTCTTGCCGTGATGCCACACGCCATGGTTGAGGCGGTAGCCGGGCCCATGGCCGCCGCGAAGGGAGTGCCCGTATCGATGGTGGCGCCCATGGTGAAGGCTAAACTTGTTTCAATGATGGGGGCAATGGCCGGCGCATTCCTTGTAGCTCACCTAGCATATGGCTTGCTGTGGGGCGTGTTCATAGGATACGCCGTATCGCGTAGGAAGTGAAAAACGCGGCGTGAGTCGAAACTCGGCGGGGATAGCTTGTGGTTACTTTTTCGGCTGAATTCAC
>JAJYZJ010000117.1 GCA_021800035.1 archaeon
ATCTTACCGAAGTCGACGAGGCAGGCCCTGAGTTGCTCTCCGATTATTTTATTCGGCTTTTGTCGAAGCAGGCTGGCATATTCCTTTCCCACATATCCAAGTGGAAACCTTATTCCTCTGAGCTTCGCTTCTTTGGCAGCGTCGTACCAGGACCTGTTGTACTTTGTGGCCTCTATGTAGTCCTCTCTTGAAATGGCAGGAAAGTAGGGGCCAATTGCGGGGCCGGGTATGAATACGTAAGCGTCCGAGGACTTAAGGAGCGAATATTCGTGTCTTCCCATTACGCCCAGAGATGCCTTTGGGATCTTTTGAAGCGTCCGAACGTAATCCTGACCGTGCTCGTAGATGAGCACAGGAAGCGCTCCTACCCTGCGAACCTCCCTTATCACTGCCCTTGCCAGTCCTAATCCATTATCCCACGTTTCCACCGTCACCGTTTCCCCCTGTTTTATCCCGAGTGACTTTTCGACTGCAATTCTGGCAACGCTGGAGCTCAGGCGGTCGATAGCTGCGGTATAACCATCTGTCTTCAATTCTATGCACTATCACTGAGACAACGTGCATGCCGATTTAACACTTGCGAGTTTACCTCGCATGTGCTACACGCGGCACCACGCTCTGAATGAGCAATCCGGAGCGATTGAATAGTTCGAAATGCCACCCGCAGATTCGCGAACTTGGGGGAAAGGGGAAAGGGAAAAACTCATGAAAACATGAAAGAGCGTCCTCAGCCCGAGGTCTCCTCCGTGCGGCTCGACTCTTTGATGACTTCGTATTTCAGCTGCACCTCATTTTGTGATAACCTGCGCATGTCCAGCAGGTTTAGCCTGAGATCCACTCCCGGATGGCCGAATAGCCCCTTTCCTTCCCCAAGCAGCCACGGCTCGAAGTCAATTACGATTTCGTCAATAAGACCTAGAGTGGCAAAAGATGCTATAATCTCAGCCCCTCCGCCAAGCAGCATTTTCGTATAACCCCTTTCGACAAGGAATTCTACTATCCTAGTCGGGCCTCCTGACACAAAACTGACCCCCTTTACCGCGCGGAAAAACTCGGGGCGGTGCGTTGCTACAACTACTTCCACTTTTCCTAGCTTTGCGATTTGCCCCCCGCGGCAGATAGCTTCGAAGGTCTTTCTGCCGACGACTAGGTTTCCAAACATCTTCGCGCTATCTAAGAACCTCTCCCAATCCTCGTCAGCTACAAATTCTGTATCGTCGTCACCTCGCGTAATCAGGCCATTCACGCTGGCAGCTATATATGCGCAAATTCTCATAGCGGTGTTGGGCAAGATACACTCCCCATATTATAGGACGGCGGGAACTTGCTCACGTCACCCGGTTGTTAGCGAGAGCCTTGCCAATATGGTCGTTCCCCCAACGCGAATCGAGAAGAATCGGAAGGCTTGAGATTCAAGCTGTGCGGCTTCGTTCGTTGCCTAAAGGTAGAGTGTGCTCTCTGCCTGGATTTGTTGCCATTTTGGGCGCTTGCGTGAAAAGAACCATTGCGGTTCAACTCAGGATTTGCTGTCCGGTTGTAGTTGTAGTCGTGCACCTTGAGCACCCTGCCTCGGGTGGTTGCCGGCAAAAGGGGTCTACGTTTCCCTAGCGGCCGCACTCGCCTGACCCGCCCGCGCTTCAAGTAGTTGTGACTCATGCAACATGTCAGGTAGCGCATATCCCTAGAAGCCATGGTTAGCCCGGCGCTGAACCGGTTCGTCCGGGCCCTCAAGAGGATTACGCCGGGGGCGCAAGCCCTAATGAATAATGAATTTGGTTCACGGATCGGTCTCAGGCGGAAGTGGAACGGCTAGCTCAACTCCGCTCTTGTCATCCAAGAGCATTTCGGAGGAGACGCGGAGCGGCTTGGAGCCGGAATCCTCTTGACTGCGCCGCTCATCGCCAACGCTTTCAAGCCCAAGCCCTATGTATACGTTGCAAGCCGCAATGCTTGCAACGTGTATGGGATAAAGCCCTACGTTGCTCGAAAATCCGGAAACCTGAACGCGACCACTATGCACGAAATCCCGTCCTTGACCAGTGCTGAGTTCATAAGGTAGAATTGAGATGCCCTTGTATCCATCGCTGGCGGGCTCAACTACCTTAGGAGTGGCGTCAGGTGAACCAGTCTCGCGCCCCAAGCCATCGCTAGTCACAAAGTGCTCAAGTTTGACATAGTGTCGACGGTTTTTCCAATCGCTAAGCTTGAGCCGAATACTTTTCGCCATTTTGACTGGATCGAAAATCATTTGGTTTTCATCATCTGAGCCCTGTTCTGAGTTCATCGCGTTATACCGGTACCTAATTCAATCGAGAGGGATAAAGTGCGCCCCGAAACTAATTGGAACTCGACATGCGGCCGGTCTTCACCCAATCCTGAAGACCCGGGAATCTTCCCAAACGAAAGAACCAGAAAAAAAGGAGTGCGGTTGACCCGAAACGCGAGGAATTCAGGCCCTAACCGTCACTTCTTCGAGTATTCCTTCCGGTGCCGAAATAAAGTCGGTGATGCGCCGCTGCCTTTCGACACGTAGTCGCGCCTCAGTCTGAATGCCGCGCATGACTGAGAGCATCCACTTGAACATCACGACTTGCGCCAGGTATCCTAGGGCACCGAAGAACATTGCATTCGGCCAGCTGAACCCGTAGACATCCAGGAGAACGTTGTAGATGATCCAGCCAACTATTGCGTTGACGCCGGTCACGAACACCTCCTGTTTGAGTGCGAGTCCCACTAGCCTCTGCACTAGTGTACGTTGGACATCGGTGGCCATCTGGGAGCGGTATATCTATACGCGAGATGAAATAAGGATTTCCTGCTTCATGCTAAAACGCTCGAATTCGCGCCCATGAAGCTGACAGGATCTGACCCGGAGATTTCTAGCGTACACCGGCCTGGCCGCGCTGAAATGTTCCCGTTAACTGTCCCAGGCGAATGCGTGCCCAATCGGGCAGTCAGAGCCGATCGGCGTCCAGTCATTGATCTTCGCGCGCCGCAAGACAGGGTTTTCCGGAGGTCAGGCGCTGATCCCCACTTTAGATTGAGAACTCCGGATGTCGTGCACGAACCATCCCGGGAACCGATCAAGCTGCGTCATTATTCTCAGCTCAACGCTCTCCGCTAAAAGAGCTCTGGCGGACGGTGCCGCGCGCAACCTACGCTTGTAAGGCTTATAGGGTTGGCATCCCCGAAATAGAGGAGCTTATTGGCGAAGGACGAAGGAGAGCACAGGACCAACAGGGTAGTCAAGTTTTCGTATGGCTTCGT
>JAJYZJ010000118.1 GCA_021800035.1 archaeon
TTGGGCTTCCTCGAGCAGGCCGGAAGGTAGAACACGAGGAACACGCTCTCTGCCGCGCGCGCATAGTTCAGCGCGGTCTGGCGGCTGAGCTTCACTCCGAGGGAGCCGAACCACTTCGCGGCCGCGCTCGCCGAGAAAGGCCTGCAGGCCCCGGCGATGAGCGCGTTCACGAACTCTCCGAGGACGGCCCTACCTCTTACTGAAAGCCGTTCTGCAATGTCCCTCTGGACCACGCTCGAGTAAATCTCCTGCAGCACCCGGAGCTTTGTCCCCTCTTCCCTCGAAGTCACGACAGCGGGGTAGCCCCCGAACTTCAGGAACTCGTCGCAGAGCGCGAGCACCTGCCCCGCCTTCTCGGGGCCCATGAACTCCTGCGGCTTGAAGCGTTTTGCGCTCAGAAATTCGGAGAATGAGAATGGCAGCACAAGCGTGTTCAGCGCCCTTCCCCGCATTGCGGAGGGGATATTTTCACTGGAGAGCTCAGAAGTAGAGCCAGAAATAACAATCTCATACCTTCGCGAGTCGTGGAGCGTCCTTACCCACCTCTCCCAGCTCGGAAAGTTCTGGACTTCGTCTATGAACAACCCCACCTTCTTCGAGCTCTCCGGGCGGTATATTCTGAACACTTCCTGCTCAATCTGCTCCAGGTCTGCGGTGGACACCCCCTCAAGGTTGATGTCTTCGCCATTGATGAACACCCTGTTGCTCTCTGGAAGTTTTGAGTCGCGCATGAGCTGGAGCATGAAGGTTGTCTTCCCTGCCCTTCTCGGCCCGATTATGGACGCTATGAACTCCCCCGGCTCAACACGTATCTCCCTTTCCACCATGCCTTCGGGAGGCTGAATACCCATGTAGCGCACGAGCGCGGACTGTATGTTCAAGCCCGGAGGATTTGTTATTCACATACTTAAATCCTGTCAATTGTTGCTTGACAAGTTTCATGATTTTGTCCATTGGAAATTGACAGAATCATGGTTTTTGTCCAGTAGAGAATGGACGAGCTGCACTCCGTCCGGGTTATACACTCCTTCCTGCGCTCTCCCATAAAACATGAAATCGGCTTACCTTCTGAATCCCGGGTTTCGAGGAGGCGCTTGGGTGCGCAGGTGAGGATGCCTCTAGGGCGCGAGCGCGCCCATGTTCTGTGAAAAGCTCAGGCTGACGCCGAGATATCTCAGCAGCCAGAGGTCCGCAAGAACCTGCCTCGTTTTCGCCGAGCAATCTGCTTTCCCCCAGAAAAACTCTGACGTCGAGCGCGCAAGCCCCGCGCCCACCTGTTCCATCCTTGCGAAAAATCCAGACTTCACTGCGCGCTCGAGCTTCAGCGCTATCTCTCTCACAACCGCCTGTATCCTTCCCCCGATTTCTTTCAGGCGCATGGAAGCGCTGAGAAGCGCGCGCTCTGTGTCACGTAGCGCGGTGGGCCAAAGCCCGAGGCGCATCGCTTTCCTGCGCAATCGCCGGACTCCCTCAATCAGCCCCGCGTTCTTGTGAACTTCTCCGCTTACCCTCGGGCCAGAAGCTGCGCCAGTCTCTCTATATGGCGCATAGCTAGCTATTACGCTCCGGCCGCTCGGTTCAGAGGAAGTTCGCGCATAAGATTCCACACGCCGCACGCTCCCGTCAAACTCGTGCACAACTTTCGTGTAGCTCCAGTTTCCGGGTGTGCGGAACATCTCAGGCTTCACAAATTTCCTTGCGTGTCGCGCTTCCCGCATCCGGTGTAACCGCTACGCCCGGCTGAAAGGTGCCGGATTTGTGATAATGAGGGAGCAGTGTGCATCTCTCACGGATGTGCAGGCACACTATATAAGCAGTTCTCGTTTTTGACTGGCTCCGATGGGGACTCGGCGTCGTATAGTCCCCATTTCAGAAACAGCTTGAGCTTTATTCCATATAAACTTTTAGAGTGGTAGATAGCTCACTTCTGATCGCGGTCTAACCCGTATTCCGGGGCTCGCCAGCTTCAAAAACTCGGCTCTCCCGATTATGGCGAACCCCCCGGCCTCGGTAGTCGAGCGCACAAGCGACGAAGAAGTGAGTTCAGCCAGTGGACACAATCCGGTCAGGCTTGGAAGTCAGTCCAGACCGGCCAGACTGGACCGGACTGGGTTCGAAACAAGGCTGGATTTGAGCTAGGCCTCGGTGTTCTGCTCAACCGGCAAGAGGCAGGCGAGCTAAATGCTCGCGGCTGGAGCGCTCGTAAAATCTGCGCGGGTTAGCTGTGGCGCAAGAAGCACTGCGGGTTGCAGCACGGCGCCGCCTCACAAGGTTATGTCCGGACCTCGATATCCGGACTTCCTACGCTCACTTTTGTCTGCCGCCTCACCTTTTCAAGCAGGGCCCCGAACCTTGGGTCAGCCCTGGATTTCGCAAGTAGCGGCGAGAACATCATGGTCGACTGGATCTGCGCGTGGTGGTCCACGGCTTTCTCCATCCACTCGAAGTAGGAGTCCAGGTCGTCGAGCGAGAGGTAGACATATGCGATATAGTTGAACGCGACGGCGGAGGTCTTTGCCTCCTCTTCGAGCTTCCTGATCGTGAGCGCGGCCTTCTCTTTATCGCCGGCGCGCGCCGCTATCATTCCGCCGGCGTAGGTGACCCACGAGTGCGTGATGAGCTTCTCAACCTTGGAGTGGTATTCTTTCGCCTTCGCGATGTCACCCTTTCCAAGGTAGTAGTCCGCGAGCCCCCTGTAGGTGAAAGCAGGCGATATCGCCTCGGTTCGCTTCCAGAGCTCGAGCGCATCGGTCTCTCTCCCGGTCCAGATGTAGACCTGTCCGAGGAGGTAGACGTAGAGCGGGTTCGCGGGGTCCAGGCGGTAGACAGTCTCCATAAAGCGAACCATCTGCCCCGGCTGGCCCTTCATCGCCGCAATCTCGAAGAGCTGCCTGTAGGGCTCGGGCAGGCTGGGGTTGAGCTCAATCGCCTTCAATGCGGCACGCTCAGCTCCGGGGAGGTCGTCCTCGTTAAAGAGCAGGTTGGAGAGCGCGGCATGGGCTTCCGCTAGTTCAGGGTCGAGTTCGAGCGCCCGGGCAATCGATCTACGTGCATTCTGGAGCGCCCCGCTCACCGGTTCGCCCTGATACGGAAGAGAGAGCCAGCAATCGGCCATGCCCACGTAGGCTCTGGCAAAAGTGGGGTCGAGCTCGACCGCCTTTTCGTAAAGCGCGAGAGCTTCTCTTACCGAGCTATCCGACGACTCTCTGTAGAGTTCGCGAGCGTGCAGAAACGCGCTGTAAGCTGCGGTGTTCTCAGTGGGTTTC
>JAJYZJ010000119.1 GCA_021800035.1 archaeon
GCGTTGCGATGATTCTTGCACGAAACTAGCGCCAAGTCTTCTTCGGTTGTTCCGAATTCCTTCATGTGAGCAGATGCCATCAGGGCAAACATACCCGGAAAGGTAATCCCCAGCGAGTATTCCCAGCGGCAGTCAGTCATCTGTGCGAGGTAGTCCGTTGCAGAAGATGTCCCCCCTTGTGTCATTATCTCAGCGCCTATCACTATGGCTGTATCGGCTAGTCCAGACGAAATGTGGGAGTAGGCAGCGTAGATTGCTGCGCTGCCAGTTGCACAGGCCGCTTCCGAGCGCTGACAGGGAACCCCCACCAAGCCGACAGCGTCAAGTATGGAAGCTGCAGGACTCAGCTGGCCACTCAACGACCCTGAAGCTACACCTACCGACACGAATCCGATATCTGAACGGTCGACCCCGGCATCTGCCATTGCACTAAATGATGCTTCAGCGGCTAGCTCAGAAAGTGCTTGTCCCTTGTGGACACCAAATTTGGTCTGGCCCACTCCTGCTACGGCTACTCTTGATTTTACTTCGGGACCCCTCGTAGTGGGACTTAGCAGAACCAATCTAAGATTAACTCGTAAAGCTGTAGTCCTGAGGAACCAATCGCCTAGTCCTTAAAGCATGGAACCTCTGAGGCATTCCACAAAAGATGAACCGGCTCCGCGCAACTGCACTCTTGCTGGCCATTCTAGTGCTTACAGAGTACGTATTTGGCGGGTTGGTCTCCTTTGACGACCCCGCGGAGCTAGGCTTGAGCCTTGCTTCGCATTCTTTGCAGTGGCCAGAAGTGCTACCATTTCTGCACCGCCTCGTCGCGACAGTGCTTCTCATAGCTTGGCTCTTCGGCCTCATGATTTTCTATAATACACCAGTGCGAAAGCTGGCACTCGCATCAGTAGGGCTGCTTGTCGCGCAAGTCGCAGTTGGAATGGCTATTCCGGCATTGCGGGGTCGAGAGCTTGTCAACTATGTGATTATTGCACACTTTTCTCTCAGCGGACTAATAATCGTGACCACCGGCCTCGTGTTTTACCTGGCCTGGCTCGCCCCGCCCGTACCTGCAGGCAAAGCGGCTCGTGCATAAACCAGCGCTGACACAAAGAGGAGTACACCTGCGTTCCCCTCGTGGAGAACAACGTAAGGTGGATAGTCGTAATTCCAGATTGTTATAGCGCCATATATCGCCTGCAGCGCAAAAAGCGCGACCATGACCACAGAAAGAGCGAGCAGGAAGCTCGGTCTGTTCTTCATACGGACAACTACAACCAGATTTGCAATAATACCAATCAGGATGACCATTGCCCACAATCGGTGAATTTCTTCGAGCACGCCCGGCCAAGTGAGCACGATTTTTGTATAAGGAAAGGTGTTATCCCCGGGGTCAAGGTATACCACTGATGAAGCCACCACAAACTGAATCCAAATACCCACAGTCGAGAACATTGCAGTAACTTCGTTTAGCCTCACGAATCCCGATATTTTCCAGAATGCTTGCTGATTTTAGCGTTACTCGAAGCCCTGGAGCTCTGCCTAGCATTACGAAGCCAAGTTTATATCTTTGTGAGGGAGTCATACGTGGCATGCTTACGCCGTCCGAGGTAGCTGTAAAGTCGGTTATTCCGGCTCTTAAACGAATGGTCGCCAAAGAGCTGGTAGAGAGATACGGCTTTACTCAACAAAAGGCTGCCACCCTTCTCGGAGTATCGCAATCGGCGATAAGCAGGTATGACACAAGGGAGAGAGGGGTCGCGATCGACTTGGAGTCGCACCCCGACGTGGTTGAGAATGCCAAGGAGATCGTGGAAGAGCTGGTAAGATGTAACCTTACGGGTTCCGCGCTTGCAAAGCGTATTGATGACCTCACTCTCTACGTCATAAGGCACGGCTACATGTGCGACTTCCATAGTAAGGTGGACCCCGCTATTTCACCCAAGGACTGCGAGGTCTGTCTCGAAACCCATGAAGCAGCGGTCTAAGCAACCGAATGACTTCTCTTGACCCCCCTTAAATCACGAACTTAGGGGGGAGACTCGTCTCTACTTTACAGTCCTAACTGTGCCCTCGCGTCAGCACTCATACGGTCGGGGGTCCAGAGAGGCGTGCGCGCTATTTCTACATCAACCCTCTTGACTTCTGGAATCTTACTAACCTCGTCGGAGACCTCCTGTTGGAGAAGGCCCCCCACAGGACAGCCTGGAGCGGTAAGCCCTATCCTCAGAAAAACTTCATTATTTTCATTAATCTTGACATCATAGACCAGTCCCAAGTCCACAATATTAATAGGAATTTCTGGGTCGTAACAATTCTTAAGCCCTTCCATAATACGCTCCTTAAGAGCCGCCTGTTCCGGAGACAGCACCTCTGCCGCTACGCCTTCCTCAGAAGCCATACCGATATACTCACATCCCTGGATTTAAATCAAACGCAGTCACGGGCAGGGGCGCGGCTTTTTGCCATTTTCCCGGCAGTCAACGCGTCGCCTTCGGCGCTAGTTTTTGGCTAGGTCTAATATTTCTCGGGTCACACAACTTCCGTGGTTTCATGTGGAAAGTGGCTGTAAGGCAAACATTTTCTGCGGCGCATGTCATTCCGGGACACCCAAAATGCGGAAGAATGCACGGTCACAACTACGCGGTCGAACTGCGCCTGCATGCTGATGAGCTAAACCCCATGGGCTTTGTTATTGATTTTGGAGAGCTGAAATCCTATCTCTCCGAGCTACTGGGCAAGATTGACCACACGTACCTGAATGATTCGCTCGAGCCTCCGTTCCTTCCACCTTCAGCAGAAAAAATATCCGAATATATCCACTCCCAAATCTCAAAGAAGTTAGACAAATCGCCTGCACGCCACCTCTCAGTAAGGGTATGGGAAACGGATTCGACCTGGGTAGAGTTCACACAGTAGCCTTCTGTTCCAGAGCTAGGTACGGGGAGCTAATATTGAATCTCATTGCAAGAATCGAACGGCTCCTCAGTATAATCAGCCCCAGAAACAGGTTCGACTGGATTGAGGGAGGACTGGCGATCGGTACTGACAGCGCATCGCCAGAGGTTCTAAAGGCATCCGGAGTGACTTCCATAGTCAGTGTAGGCTCAAGGTTCAGGGGAGAAGTTTCTTCCTTTGAAGTGCTTTACCTCGACATTAAGGATCATATGCCTCCAAGCGCAGAACAAGCC
>JAJYZJ010000120.1 GCA_021800035.1 archaeon
ATAAACATTTGCATTGACCCCGACTAACCCTTTGGCAGTACCTGCCTACATACGATGTGCGAATTTTGATGGTCAACCTGTCACGGTCTATAGGCTCCCCCCGGGTTATCGCTGACAAGCGAAAAAACGTGCCCTTCCAGCATTGGGCGAAATGGGAGTGGGTCAAGTGTCCGAACGGCTCAGGTTGGGTCACTGGGCGTTGCCCGCCTACGCTTCGGAATCCTCGCCCGTGAAAATGAAACTTCTACCTTGCTTGGGCGAGTCTTGTCGCCAAAACAGGACGTCCTCGCGCTTTGACCCTTACAGCATGTCACAATACCGAAGAGGGCTCCGGACCAGTATATTTCTCGAGCTCAAGGTCTATGAGAGCGGGCCTGCCCGAGCGAACGATTTTCAATCCCTCCGCGCAGGCCTTTTCGAAATCGACCAGCCGAGACACCCGCCACGACCTAACGCCGAACGCCTGGGCGAGCTTCGAGAAGTCTATTCTCGGCCTGTCCAAGTCCAGGAATTCAAAATCCCCAGTCTTGCTCGCCCAGTGTTGGGAAGATCGTGCAATTGGGGGCCACTCGATACCCCAGCAGGCGTTGTTCATTATTATATAGAGAACTCCGATACCATAGTGACTCACTGTCCAGAGCGCAGAATCCAGGTTTCCGAAGATAGCATCCCCGTCTCCCGTGGTGCACACTACGGGGTGGTTTTCTCCAGTGATTCTTCCACCGACAGCGCCGTTAGCGTGTCTGACCGGCGAGTAACGCTTGCGAGAAAGCGCCACACCGTATGACATACCTGTGACTGCTCCCAAGTGTCCGCTGGGATTGCTGAAATAGCTTCCTGGAGTGTCAAGCATGACCGTACGAATGAGAGCAGGTCGCGGACTTATTGTTCCGTTCACCCAAACAGTGTCCGACGTCCAGTTGGAGTTCAGTACGAACCCCACTGAGTAGGCATCAAGCCGCTCTGAATCGTAGGACTTCCTTGCCGCGACTTTCCAGTCATTGAAGGTTTTCTCGTGCTTCGACTCGATAATGGCCCTGCGCTCCGCGAGGTAGCTCTTGTCTCCGGTTCTGGATCTTCGTTCAGCCAGCTGAACGAGTCTCGTGAGAGTATCTGTGGCATCGCATTCAGCCCGGATGTACGCAGGAAGCAGTGAACTGCCGTAGTCACCCCCGCCATTCACGTCCTGCAGGCGGCGAGGGTCGCTGTACAGCTCTACAACTTTCACCTTTTCGCCGAATCGAAGGTCCGGCAGGAGCCCGAACTCGAGAAGAACCATTGTGTCGCACGCTTTGTCCAGTTCGGGGAGAGCAAGAGGCGGCGCAAAACCCAAATGCATTTTGTCGGACATGGGATAGTTCAAAAAGACTCGCCTGTCGTAAACCCCAACACCCACTCTATGGGCAAATTCCATCAACTCCGGAACCGAGTCAGGGTGTCTTCCGGATTGACCTGCAATCAACAGGGGAAATTCACTTTCCTCAAGGAGCACAAGTATCTTGAGGAGTGTTTCTTCATCCGGTATGCGGCGGGCCGGGAGGCACAGGTCGGGGCTGGGCAGCTCTGCTTTCTTCAGAGTTGATGCCATCAGGTCCTGCCTCAGGTTTACATAGACAGGCCCTTCGTGGGGAGAACGGGCGGTGAGAAGAGCCTTCGAAACTATCATGGGTAGAGTTTCAAGGCCTTCGAGCCTGGTTGACCACTTTACCCACTTGCCAGGCATTGTAACTAGGTCGCTAAGATAATGGTATTCCAGCTCCCCGGTCGTCATGGATACCCCGGGAACATTCTCGGAAGCGAACACAACCACTGGTGCGGAATTCATGAAGGCACAGTAGAAGCCCCCAATAGCGTTTTGGGTACCTACTAGTCGATCAATGAGCGCAATTCCGTGTCCTTCAGTAGCGAGAGCGTAGCCTGCAGCGGCGTTAAGAGTCACAAATTCGTGCAGGCCCTGAATCCACTTGGGAGGTTTGTTGACTACCATCGCATCTTGAATGTCCGGCATCCCTGCCCCGGTTGTGCCAAACACGAATTCTACACCGAGTGAGTTCAGGCAGCGTACGAACCATTCTCCTCCAGTCTTCACCGGCACGTTCCCGTTCTGAGGCGCTGTCCTTGACCCTCTCTTTACTGCGTGTGACGCTCTTGCCAAACTGCCCCACGGTTAGCCACTACTGGGGAGCTTCTTAAGCTCTCGAGAACAGGCATGCTCAACATTGACTGCATTCTGAAATCAATTGCCAGCCCCTGCACTTCGCTCTGAAAAAGGTATGCGGTTATTCAGCTAAAGTCAGTTAGCTTTCTCTGGTTCTGTATTTCTGCTAGTAGCCTCGCTTTCCGGAACCAAATGGTCTTCGGTATCGACGTTCTGGAGACTCCGTAACTAACTGCTTCAGACTCATTACTGTAGCGCACAGGTTCCTTCCTGAAGAGTTCTCTAAGAGCTTCTCTTACGGTCCAGACTCCTAGCGGGATTATGTAGCCCGGGTGGATTTCGCGTAGCAACACGACAGCCCCCGCCCTTCCCTCTCTTGAGAGATATTCCGCCGCGGCCAGTCTCGCAGAGTAGTAACACCCTCCGGGCTCGGCGTAACTGCTGCGCCCCTGAAAGCCTTCGCTATCTCCAATCAGTTCAGGTGCTGCTCCCCCGACATTCCATACAGTGTTAGGCTGCCAGCCTTCTACCCACTCGAAACTCCATCTTCTAGGAAAAATATAACCGACGTAGGTGCTCTCCATGTGTTTATAGATATACACTCTTGTCTCATTTACCAAGGGGTTTGTGCGTACTATATCCATCAGATAATTGCTCAGGATTGAGTCTACCGCGGTTATGCTCCAGCGGGTGGGCACAAGCCGTCGTTTCTGTTTTAAACCTGTCATTCCTATGCTGAATGCCTTCTGAATCCTGCTAACCTCGACTCCTGAAGAGTACATGCCCGTCACCGCTTCTTCGGCTTTTAGGTCTGTGTCGTAATAGACTCTTTCTATTCGACCGTCGGAGGTGGAGCCTGAAGTTCGGAGTCCGCGATAGGAGGCACTTGGTCCGATTGGCTGAACGTCATCACTGAACATCATCGAAAAACTTGGACTGGACA
>JAJYZJ010000045.1 GCA_021800035.1 archaeon
TGTTATTGGGACCGGCTGCCCAAGCGCTCTATGCTTCCGAATCGTTTGGGCCTGACTTTTGACTGGAGGAATGCGTCAGTTCGTCGAATCGGTGAGCTAGCCCGTGCTGCGGAAACATTGGGCTTCGGACATCTGTGGATTCCTGAAGCATGGAGCACGGAATTCTTTTCTAGCGCCTCTCACGCAGTTTCGGTAACCAAGAGTATTACGGTAAATGCCGGAATAGTGAATGTATACTCCAGGTCGGCCGCACTCATCGCCATGGGAGTGGCGACACTTTGCGAGCTGGCTCCTGGAAGGATTGGACTTGGGCTGGGAGCGAGCGGGAGAGGAGTGGTTGAGCGCTGGCATGGCGCAAAGTTCGAACGTCCATTGGAAAGAACGAAGGAGTATGTAAAAGTAATTCGTTCGGTGCTAAATGGGGGAATGCTTGAGCACTCCGGTCTCGCGGGAGAGCTGCATGGCTTCCGTCTCTTTGCAGCCACTCCCAAACAGATGCCGCCAATTTATCTAGGAGCTTTAGGCAGAAGGAATCTGGAGCTTGCAGGAGAAATTGCCGATGGTGCAATACTCACTTTATACCCCAGATCTAAGCTGAGGGCGGCAAGGGATGCGCTTCAGCTAAGGGCGAGCTCCAGTCGTAGGCTTTACGCAGTGTATCCAATTGCTACTGGTGGCAGGAGTGACGCAAGGTCCGTAAACGAATTAAAGCGCTGGATTTCATTCTATGTTGCTTCCATGGGGAGCTATTACAGGAGGTTACTTATCGGGGCAGGATATGAAAAAGAAGTCCAGCGCATTTTGGACTACAAATCCAGGAACATGCGCGAGGAGTCAGTGAACGCCGTGACAGAGGACATGCTCGACGAACTCGTGCTGAGGGGATCTCTGGAGAATGTCGTCGAGCGCATCAACTCACTTTCGAAAGAATGCGAAGTAGTCCTGGGCCTATTCGGGGGCATTGACCCTGCTGATACGGAGCTCATAGCACGCCTACACGAAGTCGTGCGAGCACTTGAGACGTCTAACAGCTAGCAGATTGACCCGCTACTTTTCCTTCCACTTGAAAAGCCTTGCCGCGAGCACAAAAATGACCGCCGCAATCGCAACCGTGACGGCGAGATTATAATAGGCCGTTGATATATTACTGAAAACCATCACATCGTTCAGCCCGGCTATAACGTAGTATAGAGGCAAAAATCGCGCTACGAGCTGTAAGAAATGAGGCATGGTCGATATCGGAAAGAATGTTCCAGATAGGAACATCATGGGAAACGTGATTATGTTTCCGATAACTCCTGCGGACTCTATGCTTTTTGTGACAATACCGACAAGCATGCCAAGCGATATAAACAGAGTAGGTCCCGCGATCAAGAATGGGATAATTATGAGCGACAATTTCAGGTTTGCCCCAAAAACGGCAGTACCAAAGAACACCATAAGCACGAACGCAGCAAAGGATAGAATTGTGTACCAGATTACCTTGGAAACCAGCCACTCACCCTTGGTAAGCGGGGTCAGAGAGAGCTGCTTGAATCTCTTGAACTTTTTATACTCCGCAGTCACATTCACCATAGAAAACATTGGACTAGTCAATATTGAGAAACCTATCAGTCCGGGAACGAGAAAGTCGATGTATTTGGTCGAGTGTGCATTTACAGTGGCGGAGTCCAGGCCAACAACCGGTGAAGCTTCAACTCTTTTTAGATTGAAACCGTTTATCACGCCACTTACCGCGCCGAGCACAATCCCGCTAGTGCTGTCGGCTGGATCACTGTAGACCGTAACGTTTACGCTCTTACCCTTTTCGTAATCAGACGCAAAACCCTGTGGTATGACTATTCCGTTTGAGAGAGAGTGGGCAAGGAGGTAGTTACTCAGGTTCCCGCTGATATCCACGACTTTTACGTTCAGAACGCCTGTGCTATTCAGTGACTGAATAAAGGCAGCTGAAACACTAGAATTTGCATCCAGGTTCTGTACATAGACAGCCACAGAGCCCGAACCCGCCCCAGAAAAAATTGCTCCAAAAAGAAGTATGAATATCACCGGAAAAGCTAGCGCAAAGAACAATCCCAGCCGATTTCTCAGGTACTCCCTTCTGTAGACTTTGAAATCCGCGTAAACACGCTTTAAATTTATGGCGACTTCCCCTCTGAAACACTTTCGCTCTTTAGTTCGCCCTCATCCATTGTGCCGCCAACGAGCTTAACGAATACATCTTCTAGGCTATCCTCTTCAGTCCGGATATCACCCCAGGTTACTCCCGCGCTTTCGATTGAAGTTACCAAGGATATGATGTCACGCTTGTCCCTGACGGGTACGCTCACCTCGCCATCGTCATTCCGGAAGGCCCCCGAAATCCCTGATTTGATGATTGCTGAATACAGTCCTTCCCCTCCTTTTATTACTATCTTTTTTCCTGACCCGTATTTACGCACTATCTCCTCGGGGGTTCCGCTGGTAATTATTTCGCCATGATTCATGATTGCAACTCTATCAGCGAGTAGCTCAGCTTCTTCGAGGTAATGTGTTGTAAGAAGGACTGTCCTGCCTCCTTCTTTCAATCCCTGAATCACATTCCAGAGGTTTCTCCTGGCCTGCGGGTCCAACCCCGTCGTGGGTTCATCCAGAAACAGTACTTCGGGGTCATTCACTAGCGCCAGTGCGAGGCCGAGTTTCTGCCGCTGTCCTCCTGACAAATCTTCAAATACCGTATCTGCGGCCTCCTCAAGAATCACCTTTTCAAGTATCTCTTGGGCATTAACTTTTAAACCGAATAGTTCAGCATAATACTGGATGGCTTCTACTGGTTTTTGTTTGTCAAAGAAGGAAAAACCTTGGGGAATCACTCCTATCCTCTTATGAAGTTCGTAGCCCTGCCTCCAAGGATCCATACCCAACACCTCAATTCTACCCGCGTCTCTTTCTCTAAGGCCCTCAAGAATCTCGACTGTTGTGGTCTTTCCGGCGCCGTTAGGGCCAAGCAGGGAGAAGATCTCTCCTTGATTTACAGTAAAGGAAATGCAATTTACAGCTTTTTTTGTGCCGTATGATTTCTCGAGGCCATCAACGATTATTGCGGAGGCCAATGGTCAATTCCTTCTCTATGCTCAACCCTGCAAATTTTTAAGCACTTTGTGCCAAGGTTCCGGTGAGCGATACTACTTAAGAAGAAGAACACATTTTTGGAAGGGAATGGCCCAGGCTCCAAACAGGCATAGGGTGGCAGCCATCTTGCTTGATGACGACGGAAGGCTGATTATGTTTCAGCGCATTCGCAAGGGCAGAGAAGTTTACTACGTTGCTCCGGGAGGAGGAGTAGAACCTTCTGACGGCTCACCCGAAGCCGCTCTGCGAAGAGAGTTGTGTGAGGAACTGGGTGCGAAAGTGGACATAGTAAGTCTGGCCTTTGAACAATCCCGGGAAGTTCCAGCTGTGGGTTTCCAGTTCGAAACTTATTATTACTGCCTAGTTCATAAAATCCAGCCTTCCAAGGTACACGCGAGTGAATTTGGGGACCCAGAGAAGGGGAAGTTCGTTCAAATCCGAACTGAGCCAACTCTTGAGGCACTCCATTCTCTGAATATTCTGCCTCCCGAACTAAAGTCATTCTTGTTGGCCAATATTTCCAAGCTGGCGAACTTGCAGAAGTCAAGGTGTACGGGCGCTGGGGGAGTCTGCCAGTAGTATTGAAGCCCTTCTCTCTTGTTCGCCTGCGGGTTCCAGTCAATACGCGAATCTGACAACACCTGTGCAGATTTGGGCAAGGGAGCGATGGCAACTGAATAAATCATTTGGAGGTAGAACGAGCGGCAATTAAATCAACCATCGGGGGCTCTTCTGAATCCCAGATTATCTCCTAAACTCTGCATTTCAGACTATGGGTTCTGACTGCCGTCCGGTGTATCGTTTACGAGCCGAGACAAGAGCGGGGTAATGAAAGCGGAGCCGTTTGGTCTCAACCGGAGCAGTGTGACCATTCTGGCTACCTTATCTGCCACTCTGTGCAGCTCTGCCTTTTCAGCGCTCTCTATTATGCTGCGCGCAGATATTCTCGTTCGGGGGTGGGAGGAAAGTAATGAGCAGCAGTCCTTGTAGTCTTCGAGCGCTATCTCGTAAGTTCCTATCGCTTTGGCGCGATCTATGATTTCCTGCTTGTCATAGGTAAGTAGAGGCCTGAAGACCGGCAATCTCGATCCGTAATCCATTGCCGCCAAATTTTCGGATGTTTGTGATGCAACCTGACCAATGCTGTCACCCGTTCCGATCGCTGAGCATCCTAGGGTCTCCGCAAGCCGCGTCGCGACCAGGCGTGTAAAGTACCTGAAGAGCACGGCGTCTGACCTCTCTCCTAGGCTCAATGTCGCCAGCTCGTATTGCGAGAAGGGAGCAAGCAGAACTGAATCCGCACCGCCATATTCGCGCAACTTTGACACGAGTCTGGGAATTTTAGAACTCACGACTCCCTCAGCGCTTGCAAATGGATAGAAATGCAGGTAGCGGAGAACGCACCCTCTCTTCATGAGCAACCAGGCCGCAACTGGTGAGTCGATGCCTCCCGACATAAGGTGGATCACTTTGCCGCCTACCCCGATTGGCAGTCCTCCTGGGCCACGCCTTTTTTCCGAGTATATTATCGCCGCTTGGCTCGTTATATCAATTCGGAGGTTGACGTCTGGATGATCCAGATTGACTTTCATTCCAAGCTGGTTTGAGATATCCGAGCCCAGCCTGATTACAAGTTCGGATGATTTGAAGGGTAAGCTCTTGTCGGACCTGCGCGCCTCAAGTCGGAACGACGTAGCTGGTTTGTGGTTGTCTTCCAATTTTGATAGACTGGCGCTCAAAATGGCCGGATAGGCTGTACTAGTCGTGGAAGCTTCGGCGAACCACGCCACTCCGAAAATCTTCTGGATTCTGCTACATGCTATCTCCAGTTTCTGTGCTGGAACGTCTACCAGGATTCTTCCTTGAACCCCCCGTACATTCACGGGGTCGAGGTCAGAGAGTGCAGCTTTCAGATTCTTGATCAGTGCTCCCACGTATTTGGCTCTGTTCTGTCCTTTGAGTGCAAGTTCGGCATAGTGAACCACGACCGTCTTCTCACGTTCACCCGAAACTGGCATTTGGCATGAACAATTTCTTAGGTGTTTATGATTATAAGGGATTCGCGCGAAATAATTTCGCTGGTCCAGGAAAAGAAGGGAACCCTTTGGAACCGCGAAGCCTTTATTCGAACCCTTAATTCAGGCCGATTTCGTCAACATCTGGTCTAATGGCTGAAGGAACGCTCGGCTTGAGGAGACCCTAGGCTGTTCCGCCACGTGTACTTGACTAATCCGTAACCGGGGACAAACCAGCTTGGGTGCATTAGTCCTCTGGGCCGGTCTGAACTCGCTTGGAGAGCTGCCTCATACACTCGAAGCTAATTCGGGCCATTTGAACGTCGTCCGAGGCAACACTCTTCTTGAATATTTTGTCAAACTTGAACATCTTAGTTTCTCGCCCCCCATTACGAGTTCCGCCCCAGTTTGTCTGATATTCCGCATAGAATAAGAATGGCTTTTCGTTTTTCACTTCGAGTTTGTCACTCTCCGTAAAGTCACCCCGAATTTCTGCAGCTCGCAGTCGTTCCGACCACGCTTTCCTCATACGAAAAATAGATACCAGACGCTGGGCTGGGCTCAATGTAGCCTTACTCATGAGCCCTGTTTCACCACTACTACCGCATCCACCTGGGATTTGCAGACTACGTCCAACGTATGCTCACATACATAATCTATTCCTAGAACTTAAACACGAAGTAGCAGGTTAGACTTTGCTATATAACAAATATCTCGCAACAGTTTAAAATAGTCGCTTTCGCCTGAACTTGTGGAGAAATTACAACTTTAATATTAATTACATAATGGAAGCGTCTGCCATCAAACGAATATGACCGTGGAACGCCTCTAATCATCTCCTCGCACTTAGCAACCTTTGTCGAACAAGATTAGCTCAAACAGGGTGTCGCCCACCTCACCAAAGACTCGCCGAAGTTCATACTTTAGCTTTCTCAGCTGGTTGGGTGAAAGCATGGTTGAAGAGTCCCGGCCATTGCCCAACCACTCAGAAAACAGCACGTTTGTGACTGTCACACCCAGTGTATCTTCAAGCGTTCGCCGCACATCGCCAGAAGTTATCTCAGCCGACCCGATATTTCGTAAGGTTTTGGCCAGAGTCACTTTTGATTCATCCCTTTCAGAACCGTTTTTGCCCGGAGACCTTCAGCTTTGGTCTGAATTCGTTCTAAGTCGCGTGCGGGGTCATACATCCACCTTCCGGTTTCGCGGTCGAAGAGCTCGAAAGGAATTGTATATACAAGTCTCATTCCCTGAATCGACATCTTGAAGTCGAGTGAGCTCACGAGTGGGGCGAGCTTCCCGTGGACGAATTTGATGAATCCCTCCAAGTGCTCCAAGGGCACGTTGTGTGTGGAAATGTGGATTTCGCCATCTTCGTTAAAGAGCTCTATACCTAAGAAAGGAGCTCGCCTTACCATCCTAGTAAAGCTATCGAGATGACCCGGACGAACCTTCGCGATCAGGAAGGTGGACACAACATTCGAAAGCGGGAAAAACACCTTGTAACGAGACAACAGCCGCCGTCCCATGAGATGGTTAGTAAAGTGGTAGAGAACGAGCCTGTCACTAATGCTGACGCCATTCTTTAGACTGAGTCTTTCTGATATTTGGGCAAATGTGAGTGTGGCGTCAGACTCCAGTTCCTTGATGATTAACAGATCTATGTAATCCGCCTGAGGGGTCTCACTCAGGCCGAAAACGGTATCTTCGGGCTCACGGTCACGAAGAGCATCCCAGTCAAAGCTAGGTTTCCCTGTGGTCCAGTCCACACACTCAGGCCTCAATGAGTATCGAAGCTGCTTGCTAACTGTGTAAGTCCAGTATTCCGCTAGCACCCGACGCTTCTTCAACTCTTCGAAAAGTGTCATATAGGTATGTCCAGCAGAATCGGCTGGAACGTACATTAAGCCGTATATTGTCGTAAGGTCCGTCATGTCCACTCCAAGACAAGCCAGATTTGGCAGCGCGGAGAACGCGTCAAAGGCTACGTCTCTGTAATCCACCTCGGGGCTGCAGACAAAGAAAGCCATTACTAAACCAAGCATCTCGTTGTTTGCGCCGGCCCACACCTTCAAACCGAACTCCTTGAGGGCCCTGTGAAATGTTCGCACAGCCGTAGCGTAATCTAGACCCTTCAGCTGCGCGACCCTCTTCAGGTCACGCGGGCCCAGCTCAATTACTCCTTCAAAGACATCGTTCGCCGCAAGCGCACGGATAGACTTTAGGCTCGACACCTTTAGTCGGCCCCCTTACTCGGAAGACTATCCGAATCAGAACCGGTTAAAAGGGTCCGTCGCCCAAGCACTCGCCAAACATGTTGACGGCCTCCATTTGTTGTCCCATCACCCATGTCGGCTAGGTATTTAGTCTTTCGGTAAATTCCAGTTTTTATCAAATTTTTATATCTAAACGAAAAGACCTTTTCATAGGTCTCAATCGCCCTTGGAGAGATACTCTTAATGGAAGAGTAATCTATTCTTTCTAGAAGACTCATAGTCATTTTAGCCAATTTTTATTAGGTGTGACTATAGTAGAGATATATTAAATGTTTCGGTAAATGACAAAACAACGCGATGAACTGGATAACAGCGAAAAGCGCCAGTTAACAGCGGCAATCGGCGGGGGACACCCTGCATCAATCGTGCTTATTGATGTAGCATCGTCACTACTACGCTCTGATCGCGAACTTCTTGGCATGTTAAAGCGCTCTCCAGAACCATCGGCACAGAGCGATGGGCTAAGTCGCACACCACCAGTGGGCAAAGACGAACATCGCGTGGTGGGCCGACGATTTATCCTCACCAACATAGGGATATCCCGAACTCTTGGACGGCATCTTCCAGGGATAAGGCGCACAACTAATTTGCCTTGGTTACTGATTCCGGAGTACCATACTTAATGCAAGGGGTAATCTATATATACTGGCAGAAAGGGCCACGATTCAAGCGGTTAAAGTGACTGAACTAAACGAGGTTATAATATTCAAGGAGGAGCCCCTCCGCATAAGAAGGAGCCGTCCGGAGCTCGTGAGAGATGTTTTGAGTGCAGCGGTTCAAGGTTCTCGTAAAACTCACATCATGTTTCGTTCCAATCTCAACCCAGTTCTGCTATCTAAATATCTGGATTTCTGCTTCAATAACGGCCTCATAGTGAGGCAGGGTGCGAAGTATACAACTACTCCAAAGGGCGTCAAATTTATCCAGTTCATGCAGCAGATTGAATCATTGAAGAAGGACATTTCTAGCGCTCAAAGCGGAATCGAGCGCCTAGTCTCTGGTAAAGGCTTCGACTGAGGTCCTCGTATAGCGGCCCATTTGGGGTTGCCGTCCCGAGCTGGCCTCACGTGGTAGACAGTTCAGCGAAATAAGATTGGAAATCAATATAAGACGCAGAGGGCACCGGTTGCTAGCTGGCGCGTTAGGGAATGCGACCGGCCAAATCCACTCGTAAGCCAAAAGGAACCTCGTCCCAGCAGAGGGAAGGTAAAGTGCCGCTTTTTGGCTAACTATTTGGCTATCTCTCTATGGTTGATAATGGAGGAAATCCTAAATGCGCGCTGAGAATATCGTTTTTGAGTGATGAGGCTCTGTCTAGGAATTCTGTGAATTCTTCCCCCTTCGGAGTCAGCACATAGCCTCCGGATGTCTTCCTTAGCAAACCATTACGTACGCAGAACTCAAGATATTTTTGTGCGTACATGTTGGCCCTTTTGCACTGCCTGCCTCCCTTCTGCGTCCTTCCCGCGCTGCCTTGGCTCGAGAGCATCTCGTGAATGATTTTCGAGCTACTTACCATTGGATCATTGCTTGGCACATAGTTAGGCTCGGCATTGCTCTCCGCCTTCATAGACTCTGACTCAAGTAGTACGCCTACGCCTCGCGAAGAGACTGCCCCCATTTAAGGCTATTACTTGTGCATCAGCCTAAACCCTAAGTAGTGCAAATCGAGAGGCCGTAACGATTGTTTACATTGACTTCCGCCTCTCCCACATCAAAACGCCGAATCACTTGTTCGAGCTTGACATTACCGGCATGTCTCATGACAAACCCGGACTGTGGGTTTGATGTGCCTTCGACCGCGTGACGGCAGGCAGAGTTTGTCCTCTTAGATGAGACACTATAACATATGGGTAGTTTAACTTGCCCAGAGAGATGTATCAGTCCCGGACTTTGTGCCACATGAACTGCTTCTTGAACTCCGATAATGGCTAGGTAGCGGAGCGGACTCTAGATCCTTTCACTTCTTCTGCTAATTCTGCGTAGGCTCGCTTTACTTCGTCCACAGAAGCGCCATCCTCTAGAGTTGTTGTGTCCCCCACGTCTCTGTCTGAAACAACCGCGGAAACGACTCTCCGCATAATCTTGGCACTCCTCGTCTTTGGAAGCTTCGAGACGAAATACACCGCAGAAAGCGCGGCGACCGGTCCGACTTTCTCTCGAACCCAGAGATTTAGCTCGCGCCGCAGTTCTTCGCTAGGAGCTTTGCCTTGGCGTAGAATTACAAAGGCCACGGGAACTTCACCTTTCACCTCGTCGCGCCGTCCAACAACGGCAGCTTCAGCAACTGCTGGGTGCTGAACCAGAGTGGACTCAAGTTCGTATGTGCCGAGCCTGTGTCCGGCCACTTTGATGACCTCGTCAGACCTTCCCAGGACCCAAAAGTATCCGTCTTCGTCCCTGACCGCGTAGTCACCACTATAGAAGGCGCCCTTGAACCTGGAGAAGTAAACCTGCTTGAATCGCTCTGGGTCCTTGTATATTGTCACTGGCATTCCGGGCCACGGGTCTTCGATTACGAGGTACCCCCGCTCGCCAAGCTTCTGGGGCCTGCCTTGTTCGTCAAATACCTCGGCTTTGATCCCCGGTATGGGCATGCCGTTCGTCCCGGGTTTCATGGGTATCATTCCCAAGCCTGGGACGTGCGAGATCATAATGCCACCAGTTTCGGTCATCCACCATGTGCTTCCGAATGGTATTCGGGGTTTTCCGACGAGCGATGAGAACCAGCGGTATGCTGCCGGATTAATAGGTTCTCCAACGGAATGCATCAGCCTCACGCTAGAAAGGTCATGTCTTTTCACCCACTCATCCCCTAGTTTCATGAAAGATCTTATCGCAGTGGGCGACGTGTAGTATAGCGTAACCCCGTAGCGCTCAATTATGGATGCCCACCTGTCCGGTGAGGGGTAATCAGGTGCGCCCTCATACATTACACTGGTAACGCCCTCAAGGAGGGGGCCGAATACAATATACGAGTGCCCCGTGACCCACCCGATATCGGCGGCGCACCAGTATACGTCCTCATCGCGCGCATCAAATACCCATCCCATAGTCGCGTGTAGAAGCGTAAGGTAGCCGCCTGTATCATGAACCTGACCTTTGGGTTTGCCCGTTGTACCCGACGTATAGAGGATATAGAGCGTGTCTTCAGATTTCATCTTTTCGGGCTCAACATTGACTCCGGACGAAACGTGGGATAGCGCCTCGTCCCACCAATCGTCGCGACCTGAATGCATTTCGACATTCAGCCCGCTGCGCCTGACTACGAGCACGTGTCTCACGCTCTTTACGTGAGCAAGAGCGGTGTCCACTACTGGCTTGAGTGGCGTTACCGCACCACGTCTCCATCCGCTGTCAGCTGTAACTACCAGTTTGACATTGGAATCGTTGAATCGGTCTGCGAGGGCATCTGAACTAAATCCAGAGAAGACAACTGTAAAGGCAGCTCCTATGCGAGCCGCGGCCAGCATGAGAATTGGTAATTCGGGGATCATGGGAAGATAGATTCCAATTACGTCTCCCCTTTGTATGCCGTAGCGGCTGCGCAGAAGGTATGCGACCCGGTTCACTTCCCGATATAAATCCGCGTAAGTGAGCGTTCTCCTATCCTTTGGACCGGATTTTTCCCATGGCTCTCCCTCCCAGTAAAATGCCACTTTATTACGACGCCAGCTTTTCGCATGACGATCCACACAGAGGTAGCTCGCATTGAGTTCCCCTCCTGCAAACCACTTGTAAAAGGGAGGATTGCTATTGTCAAGCGGGGTATCCCACTTCCTGAACCAATCCAATTCCGAGCCAACTTTCGCCCAGAAGGTCGCCGGCTCCTTAATGCTGGACTCGTGTAACTGCCTGAATGCCTCAAGAGTCAGAGATTTTATGCCTTCAGCCACCTGAATCTTTTCATTGAACGGGAGGGACCAATTGACCGACAACGTAACCAAATACCTCATCTCGGGCCGGATATAAAGAGTTTCGTGCGGAAGCCCAGTATAGTATCTGCCGCTTGACAGTTCATTGAGTCACTGAAACCATGTGCCTGCCGGTCGGACCGCCCTCTTTCAGCAGAGTGCTTTCCAAGTCATCGGATTATTCATATCAAGTGTCGAAGTATTGTATCCTTGGGTTCGGCTTTCAGTAACTTGCAGATGTTAGTTTGGTTCGTGTCGCGATGGCCCTAGCTTTTTGCGGCGAAAAGACACGCGCGATTCGGGCCGAGACGGATGCAAAAAGTAAACTGAACGTAGCTCTTGTGCCGCTGGTCGAGGGCACGGGCATAGTTCATGGGCCCACGCAAGCTGCGCTTACACTGGCCTGACTCATCCGCGCCCCCCCCGAAACCGAAGGCAAATGACCAATGCGGCTGAAGGGCCACTCCTGCCTGACCGGCAGGCCTTACACTCTGCTTGGAAAGTGTATCACAACAGCATAACGGTTCGTATCTACATCTTCCTTACTTGCGGTGGGGCGGCTACGAGAAGAGTGGCGGTCTAGGGACACTGGTTCACTGATTTCCTCGCAAACCTGAAGGGGGTTAGAGTGCAGGTTTGAAGACGGGCTCCTTCCGAACAAGCTTCGAGTCGAAAAAGTCCAGCATCAATTTGTGGCGTTTTTTCCGATGAACGGGTGAGCCGAGCAGACTGTGAACATGAGAGCCTTTCCTAAATACTGCAATGTACGCCTCTTTATTCAGGTCGCGCAGGGTTTGGTAGAACATGAGCGACTGGTCAAGCGGGCACCGGTAGTCTTCCGTACTGTGGATGAACATTGTGGGCGTGGTCACCCTGGTTGCAAGGTAGATAGGACTGAGCAGCCGGTAATTCTCGTCTGAAAGGGGGTCTTTCCCGATGAGATCTTTGCAGAACCAGAAGCCGATGTCAGAAAAAGCATAATGAGTGAACCAGTTGCTAATGCCGTTTTCGCTTATCGCAGCCGCGAAGCGGTTTGTATGAGATATCATCCAGTTCGTAAGATATCCGCCGCCACTGATGCCAGTCACTCCAATTCTGTTTTGGTCGATTGAGGGCTCCATTCTGATGAGTTCGCCCAAAACGTTAAGGATGTCCTGCGAGTCCTCTAGCCCGTATTTACCCGAAATCGTTAGCGCGAATTCCTCGTCGTAACCGTTACTTCCCCGCGGATTCGTATAGAGCACAAAGTAACCCTTGCTCGCCAATGCCTGAGCGAGAGGGTCAAAGTGGTGGCCGTAGGCCCCCTTTGGCCCCCCGTGTATAAAGACGATAGCAGGAGCCTTTTGGGCATCTTTCAGGTCAGGTTTCAAGTACCAGCCCTCGACTTTGAGCCCCCCTACACTGCTGCATTCAACCCGTTTGAGAGGTCGGCAGTAGAGTCTGGCTGCGACAAGTTCGTTATAAGATGTTAACTTGGTGATATTTTCTTTCTCGCTGTAAATGAACACTTCTGGTGGAGTGAACGAATTCTCCTTCACGAACACCACTTTGCCGTCTTTGCTCACATCAAATCCGGTGACCCATGCATCTTCGTCAACTAGGGCCCGTTCGATTCCGTCCCGGCCGATCGCAGTGAGCTGAATTCGTCCGCTTCGCGTTGAAGTATAGTATATTACGCCTTTCGAGTCCATTTTTGGATAGCTCAGTCCGACATCATCGCGCCCGAATTTCTCCGTGAGCGCCGTGATTTCTTTTCCGTCCCAGAGATACAGGTAGTTGTGTTCTGCGTGGTTCTTCTTTTCTGGTTTGCCCAGAAGCACGAGATATTTTCCGTCAGAGGCTGCAGCTTTGAAGGCCGTGTTGCTGAATAACGTCTTCTCTCCCCCGCTGTCTATCTGGCAGATATCGGAGTAAGTGAACGGCTTACTCCTGCTGGGCCGATTGTATACGATTGCGTCCCCGTGCCAGAGCGTCAGAGGAAAATACGGCAACCCTTGAAAATCCATTTCATGCTCTTCCAATTTGGCCCCGCTTTGCGAGTCGTAGACTTCGAAGATAGTCTTTTCCCGGTCACTGTATCCTTTTCCGTCGAACCAGAATGGAAGGTCGGCCTCGAATAGCACATGCGGGTCATTCGCCTTCTTTGGCTTGATAAGGAGGAGCTTTCTGCCGTCCGGCGACCAGTTAACCTCTGTGATGGCCTTCGCGTCGAGCAGTTTTCGTGAATCTCCAGTTCGAGTGTCTAGGAGCCACAGCTCGGTCTTTCCTTCCTTCTCATTTGTTTTCAGATAGGCTGCACTTTTACCGTCTGGTGAGAATCGGGCTAGGAGACCGTCGGAAATGAACCGCTCCTCTCCGGTCTTGAGGTTACGAATAACAGTGGTGTTTTCGTTTTTGTCAGAATCAAGGTTTGTTCTGGACATCAGGTAGGAAACCATATTTCCATCGGGTGATATCCGAGGGTCGGCAACTGAAACAAACTCTGCAAACGTAGCTTCATTCCACTTGTTGTCGAGCATGGCCCGGCCTAAGAGCTATCACGTATAAGCATTAGCGTCTGGTGAGGGTCACCGACAGGAGCCGCGAAACCGCTGCTTCCCCCTGATTCATCCTGATTTAGTCATGTTCTCAACAGGTGGAACTCTGTTGCGGCCCTGTGGAATATTCTAAGTATGACTCGCTGAAGTATCTAGTCGCAGGCGCAAAAGCCCCGTCCGAATGAGCGGAGCTCTACAGGATTTTGGTAATCCTTGTTAGCAGAAAGAGCTCGGGCCGAGCTTCTCAATAAGCTCTTTGTTGCTCTGGGGCGAGTCGTCTGTTTCAGGATGGGCTCGTGGTATTTCGGAACTGTGCAAAACGGGAAAACACCTACTCCAAAGCATTGGGAGAAACACGTCGCCCCAGACTGAACCGTTGGCCCAGATGCTGCTATGAGCCTCCTGCTGAACACATACTTATGCAGCTTTTTCTGCATGGGAAACCCTCAAGTGCAGGGAGTTTGCCCTTTGAACTAGTAAAGTGGCAGCGAGCTGCTTAGCATGTGTTCTGGCTCATAAC
>JAJYZJ010000046.1 GCA_021800035.1 archaeon
TTAGCAGTATATGGTTGTTAGGTAGGGTTTTAAATCCATCCTGCGGGTAGGTGAACGAGCGGTACCTTTGTTTTGGCTTGAATCTTGGAAACCCAGCCTTACTCTTCTTTTGTTTTGATCTCTTAAAGAAAATCTTGAATGTCTTTTCAATCCTTCTAAGAACGTCTTGAAGCACCTGCGAATACACCTCCCCGTATTCGGGCAACGCCTCCTTGAGCACGGGTAACTCGTTCGCCTGCGTGGTGTACCGCAAGTTTACGCCGCTTCTGTGGGCCCATATCCTTTCCTCAAGAGCGGCGTTATACAGGTTACAGCATAGCCTCAGCGTCCTGTTCAAAGCCTCTTCCTGTTTTTTTGAAGGGTAGAAGCGGGAAACGTAGGCCCGGTCCACAGACACCACAACCATTATCCACGTAACTATTTAAATAATTAACAGGCTCGCTTCCATCCCACCCCTAAAGGGTGTGGGTTTTCCCGCTCGCATATGATAAAGTATAGTGCGGTCTAGACATGGACTCAAGGAGGTTGCAGAAGATGGGCAGGTCGACCCTTGTCGTCTCTCTCCCAAGGTCGTGGATTGAGCGCACAGGGCTGCACAAGGGGAGCTTGGTAGAAGTGAGAGACTCCGCAGAAGGCGGCCTTCTGATTTTTCCATCGGGACTGGAAGAGGGCTCGGCCAAGGACTACACTATAAGGCTGGATACCCAGCATGACCCGCTGACCGATTCTATGACTGACGAAATAATGGGCGCTTACCTTGTGGGCATGAACACAATCCGGATCGAGTCTGATGCCGAGATCCCTACGGCCGAACGCTCCCGTATTCTGGGCGTAGTCAGGGGGCTCGCGGGCTTGGAAGTGGTAGATGAGAACTCAAACGAGATCACAGCACAGTTCCTTCTGGATATTCGCGCTGTGCAGCCTCAGGTGATTATGAAGAGAATGAGTTCTCTTGTAAGGGGAATGGTTGCGGACGTGTTCAAGACCTCTGGAGACAAGGCGCGCCTGTCAACCACCATTTCGGACAGGGACAGCGAAGTCAACCGCATGTATTTCCTGAGTGTGCGGCTTGTGCGAGCTGCATCCCTTAACCCGAGGCTTGCGTCTGCCTTCGGCTTGCGGATTATCGATTGTCTTGACTACAGAGTCGCGGCTATTTCGATTGAGAATACGGGCGACACTTGCATAGAGCTTGAGCGCCTGCTAGGTAGAGGAGCGAAGACTCCTGAGACGCTCCTCAGATTTCTGGATGCAGTGCGAACTGAAGTGGACGCGCTTCAAGAATCTACTCTGTCATCACTGATCGAAAGGGATTATATGTTATCAAAACGAGCGCTCGGTCTGTATGACCGACTGATGAGGACTACCACAGACTTCAGGGAACGGCATACGCTTTCTCCGGGCGTTCTCCGCGCGATTGAGCTCACTGAGAGAATACTCATGTACCAGCGCGACATTGCAGACCTCGTGTCCCCGAGCCCCCGTGCCTAAGCTGAGGTGCCTTGGGCACTTTTTATTTCAGGGCTTGGAAATCATTCGCGTCCGCGCGCTTTACACGCAGCCACATCCGGGCTCCTGCGCACATGTTACTTGAGTTGGGCAGAAAAAGGTTGGTCAGACTCTCCCGCAAGTGCTATATCTGCGCTATTGCTTTGCCAAGTGTGACCATGACAGCCAAGACCAAAGTTGAAGTTGCTACGTTTGGAGGTGGATGCTTCTGGTGCACCGAAGCCATGTTTTCACAGCTCAAAGGAGTGCTCAAGGTAGAGCCCGGCTACTCGGGCGGGCACGTTTCCAATCCTTCGTACGAAGAAGTTTGCACCGGGAGCACTGGTCACGCAGAGGTTTCGCAGGTGACGTTTGATCCTGCAGTAATTAGCTACAGGGACCTGCTCAGCGTCTTCTTTTCAGTTCATGACCCCACCACTTTGAACAGGCAGGGGGGCGATAAGGGAGAGCAGTACCGCTCGGTGATCTTCTATCACGGGGAAGGCCAGCGACGTGAAGCCGAGGAAGCTATACGTGAGCTAGAGGAGCAAGGGGTTTTCTCAAATCCGATAGTTACGCAGCTCGTGCCGTTTAGGGCGTTCTACAGGGCGGAGGATTACCATATAAGGTATTACGAAAGAAATCCCGAAAAGGCCTACTGCCGCGCGGTAATCACCCCCAAGCTCGTAAAACTCAGGGAACATCACGGCTCAAAAATTCGCTCGAACTGATTGAGGGGAAAGGTGCGGCGTCGCGTAATCCTCGTAGCCTTCCCGATCAATCTGGCATGGGTTCACGCGATAATAGAGGATTTCTGCCCGAAGCCTCCCGAGTAGCTGTTTGGTAAGCTTTATCAAATTCGCCTCGTCAATTGAATTATGAGCACGTTTTATTTCAGGAGTTACAATCGCACAGTTGGGCGAGCCGACACTCTTGAGCAATTGCAGAAGGAGATGGACCGGCTCATAAAGGAAGATGTTGGGTGCGTAGAGTATCACGTAAAAGAAGGTCATATTGCCTTTTGGGTTCGAAGCTCGGGTTACCCGGAGCTCGCGAACAGTCTTGCACGAGCCCACAATTCGGTCGAAGCCAGCGCGATGATTAAGGACTACCTGAACAGGCGAACTACTGGCGCATTGGGTGGATTGTCTCAGGGAGGCACGCGAGGAACTGCAACTGGTGTCAGTCCGAAAAAACCGCGCCAGAGATAATTTCAGTTTCGAAGCTCTACCGTGTAGTCACGTCCCTCCCAGGCCCCTGAATCCATCCACTGGAACGTGAATTTGATTTCTTTTGCGTCCCGTGGGAGGTCGGACGGCTTTATGTCAACGTAGTGTATCCCAACTGAGGTAGGCTGGGATTTCTGGTCAATGGGGTTTTTCCAGTTGTCGCCTGACCAGTGTAGCGTAAACGGCGAGTAGCCGAGTATGCGTAGCTGCGAATCATTCGGAATACTGGGGGGTTGCCTGTTGGGTTTCCAGATTTCGAGATGTGGTCCCTCACGTGGGACATTCCTGTTTGCATAGCGCTCGGCCACTGGTTGTATTACGTCAATCCCTTTTCCGTCAGCGATTGAGCGAAGGAGTTTCAGGTATTCTGCATGCGCCCACATCAAAGGCATAGCAGAGCCCGTAGGACCTCCCTTGTACATATGTGCAGCCGGCAGGTCCTCCTCGTCCCAGACCTGTTCCGGGATGAGCCCGGTTGACGACGCGAAGTTCTCAAGAGCCCTGAGGTAGGGAAGAGCGGGACGTCCAGATATGAGCTCGAACATGCCTCGTTCTCCGGTGAGAAGTGGCCAGGCTCTACCGATGCCGTATCCCTCATAGGGCAGGCCGTTCTTACCCTGACCGTAGCCGTCGTGGTTGTACCTGTGCCAGCAGGGACCTGAAGGAGTCTCGACTCTGAGCACGCTGTCCAGAACTTTTACTGAGTCCAGGATTACTGGGTCGTCTGGCCTGCGAATTCCATAGCGGACAAGCTCAAGGAATCCCCCGTCCACTATTTCATTTGCGGGATAGGTATTTCGCTCTCCAGGAGGCTGATTCGCAAGCACAATCTGCCCAGTATCCGGGCTCTCAGTGGGAACCGGATTGTACGGGTTTGCCGGAGTTATCCGGATATAATGCCTAGAAATTCCTGGGACGAGCTTGCCAGTCTTCGTGACTGTCCAGTCCTCGATATGGCTCTCGAGGAAATCTGCGTACTCCTCAAGAAACCTGGCTGTAACCTGATTATCCTTCTTTCTGGCAAACTCAGCCGCGCAAATGAGAGATGAGATCGTTGCCGCCAGCGTCGAGGGCGAGTAGCCACTCGCTTCCTCCCAGCGGTCCTGTTGGGTCACCGGACCTTCTCTGATTATGAAAGCGGCGGCTTTCATAATCATGGGATAGGGATCAACGCTCCAGAGCAATCCATCTCGATCGAGCTTCCACGCGAGGATTATGGGAAATGCGGCTTCGTCAAGCTGAACTCCGCGCCAGTACGGGTCGCCGTCAATCCAAAAATTCTGTGGGAAACCTCCGTTTTCAAGCTGGCTTACTCCAAGGTAGACCAGCGCTTTGAGCGCGGTTTCGCGATTGCCTGCGGCAAGTAGGCCAGTGACGCTGCTTACGAGGTCTCTTGTCCATACCAAGTGGTAACCTCCCTGATCGTCGTCGCTTTTCGACTCCCCCCAAGGTATTGAGAGTGAAGCAATGATTGCTCCGGGGTAGGTCTTGTCTTCGTGAGCCAGAAGAAGGCTGTAGCTTGAGCTGTAGAGATTTTCCCCATCGCCAGAGAACCGGCCAAGTGGGAGCATTTTTTCGCATGCCCTGTCCCACTGCTCCACAAATTTTTCGTAAAGTTCACTGAACGGGGAGGCCAGTGTCTGAAAGAGAACAGTCAGTGCATGGTGGTAGCTTTCGCCCATCGCGAGCACGATGTCGAATTCGGTGCTCGTGCCAGGCACCAGTTCGCCGGTTAAAGCTATGTTGCCATTGGGAGCCTCGTCAAACTCCCAGTCCATCTGAAGGTTGGAGGAAATATCAGTCCATCCATCGCTCGCTCCCACATAGCCCACGGATGTCTTCGAAAAAGGCAGGCTTGCTGCAAGCGCAAGCCATACGCCGTTCTTTTCCGCAGTGAGCACAGACCTACCTCCTATGTGCACCACTCGCCCGGTATTCCCCCAGCCCCCGACTTCGAGGTGGGGAGCGCAGAGCACGTAGAGCTTCAGTTTCGACAGGAATTCGATATTGCCTTCAAGCTTGACGTGTTGAATGAGCGAAGGAGCGTGGGGATTGGTTATGACCTTCTTTTCAATCGAATACCTCCCGTCTTTGTCGGAATTTCTGACTACGTATCCCAGCGCGTGCTCCGAGACTTTCGAAACCGAATGATCCAAGTGTCTTTTCTCTTCATGAAAGAACGAAACTCCGTCAGTAATCAGGAGTTCGAGGTCGCGAAGTTGCGGGCGGTCGACCGTGGGGTAATAGACTTCTGTCACTGTGCCGTTCCAGAGAGTGAACCAGAGCTTGCTATCCGAAGAGTAGGCCGTTCCCACCCCATCTTTATTGCCTCTTGTCCATCGCGGCTCGATACCGGGTGCTCCGAACGCCTGCAAGTGATTGGACCGCGGTCGGAAATCGCGAGCCAGTTATAGGAGGAGCGCTTTCGCTCTGTTTCGGCAGAGCTGGAGCGCAGGGCAGGTTTGCTGTAGCTCGGCCGATTTGGTTGGTTACGAGCTGCGGACAAAAGCACGCGCCACATAAACCCTGGCCCAATCAAATCGGGCGCTCTCGGCTTTTGCAGTCCCAAGGCCGTCTTCGTGGTCGTTACAGATCCAGTCAGTTCGACAAAGAGCGTTCCTGCAGGCGCCGGACACCAGAGATTGCCGGATGTTTATCCGCAAACGGTTTTATTGCTATAGCTCATTTTGACAGATGGTTCGCTTGGAAAAGTTGAATGTCGGTGTAATAGGAGCTGGTGGGCACGGCAGGAGCAGGCACCTTTTGCCATATTCGAAGCTTGCTGATGTCAGGCTTGCTGCAGTAGCAGATGTCGACCCGAACAGGAGGGAGGAAGCAGCGCGGACTTTCAAGCTGAAAGCCTATGATGATTACGCTGAGATGCTCGACCGGGAAAGTCTGGACGCAGTCAGCGTGGTAACGCCAACAGGGATGCACTCCGAAGTTGCGTCATATGTTCTTCGCAGGGGGGTACATGCGCTCGTAGACAAGCCGCTCGGAGCGAGCCTGCAGGAAGCGCTTGGCGTGGCCCGGGCTGCAAAGCAGTCGGGAAAAAAGCTGATGGTTGGGTTCTGGAGCAGATTCTCCCCTGCGCTTGCGTTCGGACGAGAATATGCTGAGAGAGGGTTGCTCGGGAACGCCTACACTGCCTATGGTTACATCGTGAGAAGAAGAGGGATACCTGGTATCCCTACTTTTATTGACAAGAAGCTTTCGGGGGGCCGGGGAGTGATGCTTGATATCGGTTGTTATACGCTAGACAGTGCGCTCTGTCTTCTGGGCTTCCGAAAACCAGTGAGCGTATCGGGCGCTACTTACACAGCATTTGGAAAAAATCCGGACGAAGTAAAGTTCAACTGGGGAGATTACGACCCGAGCAAGTTCGAGCTTGAGGACTATGCCACAGCCTTCGTCAGGTTCGAGGGCGGGGCTACACTACTAATCGAGGCGGGTTGGGCAGCGAACGTCTCGCACAGGGGAGAACTGGGGCGCCTCCGAATACTCGGAGACCGCGGTGGTCTGGAAGCGACGGGTGACGAAGCTTTGCGAGAAATCAGCTTCCACAGCAGGACAGATAACGCGTTAACCGACACCAAGCCAATCCTCAGGGAGCTTGACCTTGGCTACGAAATGGTGCGGGCTTTCGTAAAGTGTATCCGGGACGATTCTTCCCCAGTGGTCAGCGCTGAACAGAGCATCCTGCTACACTCTGTAATAGACGGAATCTATCTTTCATCCGAAAAGGGAGAAGAAGTGAAAATCGAACAAGCTCAAATATAGACGAGCTCGCAGCGATCTGCGCTGTTCACCGGCTTCGAACTCTTCCTGTTCGTGGAGGCGCAGGATTTGGCGTTTAAGTTGTCCCATCCGAATTGACTAGGGGTGGGGGGAGGGGGAGGGGTAAGATGAAGTAGCCAGCGCACCGCAGAAGAAGATTTAAGCACGCGCGCATGAGAATAAGGTAAGGACCGCAAACATTGCTTTCGCGAAGGTATGATTTGCAACCACTCTGGTTGAAAATGGTGGCTGACTCGAAACCCGAGTTCGTTGAAAAGAGGATTCTCGTGACAAGGCGCCCGTTTGTAACCGTGACCTATGCCTTCCCCCTTCTTTACAGCTCGAACTCTGATGTGGGCACAATTGCCGCAAAGAACAGGGGGCTCGTGAAAGTGAGAGTAAAAGGACACACTTGTCATGGAGTGCTGGAATACTCGCGGCAGCTAGATAAGAATGAACTGCACGCTCCGCCTATAGAACCATTCACGTTCGCGTCGGAGGGCTTGGTTTCAGAGACCGCGATTTCGCGCTACGTGCTCTGAGTTCTCAATCAGCTCGGGCAAGAGCTGGTTGCAACGAATAGAAGGTTTCGGAGCCGGGGGTGTTGGCTTTTGCCAAGATTATTTCGAACTCGCGAGCGGCAAGACCCGCGTGCTTTGGTCGTGCGGGGTCGGGTTTTCAGTGACTTCAGGCATTGGACCATGCGAGCAATATGGATTGCAAGGATTACAGCTTGAAAAAAGTACGGTGGTTAGCTCAGGGTTACAGGAAGTCCAAGCTCGATTGAGCGGTAGGCCGCCTGGATGACGCTAAGCGCCCTTTTTCCGTCTTCTGCGGTCTGGAGAGGAATGGCATTTGTTTCCACGCAATCTATGAAGTGTTCGATTTCGCTACGAAAGGAGTCGCCATTACTTGGCCAGGCTCTAGTCCTTGTCTCTCCCGAAATGTTTTTTACTGCTAGATTGTTCTGCCCCCCTGTTAATTGACCACTCTCGCACACCACTGAAAACAAGGGGGCGAAATTCGGGTTCTCGTAGGCCCAAGAAGAGTGGATGCTTCCTAGGGAGCCGTCTTCGAAGCCTAGAGCAATGAACGCGGTATCTTCGCCCTCCATTCTTATTCTGTGCCTCGCTCCCAGTGCGTAGACCGTTCTGGGCCGAGAACCAGATAGGAAATTCAGGAGATAAGTGGGATGGTAACCCGTATCTATCAGTTCGCCTCCGCCCAGTTGCGCCTTCTTTGTCCGCCACCCGGTTATACCTGAATTCACAAAACAGTCCTGAGTGCTTACGAAGAGCACCCTTCCCAGTTCGCCTGCGTTCAGCAGCCCCTTCGCTTCCTGAACCCCCCGAGTAAACACCTGGTTATGAGCGGGCATAAACATCCTTTTCGAGTCCTTGATTGCTGCCAGAATCTCGTCCGCTTCCTGTGTTGTCAGGCACATGGGCTTCTCGCACATCGCGTGCTTTTCTGCTCGGAGCGATTCTATAATCACCTGCTTGTGAAGGTGGTGAGGCAGGCATATGTCGACAGCATCCACGTCAGCTCGCGATAGCAGTTCTCGGTAATTGGTTACCGGCTCGGCACCCGTAATCCCTGCGAGTTCCTTTGCTGCAGTGTAATCAATGTCGGCTACCGCTATCACTTTCGCCCGATCTCTGAGGTTTGAATACGCTCGTGCGTGAACCTTGGCTATTCCGCCACAGCCGATGATGGCTATATTGAGCATCGGTGGCATTTTGCCCAACGCCTTATAGAAATTTTGACGCGTAGCCAGTAAATTCGGCTTCGCGTAGTTATGGGACGGGGCCCGGTTTGCGTCTGGGCGGCAACTAGGGGCATGAGAAGCATGGATGGGGGGGTTGGTTCCAGAGAGAGGTCGTTTTCGTAACCTGTTCTGTTCAGGGATAAGATTTAATCAGTCAGCCTGGGATACCGTTCATGCTCAAAATCGGGATTCTGGGTAGTGGATTCATCGCCGATTTCCACATGCAGGCTTACAAACAATTGTGCGACGTTAGGGTGGTCTCGGTCGCGTCTCGCACGAGGGCTGAAAGCTTTGCCCGGAGCTGGGGAATCAGTAGCTGGTTTGGAGGCGACGAGTTTATGGATGAGCTTTGCCGGGACAGGGAGCTCGACGCGGTGGACATCTGCTTACCCAACTTCCTGCACGCAGACGCGGTAAGAGCCTGCGCGGATAACCACAAAAACGTGATTCTGGAGAAGCCACTGGGGAGAAACGCAAGGGAGGCGAAAGAGATTGTGGACGCGGCGACCAGAGGCGGTGTTCTACATGGTTACGCCGAGAATCAGGTCTACCTGCCACAAATAAGGAGAGCTGCCCAGACTATTCGGGAAGGAGCGTTGGGCAGGGTCTTTCACGTCAGGGCGAGGGAAGCGCACTTCGGACCACATAGCGAATGGTTCTGGAAGAAGGAACTCTCAGGAGGAGGCGCGCTACTCGATATGGGCTGTCATTCGCTCGAAGTCACGAGAAAGCTGGTCAGCAGCGAACCGAGGGAGGCATTCGGAGCTGGCTCAACTCAGCTTCACCGAGACAAAACGGATGCTGAAGATGGAAGTGTGTCGCTCATAAAATATTCCGGCGGAGAAATTGGCCAGGCCGAAAACAGCTGGTCAGCGCGTGGGGGGCTCGACCTGAGGTTCGAGATTTTCGGAAGTGAAGGAGCGTTGTTCCTGGACGTCACAAGGGAGACAGGACTCAAGCTGTTTACGGTGGCAGATGAGTCGAAAGTGGGTTATGTTGTAGAAAAGTCCGAGGCTGCGAAGGGTTGGCTTTACCCGATTTGGAGAGAAGCGTTGCTATATGGCTATGTCGACGAGCTCAAGGACTTCACTGATAGCTTTGCAAAGGGCGAGTTACCCTCTGAAAACTTCAATGACGGACTAGTGGTTAATCAGATGCTCGACGCCTGTTACAGATCTTTCAGCTCCGGAAGGTGGGAGACGATTGAGCGTTGAGCATTAGAGCGCTGAGCTCCTTCTACCGATTCTTAAGCGTCATTAGTTAATCTATAACTATTGTGTTCAACAGGTTGCTTCAATGACTGCGCTGAGCTAGGCGATTTTCTGTCTTTCAGTAATCAACTAGCCTAAATCGATCGTGGCAGGCGCTTAACCTCCAGCTCTTACCTAAGCTAGAGACTGTCATCTCGCTGGATGGGTAATGGGGAAGTCCGAGCAATCGACTGCATCTTCTATAACCAATCTCAAGGAAAAGGGCGTGAAATTCCAGCGGGCAGAGAAGACAAAGACAAACAGAGCTGAGGGGCCGATAGCTTATGACGAGATTGCCGCTGTCGCTTTCTTTAAAGATACCGAAGGGAATTTGTTATTGATAACTCAGTTAAACGAATAGCTGGGTAGCCTACCCTTACTTTAGAAGGGTCCCGTTCGCCCGAAGGCGGTAGGCTTGTGAGCTGTGATTTTTTTCCTACGAGTCAGAGGGGCCTTGTGAGAGAACGCATTTTTTACTAATATTCGTCGGTGACTTGCTCATCCTTGCCGGGGGGAAGATTTTCCTGTAGAGCCAAGGTAAAGTAAAAGTGTTGCTTGGCAAAGAGAACAGGCATGGTGCGGTTTGCCGTGGTTGTGTCAGTTCTGGTGCTCATTTCTTTGCTCTTCGTGTTTTTCGCACCCATCCTCACGTTCCGCATCGGACCTTCTCATCCCGAAATCGGGATAGAGGGCACAGAATCGGTTAGCTGCTATTTTTTCGGTTTCGGTGAAATGCACTATACCACGGTTGCTAGCCCGCTTGGATTTTCTCGCTCGGCCTGGGTCTTTGGCGGACAGTGTGGAGCGTACCCGTTCAAGCCACTACCTGTGTAAAGCAGAATCGCTTCAGGATAGGGAAGGTGCGACACTGGCCAAGTCTCCAAGACGCTGCAAGAGAGCACTCAAAATCGTTAAGTAGGACGTAGCCCGAATCCTCTACAACCTTCTACGAGTCGAGATAGTACTTTGCACCCTGGATAAGAAACCTTATGTCCGATGCAAGCGATATGAATCTAAATCCTAGCTCCACTGCAGATCTCTTTTCTTCAGGATTAATCACAAGCGTTCCTGGAAGCTTCCCGTGTTTTTCGCATGCTTTCACAACTTCCTGCATCGCTTCCTTAACCTTGGGATTCGATCGATCATGCCCGAGCCCAAGGTTCAGGGTCAAATCCTGCGGCCCAACGAAGAGGAGGTCCAATCCCTCAACAGCCGCAATCGAATCAAGATTCGCCATGGCCTCTTTGGTTTCGATTTGCACGCCTACGAGTGTATCCGAGTTTGCAGTACGTAGGTATTCAGGGAGATTCAAGCCGTACCGAGTAGAAGCTGCCGCAGCAATTCCTCTTACGCCTAGGGGAGGATATTTTGCAAAGCTTACGACCGCCTTTGCCTGTGCAGCTGTGCTTACAAGCGGAACCAGAATCCCTTCAGCCGCAGAGTCGAGCGCCTGTTTTATCAGATACTGGTCAATGTTCCCGACGCGCACGAGCGGCGCAGGGCCATTATCCCCGAGTGATGATACCATCGCTGCCATAGTCTCGGGGTTCACGTGTGCGTGTTCGGTGTCTATCATGAACCACTGGAATTCCATTTCCTTGAGTGCGTCAAGGCATACTAGGGAGGAGGAAGAAATCCAAGTTCCGAAGGCTGGCTCCTTTGAGCTGGACAATCTGGATTTGAGCGAAAATCTGGTCACGGGCGTGCACCAGAGCGTGATGGCTCGTACTCGGCATAAGCTTTTTCGGAATTGTTCGGGATACTCGGGGAATTTCAGAGATCTGGTTCTTGGGCAAGTGGCTCTGTTTGTGCGTGAACGAGCATGACACGGGCACTCGACCCGGAAGCGAGAAAGCTTATCAAGATAGCAGAGGCTTTGCTGGTGAATGGTTGCTTAGCGTCATGCATAACTCAGGAGCCTGTCGGGATTGAGCACGTCGAAGCGCTGTGAGTACCCCGGGTGCTCAGAGCTCGCTGCGGAATACTGTGCTGAAGAAGAAAGCTGGTACTGTAGAAAACATTACGATGAGCTCTGCCGTGTGGAAGAGGCATGAATGCACTGTGGCCCTGGAAAAATTCCCTCCGCACGAAAGAAAGAATTCGCCATTAGTATTGTCCGCACAGGGAGAGCGTGTGGACTGGTCAGATTAGGGAGGGCAGGGAGCCTGAGGACTGGAGAACGGCTGAAGGCGATTTTTGAGGGGTTGTACAAGCTCAGAGTTGGGGATTATCGGGTCATATTTGTCAGGGTAGGGCATCGTTGGCGCTCAGATTATGACACGGGGAAACGCGTATGCCTGAGCGTCCCCGGAGTTGGCGTCTGGTTCTTGCATGTATAGTGGCTGGACGCTGTAGGCGGATATCCCACATTACTGGGGCGGTACTATTCGGACCGCAATTGACTCTCACGCGGGTGCTAGTGCACTTGTGACCTACGCACTACTCACGTACCTTAGCCGGTTTGTCAGACTTCCGTGTCGCAGAACCAGCCTGTCGAGCGAGGTTTGGAACGAAGGGGTTTCAAGACGGCCCGAGGTTAAATCCTAACTCAACCGGCCCGTCGAGAACGCAAATTACGATCGGAGGGATTACTTCTCCAGTAGCTTGATGTACAAATGGCTCTGCGAACGAGCGTGATACGTTTGGAAGCGCGAGTCCTCACGGTTAGAATCCTCCTTGGCGCGGAGTGTCACAAGGCGCGACATGCGAATCAGAGAGGAGCTGGGTGGGGCTGAAGCTAATGCAACAAGACAGTTGTGCGCTCGCGAATCGCACGGGATTGGTCGCACGGCGGGAAGATCCGCGACACTTCGGATTGCACTAAATTTACACGTTTTAGCTGATCGCTCTTCTTGGTGAGCTGGCTGAACTCACTACTATGGAAGCGAATAGTATGCGTTCGAGATAGTTACCCATTGATACCATGCACCCTAACTTAGCAAGCTTCACACCTATCGAAAAAGGCGGCACGTGGAGCTACGGACGATCTCAGGAAAAGGTTTAGTTTGGCCCTGAGCCCACTGCCATCTGTGAATAAGATTGGCCCAAGCTGAGAACCCTGACCCTGACTTGGTTGAGCGAGCAATAAACGAAAGACTCGACGAACACATAGAAAACGTTCTGAAGCTGATCAGGCAGCCCAGCATTGCTGCCGAGAACAGGGGAATAGAAGAGTGCGCAAAGCTGGTAAGGAATCTTTTCAAATGGGTGGGCTGCACTACGACCGAGATCTTCCGTACTCCGGGTATGCCCGTCGTGTACGGTCACTTGGATTGCGGTGCAAAGACAACCATCCTCGTTTACCTGATGTATGACGTAAAACAGGTTGAAGGGCAGCGCTGGACTCTGGTAAAGGACCCTTTCGAGCCGAAGGTGGTGGAAATGCCGCCCTTCAAGCGAGTAATCGCGGGAAGAGGAGCCGTGAACTCAAAGGGGCCAATGATGGCATTCCTGAACGCAGTTCGCACCGTCATGGATATCGACGGAAAGCTGCCGGTTAACCTGAAGTTTGTTGCAGAGGGTGAAGAAGAAATCAGCAGCCCTCATCTCTACGGCTTTATAGTTGAACACGAGGAGTTATTTCGGAATGCCCGCGCCGTTATCATGCCTCTCGCTTCTCAGAATATCAAAGGCGAAGTGTCCCTGCACCTTGGATGCAAGGGGGTCTATGAACTTGAGCTAGAGTGTTCCGGTGAAAGCTGGGGGCGCGGACCGACGAAGGATGAGATTCACAGCAGCTATGCCCCGCTCGTAGAAAGTCCGGTTTGGAGGCTCGTGAACGCTCTCGCCACAATGAAGGCCGACCCTATTGATCCCGAGCTCGTAACTGTCAAGGGGTTTTACGACGACATAAGGGCCCCGGGACAAAATGATAGGGCGCTCCTTGAAACGCTTGCAAAAAGGGTGGACTTTGATTCTATCAAGAGCTCACTCGGGGTAAAGAGGTTCTATAATGACCTCTCAGGCACAAAGGCGCTTGAGCGGCTTCTCTATACTCCAACGCTGAACATTCAGGGCATAAAGGCTGGGTACACTGGGCCGAGCTTTATGACAATACTTCCGAGCAGGGCGAAGGTAAAGCTCGAAGTGCGGCTGGTGCCTGAGATGAGCGCAGAACGGGTGAACCGGGTGCTGACTGAACACCTGAGGTCCAGGGGGTTCGGCGACATCAGAGTGATTGCCACAGATGACGACTTCGGGCGTGCTGTGGGAGAGAAATGGGCGATAACAGATCCCGCTTCCCCATGCATCCAGGCGGCTGTAACAAGCTACAAGGAATTGGGCTACGACCCTGAGGTCTGGCCGAGAATGGCAGGCACAGCGCCACTGCACGCGTTCACGAATCCTCCGCTCGGGCTGCCGCTTGTTATTTTCGGCTTGGGTCATGGCGCGAGGGCACATGCGCCGGATGAGTATTACGTAGTCGAGGGCAGCGGGCTGGTCAAAGGGCTGGCTGGGGCCGAGTACTCGTATGTCAGATTGCTGATGAATCTAGCACGCGCGTACGAAAACTCGTGACGCACGCCTCTGGGCCGAGTGCGAAAGACTGTTACGCTACGGACGCCGGTAGATACTCCAGCTTAGAGCGCGATCATTCAATCTCCTGGCTGGCAAATAATTCACCCAGCAAACGCTCGCCCGCTCAGAGCGTTCGGTAAACGAGTAGGAATGGAATTATGCGACCACTTGTGTAAAGACCAAAATACAACCTTTTCCACGCAATTTCGTGAAGGTTCAGGCACGGCATCTGGCGGCTGTGCTTATGACTGC
>JAJYZJ010000121.1 GCA_021800035.1 archaeon
GTTGAGTAGCCTGAACAGCCGACCGGCGGCTTCGGCTGAGCCGGGGCTGGCCGCCCCAACTATCTCAGGGAGCGTGACAAGCTCGGTAAGCGCCCTGCCTTCAAGTATCCTTTCGGGGCAGTAAGCCACTCCGAAGTCCACTCCCTCACGCAGAGAGGTCAGGTTTTCGAGGAGAGGTATCACGTAGTCAACTGTGGTGCGTGGGGACAGAGTGGACCTCAGCGTGATCAGCTTCCCCGTGATGTTCGTCGAGCCGACCGCCTCAAGCACACCCGAAAGCTGGGAGTAATCCGGCATCTGAGAAGCGTTCACGGGTGTACCCACTGTGACAACTACCACATCCGACGCCTGCACGGCTTCCTTAAGCTCCTTGGTGGTGGTTAGCTTGTCCCTGACGGATGCGTCTTTGAGCGCCTGTTCGAGTGTGCGGTCATAGAACGGCGGCCGCCCCCGCGACACCTCACCGATTCTGCGCTCATCTACGTCAACACCGGTCACCCTGACACCTTTGGAGGCGAAAGCGACGGCGAAAGGCAGGCCAACCCTACCCAGCCCTACGACACACATTCTAGCCTCCTTCGCAGCTATTTTTGTGAGCAGCCGCTCAAAATGTGAAGACATGCGCCAACTCACTTCCCTCAAAGTGAACCAAATAAGGCTTCCCTAAAAGGCGCGGCAATCCACGGTTCTTAGCCACCCAGAGGATGAAGTAACCGCTCTGGGGTGCAGCGACGCTGACCGCCTCCCTTAACCTGGTCGACTCTGAGCCCGCGTCCTCCACTGCGGCAAACACCTCGGCTCCACATGCTTGTCTCCCACCCCAGTCTCCAGTTAGTCTGTCACCACAACGTGAAGGAACACCTGCAAGGAGTGGCCGGGGAGCATCCGGCGCGCTCAAGCTATATGCTCTCCAGCATATGGGCAAGCCGGCCCACAACGGCTTGTGACGCGTGCTCTCTGCAAACGTACTTAAACCCCTCTTCCGCCATCGCATCGTAGACCGAATCACCGCGCAGGTAACCGAGTATTCTCTGCGCAAACTCCCGGTCTGTCTCGGCTGGGGCGTAATGCTCCCAAGGCGAAAGAGCCGTGCCCTCGACGGCCTTACTTGTAGCAATCACCGGTAGGCCGCAGGACAAGTAGTCGAGCACCTTGGTCTTGACGCCTCCGCCGCCGAAGACTGGCGCGAGCGCTAGGTCGCTTGCCATCAACCACTCACTGAACGACTCGACATAACCCGTGGCTCGAACGTTTTTTGAAGTGAATGCGGACGCGGGGGGACTCTTACCTATCAAGAGGAAGAGCACTTTGCGCGCGGAGGCGTTGAGGACGAGAGGTAGAACCCTGGTACAGATGAACTCAGCCGCCACCCTGTTCGGAGGGTAGTCCATACCTCCCAAAAAGGAAACAACAATCGCCTCAGAATCGAGTCCGAGCTTTCCCCGAATTTCATTTATCAGTTTGCGCTTCACGTTCGTCGCGGCCTGGGGGTGGACATCAACCGGAAGTGGGAGATACTCAACCCGCTTCCTTTTGAAGCGGGAGCTCAGAATCTTCCTCTCATCAAGGCTCACGGTGAGAAGCAGATCGCTGAACCTTGCGCCCATACTCTCGAGACTGGCCACGTAATACCTCATTCCCTCACCCCAGCCGAAGCCTGGCTGGCTCTCAAGCGCATGCAGGTGCATCACAGTTGGCATACCCCTGACCTTTGAGGCGAGTGCTGAGGGCGCGGTCCAAGCCGTCTCGAAAAGAAAGTATGTTTCCTCTTTGGGCTCACCCCACGAGTAAACCGTATTCCACAGCCGCGGATAGAAGCCGAGCGCACCTACGGGCCGCGTAGCGCCTTGATGAGCGTCATTGACCCAAGACTCACACAACACCTCCACTCCAAAGCCTTCACGCGCAAGCTCTTGTGAGAGCAGGTACACAACGCGCTCGAACCCTCCTCCACGGGGGAAGTGCGACACATTCATAACAAACACCATGTTCCTGCCGTTTCTCGCCTTGGACACCTCTATCCTCTCGGTCACTCTCCTCAGGTCTCCCGCTCACCGAGCCTCGAGGGCTGCCAGTGCAGCCCGTGCGCGACAGCCAAGGTGCAGTTCAAAGCTTACCCTGTATTGTGGTCCGCCGGAGACCCCACCGCGTGAAGCATTTGGCGGGCCAGCGTGTCCCATCGGAACTCTGAAGTGACCCGCCTGAACCCGTTTTCTGCTATCGCTTGCGCCTCCCCGGGGTTGTCTATGAGCCACGCAATCTTCTCAGCGTAGTCGCTTGGATCCCTTTCGGCCAGAAGCAGTTCTGCTCCGCCTCTGAAGGTCTTCTCTAGCTCGTAGAGCCTCGTCGCCACAACTGGCCGCCTGAGAGCCATCATCTCCGGAACCTTGGTAGGAAAGAAGAACGCTGACGAAGTCTGAGGGTCGTAGGGAACAATAAAGACGTCGCAGCACGACAGCTCTCTGGCCAGCCTCATTCTTGAGACGTTGCCGGTGGATCTCACCCTTCCGGGGAGACCTGCAGCCACTGCTTCGCTCAGAATCGAGCTCAGATCCTCTCCTCCACCCACAAGGAGCAGTTCGCAGTCGTACCCTCGCTCCACAAGCATCCTGAGTGTGGGAATAAGCAGCCAGCTTCCCTTTGCTTTAATGAAGCTCCCAGTGGCTCCTATCCTTACCTTCTTCGATCCTGACGAACCGTCTTGCGGGGAGGGGTAAAAGAGCGCCGTGTCCACGCCGCTTGGAAGGAACAGGGCGTTGCGGGTGAAGTTCGAGAAAAATCTGAGGAGAATCCTGCTATCCGATGTGACGAGCGATGCCATTTGGGCTTCCTTTCCCGCGAAGGTGGCGGCCGTCTTCATGTATAGCTCTGGGTCTCCAGGCTTCCACCACGGGTCGGCGAAGTCCACAACCACGGGG